>JANONI010000094.1:0-5554 GCA_031420755.1 Bacteroidota bacterium | reverse complement strand
GTCAGTTCAACTTTTTGAATTTGCTTTTTAGAATACTTGTTTAAATGGTTGCCAACATGTTCTGGGGCGCGAAGCAATTCTGCTTGTAATAGTTCTGAAACCACCAAAATGATTTCACCCTTCTCAACTTTTTTGAAGAATTCTCTGGTCGCTTCGTCAAATTCTTTGTCGTAGAAACCGCCAACTACTGAAGTGTCAATATAAATTCTCATTGCTTAATTGCCCTGGTACACCAGAGCATCTCTAAAAATCTACGTTTATAAAAAACAGACCACTGTATACGACCCGTAGCGATAACACACCAACCTGTTGTCGTGAAGCGGTCATTTGGACAGGCAGGGAGGAAACAGATTTTTTGAATCCATTTAGTATCAATATACAGTATCACTTTCACTATTTCAAGACTTTGGATTTAGATTTTTCCAAAATAAAGTCAAACAACAGTATTGTGGCAATTACCGTTCACCGCATCCAATTGCTACTCTCACAAAAAGAAGATACATTTCGACACATTAAAGCAAACGGAAATAAACCTTCGTTGTCCGACAGTTGCACAGTCGGACATAAGTCTCTACAACAGTTGCACTGTCGCTACAGGTTATGAGTTCGACAGTATAACTGTCCAAAGTACACTTTCTGTCGAACAGCAAAGAAACAAAATGAATGGGAGATAGGTCAACTTGATTGTTGTTCACAAAAAAATTAGATTGCTAAAAAGGTGAGACTATTATGACTGCACTTCTATCGGAAGTTATAAAAAAAGCAGAGAATCTCTCTGTAGAATTACAAGACGAAATTGCCACACAATTACTCACTGATATTGAAGGCGAGTTAGCGTGGCAAAAGACTCTCTCGCAACCACAAATACCGCTCGAACATCTTGCTGAACAAGCATTACAATCCTCCGTACAGGGAAAGACCAAGCCGATGGGTTTTGATGAACTATGAAATCTGAACTCACGGAAGAATTCATAAATAGATTTAGAAATCTACCGGATCGGGTTCAGAAGAACGCAAGAAAAAATTATCAACTTTGGAAGCACAATTATTCTCACCCAAGTTTAGAATTCAAAAAACTCAAAGGAAACAGAGAAATATACTCGGTTCGCGTTGGTATCGGCTGGTGAGCAATTGGTGTAATGAAAAATGAAGAAACGATTATTCCTTGTTCCCAACGTCCCGTTGGGAACACATTTTGAGCGAAGTTCTACTTCGCGATCAAAAACTATAAGTTATGACACGCACACGTTATAAAATCTATAACCAACAGCAACCACACTTTCTGACTATGACAGTTGTAGAGTGGGTGCCGTTGTTTATGAACTTCGAGATTGTTTCTTTGTTGTTTGAATCCCTGCGTTTTGTGCAGAAAGAACGGCATGTGATTCTCTATGCCTACGTTATTACGGAACACCATCTCCATCTTATTGCATCAGCTCCTGAACTTGGTAAGACGATAAAAGAATTTAAATCGTTCACCGCAAGAAACATTATTGACTATTTGGAAGGACGAAATTCCATCCCATTGTTAGAAAAATTGAGACAGGCGAAATTGAATCATAAAAAAGGAAGTGACTATCAACTGTGGCAAGAAGGAAGTCATCCGGAAGAGATTTACAACGAGAAGATGCTGATTCAAAAGATTGAATACATTCACAACAATCCAGTAAGACGCGGATACGTGGACGACCCAAAACATTGGCGATATTCAAGTGCAAGAAATTATGAAGGATTAGAGGGACTTATTGAAGTAAAGACTGATTGGAGAAATGAGGCGTAATTGTGAAACGGAGTTTCACAAACTTTCCGTTCCCAACGGGACGTTGGGAACGAGAAAAAACGATTATCTGGTTTTGGATTGGATCACACTCAGAATATGACAAACTCATCAAAAACCTTTAATGTCTAAGGGTTGAAATCCCATCCGTATACCCACCACCGATAAGCTAATTCTCAACCTTGTGGGAATTCAGCAACAGTAAGAATTCTTTGAAGTCTTGCGTTAGTAGCATCATAGCCGAAATTTCGTTGGCGAAGAATTTCGGTCATTTGAAGACGTTCTTCCGGTGTACGAGAAAACCAATATCGTTTCTCCTCTGTTCCTTCGGTTAACGAAGTAACAGAAATTGTATTTTTCTCTATTTGATTAAATTGTTTCATTCTTTACATCAACGCATCTTTCAATATTTCTTCTTGCTCCATTTGATGACGTTTCATTGAGCCGGTAGCGGTACTTGCCGATGCTGAACGACCTGCATATCGCAGTTTTTGCGATGGAAGAATTGTTTCACGAATTCTATCCGCAAGGAAGTTCCACGCTCCCATATTTTTTGATTCTTCCTGAAGCCAAACAATATCCGTTGCGTTGAAATATTTTTCTGCAATAGTGTGTAATTCTTGTTCAGGATAAGGATAGAATTGTTCTACACGAACTAACGCAACATTGTCGATCTTATTGTCACGCTGCATCTGTAAGGCATCATAATAAACTTTTGCAGAACATAACACGATACGATTTACTTTTTCCGCAACCGCTCCTGCATCATCAATCACAAGATTGAATTTCCCTTCCGTAAAATCTTTCGGAGTGGAAATCACCAACGGATGACGAAGAAGACTTTTCGGCGTCATCATAATCAATGGTTTACGTTTTGCATCACGCATTTGTCTGCGCAGAACGTGAAAATATTGCGCGGGCGTAGAAACGTTGCAGACCGCCATATTTTCTTCAGCGCATAATTGTAAATACCGTTCAAGGCGCGCGCTGGAATGTTCCGGTCCCTGCCCTTCGTAGCCGTGCGGAAGTAACAGCACAAGATCGCACGGCTGCTGCCATTTTGCTTCCGATGCAGCGATGAACTGAACGATGATCACCTGCGCGCCGTTTGCAAAATCTCCGAATTGTGCTTCCCACAATACTAACGAGAGAGGATCGGAAACACTGTACCCGAATTCAAATCCCAGAATTGCAAACTCGGAAAGCAAACTGTCGAACGCATTAAATTTTCCTTGTCCTTCGCGAATTTGCTTCAGAGGAACATATTCGTTCCCGGAATTTGCATCGTACAAAATTGCGTGGCGATGACTGAATGTTCCGCGTCCGACATCTTCTCCGCTCAATCGCACATCGTTTCCTTCGTACACAAGCGTACCGAATGCAAGTGCCTCTGCGAATCCCCAGTCTATTTTTGTTTCATTGTTCACAGTGCGGCGGTGTTCCAACATTTTCACCAATTTTGTATTGACTGCAAAATCGGAAGGGACTGTTCCAAGTTTTTCCGAAACTGTACGTAGAACATCCATTGAAACTTTTGTTTCGTGGAACGGCTGCATTGCTTCAATCTGTTCTTGCGTAACGGCAAGCGCAATCTCGGCTCTCAGATGCATCTCACGTTTTTGTGATGCTTCATGCGCCCGTTCAAAACGGAGCTTCGCATCTTCCTTCATCTCAACAATTTCTTCACGAGTCAATTCTTTATCTAAGATCAAGCGGTTGCCGTAAATTTCACGGGTTGACAGCTGATGTTTAATTTTTTTATACAACAACGGTTGAGTATAACTCGGCTCATCACCTTCGTTGTGTCCGTATTTTCGATAACAGTACATATCTATTACAACATCTTTTTTGAATTGATTTCGATATGCAACCGCAAGCGCAGCAACACGCGCACACGCTTCAGGATTATCTCCGTTCACATGGAAGATAGGTGCTTGAACCATCTTTGCTACATCCGTACAATATGGAGTTGAGCGTGCATCATCCGGCGACGTTGTAAAACCAATTTGATTATTGATGATAACGTGAATGGTGCCGCCGGTACGGTATCCTTTTAATTGAGAAAGATTGAGCGTTTCGGCAATAATTCCTTGCCCAGCAAAAGCCGCATCGCCATGAACGAGGATCGGAATCGTTTTTTTTCGCTCGCTGTCCACAATTCTATCCTGCATCGCACGAACCATTCCCTCGACAACCGGATTGACGGCTTCCAAATGACTTGGATTAGGCGCAACTTCAACGGTGATTTCTTTTCCATTCAATGTGCGATGAATACCGTGCGCGCCAAGATGATATTTTACATCACCGGAACCTTGTATCGTTTTCGGATCGACACTTCCTTCAAACTCAGAAAAAATTCTTGCCAGCGATTTCCCGATCGTATTCGCAAGAACATTCAACCGACCGCGATGCGCCATACCGATAACAACGCGTTCGCTTCCGGTATCCGCAAGTTCGTCAAGTACAACATCAAGAATTGTCATGAACGATTCTGCACCTTCAAGAGAAAATCGTTTATGACCGACGAATTTTGTGTGAAGATATCGTTCAAATCCTTCGGCATGGATCAATACTTTCAACAATTGTAGTTTTCGTTCGCGGGGAAGCGGCGGGCGATTCCGCGACGACTCCATTTTTTGAATGAGCCACTTTTTCTGCACCGGGTCCTGAATATTCATGAACTCAACACCAATAGAACCACAGTACGTTGCGTACAACGAATCAAGAATATCACGAAGTGATGATTTTGAATAACCTTCTTTATTCGAAAATAGAAATTCCCGGTCAAGATCCCACACTGTTAATCCATAATAATTCGGATCAAGCTCCGGATGGTTTTTTGGTTCATCAACAAGCGGATCGAGATGAGCGATTAAATGACCGCGAACGCGGTACGCATTAACAAGCTGCTGCACGCGCACTTGTTTCTCAATTATTTCCTGATCAGCTCCTCCACCCAATCCCGCCGAAGTTACATCGCTTGACCATTTGACAGAGGTGAAAGGAATTCGAAGATCGGAAAATAGATCGTCATAAAATTTTTCTTCGCCATTCACAAGCATGTGAATATATTGCAGGAACTGACCGGATTCCGCGCCTTGAATGACGCGATGATCGTAAGTGCAAGTAATATTCATCACTTTGCTTACGCCGAGTGCGGATAAGTTCTGCGGAGACATTCCCTGATGCGCCGCATCGTAACCAATTGCACCGGTTGCAATAATTGCACCCTGACCGGGCATTAAGCGCGGCGTGGATGAAACTGTCCCAACTGTTCCCGGATTCGTGAGCGTAATTGATGTTGATTGAAAATCCGAAGGATCGAGAGCAGACTTTCGCGCTCTTTCAACAACAGATTCAAATGCCGAAAGAAATTCAGCAAAGTTCATCTGTTCAGCATTTTTTACATTCGGAACAAGCAATGATCTTGATCCATCTTTTCTTGTAATATCCACTGCAATGCCAATATTGATCTGTGATTTCTCATCACGATACGCCTGACCTTCAACACGCGCAAATGATGCATTGATGTTCGGATATTTCTTCAATGCTTTTACGACCGCCCACGAAATGATATGCGTGTAGGAAACTTTTCCGCGTGAACGTGAACCGAGATATTTATTCAGCAGCGATCTATTTTCATCCAATACACGAACAGGAAGAATTCGAAGCGAAGTCGCCGTTGGCAATGCAAGCGATGCTTCCATATTATCAACGATCTTCCCCGCTACTCCGCTGATCGCCGAGAGTTGTTTATGAACGGCAGCTAATGACGGC
>JANONI010000093.1:0-1904 GCA_031420755.1 Bacteroidota bacterium | reverse complement strand
CGAAAAAAATCACCGCTGCTTTTGAATTGACTTTGGAATCAAACGAACAGAAAAAGAAAAATCTTCAAACATTGGATGAATCTCTTCCTGAACATGTACCGATCATCTCTTCCTCAATAACAGAAACGATCCTGTCGCAGTCCCATTTCCTGAAACACAAACATCGTTTTATCGGAATTGCCGCGTTCCCAACATTATTGTCAAATTCGTTGATTGAACTTGCTCCATCAATACACACTTCAAAAAAAATTGCAGATACTGTAACAACATTGTTTGATGCGATCAAAAAAGAAACGGCAATGGTGCAGGATGGTGTTGGAATGGTGATGCCAAGAATTCTCTGTCAGATCATCAACGAAGCATTGTTTACCGTACAAAATGATGTCGCCACACCGAAAGAGATTGATGACGCAATGAAACTCGGAACAAATTATCCGCACGGACCAATTGCGTGGGGCGAATTGATCGGTTTTGCAAACATAGTTGCAGTGTTGGATGCATTATATCATTCTCACCACGAAGAACGATATAAAGTTGCTCCTCTATTACGGCAAATGGCAATTGCAGGAATTTTCTGGAAAGCGAAAGAATAGCCACAGAGTTTACGGAGGTTAAAAAACAATTTTCATATCATGTGGAGGCAACAATGAAAATTTCATCATCTGCGTTTCAAGAAGGCAAAACAATTCCAACGAAATATACATACCACGGCGTTGATGGGGGAAAAAATATTTCTCTCCCGTTCCGTTGGACAGATGTACCCACTGCAACAAAATCATTCGCACTGTCCATCGTTGATCCTCATCCTGTTGCAAACAACTGGGTTCACTGGTTCGTCATTAATATTCCCGGCAATGTTTCTGCGCTTGCGGAAGGTGCTTCCCAGAAATTTATGCCGAACGGTGCGAAGGAATTGTTCAACACGTACGGCACACTCGGTTACGGCGGACCTGAACCGCCAAAAGGATCCGGTGCACATCCGTATGTTGTAACACTGTATGCTTTGAATGTCGAAAAAATTGATCTTTCTGAAAAGGCAACTCTTTCAGAATTTAAGAAGACACTTGAAGAAAAAACAATAACAACGGCAATGGTAACAGGAATATATGGAAGGTGATAATCTCGAAAAGACTTCTTTATTGTGTAAATAGGTTATGACCGATTTAAAGTGTAGTATGAATGGAGCGAAAGGGACAAAATCATGGAAGATAATACTACACACATTATAGCAGGTAATCTTACTACCGCATACTTTACCGTAAACGCCGCAGCGATCAAAGGTGAAATCAATAACAGCGGTAACAGACAGCCCGTACCGCCCGAAGCAATTTGGGCAATTTTTCAACAGTTTGTTACACTTGTTGAGAATGAAATGAAAGTAAAAGTGTAACGTAAAAAAAAATAAAGTGATCCAAAAAGAACGGATGAAGATCCGTTCTTTTGTTTTTAAAACAAAAGCGCAGACAAAAGTCCGCGTCTGCTTTTTTGGGATAATTACCATCTACTTTGTTCGCTTTTGGCGAACTTTCTCACTTCTCCGACACGCAAGCCAATGGGGACTAACTTTTTCCACCGGCTGCTTTCAACGTATTCAACATCAGCATGGCAATCGTCATCGGTCCAACTCCGCCGGGAACAGGTGTAATTGCTGAAGCGATTTCCTTCACTTCGTCAAAATCAACATCTCCAACAAGTCTGTATCCATTTTTCGCGGTTGTATCTTCAACACGATTGATGCCGACATCGATCACCACAGCACCGGGTTTCACCATCTCTTTTGTAATAGAGTTTGGTTTTCCAATCGCAGCAATGAGAATATCCGCCTGCTTTGTGTAATAGGAAATATCTTTTGCGCCTGTATGTGCAATCGTAACGATGGCATTTGCCCATTCTTTTTTTTGCAC
>JANONI010000092.1:0-2087 GCA_031420755.1 Bacteroidota bacterium | reverse complement strand
TTCATTTGGAATATTGATCTCTCGTTCTTTCTGAACTTTGATGTTGATAAACCCCGCATCTTTGATCGTTTGCAGATATTCATCCATTTGCTGCGCGCCGGAAACACATCCGGCGTACATTGTTGCAGCAGAGCGGATATTATCCGGCAGCTCACCTTTCAACACGATATCCGAAATTGAAAAATGTCCGCCCGATTTTAAAATACGAAATGTTTCAGAAAATGCTTGTTGTTTGTTCGGCACAAGATTCATCACGCAGTTGCTGACGACCACATCGGCAGTGTTGTTGTTGATCGGAATATTTTCAATGTCGCCAAACCGGAATTCAACATTGGTATAACCGAGCTTCTCGACGTTCTTCTTTGCTTTTTCAAGCATCGGTTCGGTCATATCAATCCCAATGACGTGACCGGTTTCTCCAACAATTGATCGAGCGACAAACGCATCGTTTCCCGCACCAGAACCGAGATCAACAACAATATCGCCTGATTTGATCTGTGCAAATTCTGTCGGAAGTCCGCAGCCCAACGCTAAATCTGCATCGGCAACATAACCGGAAAGTTTGGTGTAATCTTCCGACATGATTGAAAAATCAACTGTTGAACTGCATCCGCCGCTGCCGCAACACGATGTTTCATTTTGTTCCTTTGATTGCAAAGCGATCTCGCCGTATTTTTCTTTTACGAGATCTTTCAGTTCTTGATGCGAAGCATACTTCGTATCGGTAGGCATGATATAGTTCTCCTTTGATGATAAAATAATAAAATTATTATCGCAATATTACGATGAATATGGGTAAAAAATTTTCAACAGCATTTCTTTACAGAAACAAGGAAATCGCCGAGCAATGCTTGAACTTCATTCCAACCTTTTTCATTTAAACAGTAACAGACCGATGTTCCTTCGATCTCTCCTTTGATCAATCCGGCATTTTTTAGTTCACGCAAATGCTGTGATACTGTGGATTGTGAAAGAGGAAGTTCTTCAACAATATCGCCGCACATGCATGAATTGCTTTTGGAAAGAAATTCTAGAATTGCTACACGCGCCGGATGACCGAGTGCTTTCGCCAACTCTGCAAGGCGATTATGCTTTGCGGTAAACTCTTCTTTTTTCGTTGTTCCCATAGATGTTTTCTTTATCGTAATATTACGATAAAAGTTTCAGAGAAGCAAGAAATATTTTAAAAAAATTGGTGGAAATGGTTTCAACAAATACCTACTGCGTATGCATGTCCGAAGGACTCCTTTGGAGCTTCGCATTTGATTCTGCGTAACATCAGCTAATAATTCAAGATGTTTAATCAAATCACGACGCTTCATACAAAATGAAATCTTCTTTAATTACATTTTCCATCGGCATACTTTCTTCTGACAATACTCTATTAGCTTCTAATACCATTTCAACCGCTTCTCGTAAATTCTTTCGTGCCTCATCAATTGTTGCAGCTTGTGTATTAGCACCAGGAAGCTCTTCAACAAAACCGATATATCCTTCATTAACTTTTTTGTATACCGCAGTAAACTTCATACATCCTCCTTTTATTATTCCAGTCCAACCCTTTTGAATATTTGATCTACGT
This sequence comes from Bacteroidota bacterium, assembly GCA_031420755.1. Lineage (GTDB taxonomy): Bacteria > Bacteroidota > Ignavibacteria > UBA10030 > UBA8401 > UBA8401. The sequence continues at coordinate 505 of JANONI010000092.1, read as the reverse complement.
TACGTAAACTTTTCTTCGGATTGAATGCTTCAGAATATTACGATATTGAAATTTTTTGTGCCATAACATTTTACCCCTTTATTTTAGATGGGTCATTAGACTCGATGTAAAAAATTTTCTAAAACAAATATTTTTCTTTTTCTAAAGTGCAATGGACTTTCGACTAATGCTATCGCTTTAAGGTTTTCAATCCCCGAAACGAACCAAGGATTTTTTAATGCCGGTATCTTTTCAACCCAACTCGGCGATTGTAGTTTCATTTCAGAACATAGGTAGTCCACAGTAGAAGCAAGCAATGCATCTATTCTTTCATCGGATTGTTGGAATGACTGTTCAATCGCATTTTTATTTTTGTAATATCTAAAATCATCAACAAAGTCCATAAGATACACTGTCCAGTGTAGTTTGTCTTGTTCAATCTTCTCTTTTGTTTCTTTCAGTGTTATCATTGTTGAAATATTTCTTCAATAAAAAATTTTATTGCTAAATTTGTACAAAAAACAGT
>JANONI010000091.1:0-2070 GCA_031420755.1 Bacteroidota bacterium | reverse complement strand
CAATGCGTTCACGGGCTTTCGATATTCGTCATATTCTACAAAATGCACTCGATTGGTGGATTAAAATAACTGAATGAAAATTACACTCGCAACATATGAATCACTTTCTATCCTACACGGTGGACCTCGGGTTCAGATCTTACAGACAAAATCTGAACTAGAAAAACTTGGCGTTGACGTGTCATTGATGAATCCATGGGAAAACTTTGACAAAAAGAATGTTGATTTAGTTCATCTATTTTCTGCAAATTTGGGGACATTCCATCTCGCATCAACATTGCATAGTTTTGACATTCCTTTTGTGACTTCCTCAATTTTTTTTACTCAACGCTCTCCAATAGCAATTCAATCTACAATTGCCGTAAATAAATTTCTAAAGAAATTCAGATCCGGAATCTGGACGAATTTTGAATACACACGACAGATCTGTGAATGGGCAAAAGTGGTACTTCCAAATACAAATGATGAAGCACGCTTGATCAGTGATGGATTGGGTATTTCAAACAATAAAATTACAATGGTCCCGAACGGAGTCGATCCTCATTTTGAATTTGGCGATCCATCCATTTTCAAAAAAAAATACGGTCTCGATAATTTCATTTTGAATGTTGGACACATTGGACCCGCACGAAAAAATATTCTCAATTTAATTCACGCATTGAAAAATATCGATCATCCGGCGGTTATTATTGGGAAAATCACTGATAGTCCTTACTCAAAACAATGCATTGAAGAAGCAAAAAAATCAAAAAATATTCTTATCATTCCCGGAATAGACAATAATTCAGAATTACTTGCCTCCGCATATGCAGCTGCAAATGTCTTTGTTCTCCCATCGTTATTTGAAACTCCAGGAATTGCTGCATTAGAAGCTGCGCTTGCGGGATCGAAAATAGTCATCACTCCGCATGGTGGAACAAAAGATTATTTTACTACGATGGCACAATACGTTGAACCGTATTCGGTTGATTCCATTAGAGAAGGAATCATAACATCGTTAAATGAAAAGAAAAATCCAGAACTTAAAGAGCATATTAAGAAAGAATTTTTGTGGAGTCGTGTTGCGGAAAAAACTCTCACTGTCTATAAATCCGTTCTGGAATGAAACCACGTCGTATTCTTATCATTCGTCCTGATCGTATCGGCGATGTTGTTTTAACAACTCCGCTTATCCGCGCTGTAAAAGAATCTTTTCCTAATTCTTTTGTTGGAGTCATGGTGAATTCTGTTTCAGGTGTTCTCCTCGAAAATAATCCTTACATCGACATACTTATAACTGATGATCCACGGGGAAAAGATTCAGGAAGATCGGGCTTTTGGAAACAGGTAAAAAAAATCCGTGAATTGAATTTTGATACGGGCTTGATGCCTCTACCTCGTGAGCGTCACGCGTGGATGATGTTTCTTGCGGGAATAAAGAGAAGAATTGGTGTTGGCGGAAAATTGTATCAGATCATCACGGGAACGAGAACTGTCAGCAGAAATAAATATATCCCCCTTCGTCATGAAGCTGATTATGTTATGGATCTTGGAAGAAAAATTGGCGTAGTCAACGACGATCTTACGCCAGAACTTTTTATTTCATCTCAAGAACAAGAACACGCAAAACAAATTCTCATCAAAATTGGTTTTGATCTTTCAAAACCAATCATCGGAATAAACCCGAGTTCGAACAGATCCGTCCCAAATTGGACTCCGACCCGTTATGTTGAATTGATTAATGCTCTTCCCTCAGAGTATCAATTGTTCATTAATATTGGAATGCGTAACAAAGAACTTGAAAGATATTTTCATCCATTCAAAAAAAAACATTTAGTCTATTCCGGAAATAATCTGAGAGAATTGATTGCGTTATGCAGTTGTTGTTCGGTTCTTGTTTCATCCAGCACGGGAACGCAGCATATCGCAGCAGCGTTAAAAGTTCCAACAGTAACAATGTTCTGTCCTCTTACAGCGTGTTCGCCAAAATTATGGGGATCACTCGGAAATAGATCGGAAGCAATATTACCTCCCGAAGGATATTGTCAGAACCGATGTCCCGGTGATCCCAAAGTATGTCCCTTGGATGAA
>JANONI010000090.1:0-2332 GCA_031420755.1 Bacteroidota bacterium | reverse complement strand
GATTTTATGTTTGCTTGCGGTGAATATCCACAAACGCCGTGGTTCTTGAATCTTGTGAAGGATGAAGCAACAAAAGCAGTCACGAGATTACGTAATCATCCGAGTCTTGCGGTGTGGTGTGGCAACAACGAATGCGAATGGTTGTTCTGTACTGAAAATCCTGATAAGACGGCGGATGATATGAATGGCGCAGTAATCTTTAGCGATATTCTTCCAGCAATCTTGAAACAATTAGATGCTTCGCGTCCGTACTGGAGAAGTTCGCCGTTTGGTGCGGGATTTCCGAATGACGAAACGAACGGGACACATCATCAGTGGCACGTTTGGGGTTTTTGGAAAGATTATAAGGATTACGAAAATGTCAATGCTCGCTTCGTTTCTGAGTTCGGATTTCAAGCGCCTGCGAATATCAGAACGTGGGAGGAAGTGACACTGCCGGAAGACAGAACACCTCAGCATCCGGTGATCGAACATCACAACAAACTGGTCGAAGGTCAGGAACGGTTGTTCCGTTTTCAAGCGGCACATTATACGGTCGGAAAGGATTTCAACGATTTCGTCTATCGCGGACAACTTGTTCAAGCCAACGCGCTCAAGACAGCAGTTGAACATTGGCGGCGTAGAAAATTTAATACTGCCGGTGCATTATATTGGCAATTGAACGATTGTTGGCCCGTAAGCAGTTGGGCGGTGATCGACAGCGGGCTTAGACCGAAAGCATCGTATTTCTATACGAAAAGATTTTTTGCGAAAATTCTGGTTTCGATAAAAATGAATGGCAGCAACATTGAAGTGTGGGGAACAAATGATTCACTTGAACGATTCAAAGGATTGCTGGAAGTGAAGACACTTTCAGTTAAAGGAGAAAAATATTTCGGAAATGAAATTGAAGTGTTGCTAAAACCAAACAGCTCTTCCAAGATTCTCGACATTCCTTATTCTTCATTTAATAGTATTGAGAAATATGAATCGTATATAGCGGCGCATTTGCTGTCCGATGGTTATGTGATCAGTGAAAACAGGTTCTTTTTTACCGAACCGAAACATTTGCATTTGCCAAATCCTCTTTTCACAAATAAGATTATTGAAAAAAAAGGATTGGTGTATCGTTTAAGTGTGCAAACCGATCTGTTTGCAAAAGATGTCCGGATAGAAATTGATGGATGCGATGCTGATTTTAATGATAACTATTTTGATATGGAAGCAGGAGCATTGAAGATTATTCAATGCATAGTTTCTGAACCCGTAAAAAATATTGAAGGAAAAATTACGATAATATCGTTACAGAATGATTAGGAAAGAATAACAAGTTTGATTATCAGGTTGATATCAATAGCGCAGAATACTTACTTATGGGAAAATGATTATGGAGACAACGAATAATGTAAAACCGGTAGTCAAAAGAGAAAACATAAAACTGATGCGGGACACTTTCCGTGTTATCACCAGAACGCTCATTCCCGATGATGTGCCGCGTATCAAAAGAACTATTGATAGGATATTGAAATTGTCCGATGTTCAAGCGGTGGAGTTATTGGACAAAATAAAAAAAGATTTTTCCAATCGTCATAAAAATCTCAACAGTGTTTTGCAACAACATTTTGATCAAGTTGCCAAACATATTCCTCAATTTACACCGTTACACGAAGCCCAAAAAATGCTTATCGGAGCTTATTTTACAATGGAATACTCGATTGAATCTGCAGCACTCTTTAATCCTTCCATCGTAGCGCATCCCGATCAGAAAAATCTTTCCGATGGAAGTCTTCGCTTTATCATGAGTCTGCGAGCAACGGGAGAGGGGCATATTTCTTCAATTGTTTTTCGCTCTGGAATTATTGGAAAAGATGCTTCAATTGTATTCGATGAAAAAAGTAAATTTGCAGAGACTACTGAAGTTCACCAGGATTCATCCTTAGGTAATTCAAATTACACCCTGCAATTTCGTCCGGATCAAAAAATCTCTGAACGCGTAATTTTTCCCGTACTAAAAAGTGAAAGCAAAGGAATTGAGGATGCTCGGTTTGTTCGGTTTGTTGATGATAATGGCGATGTTACATATTATGCCACCTATACGGCATACGACGGATTTGCGATTCTTCCGCAATTGATAGAAACAAAAGATTTTCTCACCTTCAATATCATAACGCTGAACGGCAACGCGGTTCAAAATAAAGGAATGGGTCTTTTCCCCAGAAAGATCAACGGAAAATATTATATGCTTTCCCGTCAGGATGGCGAAAACAATTATCTCATGGTTTCCGATAATCTTCATTTCTGGGAGAAAGCCGAGATCATTCAAGAACCGGTCAATCCTTGGGAGTTCGTACAA
>JANONI010000089.1:0-5208 GCA_031420755.1 Bacteroidota bacterium | reverse complement strand
TCAAAACTCCATTTCGGAGTTCCGCCAAAAAGATTTTTCTTCGCTGCTTCATGTAAGGTTAACAGAACACTGTTGCATACCGTACTTGCCATCTGAACGATGCCGATCTCCGGACGCTGAGGCTGGCGAACGATCGTCGGTTTCAATTCCCACAGCATCGGTGAGGGAATTCCTTTAATGACAAGATTGTTCACTTTCAGCGGCGATCCTGAAATTGTTAGCCCCCAATTATTCTTCAAGCCATTGGGAAGTAGTGGAACAAAAAATCCTTTTGCTGCCGGAAGCTTTGAACTGTTTCCAAATTCATCTCGCACGCCAACTTGTATTTGTTCTTCACCGAACGATGCGAACGACGAAATTGAACCTTCCGCCGGTTGATACGGTCGGATTTGCATTTCGGCGGTCGGAGCGATGCGGAACAAACAAATCGAAAGATCGAGTGCAATAAGCGACCAATCATTTCGTACCGAAGTAACCGAAGTGGAATCGGCAACAACAAGTTGAAAACTATTCACGTCATTTCCGTCCAACGCTCGAACACGAAGTATCCACCCGTTTTTTGAAAATGTGGAAAGCGTGGAAAATTTTGTCCACCGATTGAGATATTGCTGCTCGGTAAGAGTTGAAAGACGAGCGGCAGCTTTTGCAGTGCGTGAAACCGTTGTAAGCTTTCCATTCGAGTACGAGTATAGTTGATCGAAGGGAATAAGTTCAAAAATTGTTTTTGTTTCACTCGTGCCGGCAATAATATCGGCAACACCACCGAGACCTGCATCGAACACATGCAGAGTTGCGTTCGCCGCATGTTCTTCCGGTTTGATCCAGATATCGTATTGATGCGTATTGTCGCCGGTTTCTTTTACGTTTGCCTGATTTCCCGAAACAGAAAGAAAAACTTCCTGTGAATATGAAACCGCCGATAGAGAGACTAACAGCAGCAAAACCGAACGTGCTAAAGTCCGGAAAGTATTCAAAATTAAAATATTCTTTTGTTGAATGAGTTGTGCAACTGCCATTTATTCTACCTGATAAGTTTTTGTTACGATAATAATATTATCACTAATTGATTCAAATACCAGCGTCAAGTGCGCGCCAGCAATACGTTTTACGGAAACAGCCCAGTTTCCTTGCGAATCCGTTTGAACAACCGATGTTTGTTCGCCGTGCGTTACTTTTATTTTCATTGATGAATATGCAGTTCCGTGCGCCGAAATTTCACCAGTCGTTGGTACTAATGTCAAACCATCAACCGGACAGTTCCAGTCAATCTGTGCAACCCGATTTGTGTCGATCTGTACAATTGATAAAATACGCTCTCGTGAATTGCCTGATCGATCCGTTGATTTCAGATTCAACTGTTTTTCAGCTTTCTCAACTGCAATAGTGATTGAGAATGCGCCGTTCGCATCAAGCGGTGATGGTTTTCCGTTGATGAACAATACTGCATCAGCTTCAGTCGTTCCTTTTACCGTTATACGAGGAAGTGCCGAATATCGTCTGTCGGTGTCCCAGCCGTCAACATAAATTGGCGGCGGAAGTTTATCTTCTACACGCAATAATTTATAGGTCGGACTTTCTATTCCGCGAAGTCCAAATTTATCAACTGCGGTTAGACGAATAAAGACAATTCCAAGCTCAACATTATCGAGCTTTAGATTGGGTTGTATTGTGGAAAAAAGCTTTGTGTCAGTATTGAATTCTTTTGTCTTACACAGTTCAATCTTATATCCGGTACTATATTGTACGGAATTCCATTGCAATAAGAAATTGTCGGAATAGATAACGGAATCAATTCCATTCCACGTTAGATGCGGTGCAGAAAGCAGCGGAATCGGCGGGAGAGGATCTTTTCCTTTTTCAACAATTGTTCCTTCGTTAGATTTTAATTGAACCTTACTTTTGTTTGCAGAGACATCCATTGTTCCATCGTAATTTGAAAATTTTACGCGGCGTTCTTCAACCGCACTTGCCCAAAATTTTCCCGAACGCACTTGCGATTCGGAAGTACCGGCTTGGAGTGTAAAATTATTTCTCTCTTTCGCACTCTCGGTCAGTTTGGTCAACAAACTTCCTTTTACAAGAGCAATATCCCGCCGTATGCTTTGATCGAGTTTATCCATTGTTGATTGCCGGATAACAACGGTTGAATTCGGATCGACGATCACTTCAACGCCGTCGGTAAACGCAAGCTGCGCAAAACTTGCGTTGCCGGTTTTTAAACCGTCGGATTGAGTCAGAAGTTCACCTTTTTGTGCAGATTTCCATTCGCCGAGAAATCCTTTTCGCTTGTTCACATCGCCGTTTTTTTCGGCGATCAACGCATCAATATCTTCGTTTCGTTTTTGTTCAATTTCTTTTCTGATCTTATTGAGAGAAAAAAGGTAGAGACCACCCGCCTTTGAGACCTCGGAAAAATTTCCTTCCTTAACATTCAAATCGTATTCAACACCGAGAGATGTTGCTCGCTGTAATTCTTCCGCTGCAAAAACTCGTGCGCCGGCTTTCAGCAGCTTGTTAAACAGTAATTTTCCTTCTTTTACTTTCTTGTGCAGTTGTTCAAATTTTTTTATTTGAACCAGCGCATTTTTAGACAATGTGAATGAATTTGTCGTTTCATCTCGCTGTGCGAATGACACAACAATAGACCACGCCGATGCATCGCCCGTCAATTCAACGGTTTTTTTAGTAAGCTCACCCGACGAGAATTTTATCTGTGCCGGTAAAAGTGTAAAGGAAAATAATATGACAGAAATTATTATATTTTTTTTCATGCAATCGGAATGGTGAGTGTAAATCGGCATCCTATAGTATTGTTCGATTCTAAAGAAACATCGCCTTTATGGAATTTCATTACTTCTTTTACGTGTGCTAATCCTAATCCGGTGCCGAGCTGGGCGGCGGCTTTTTTATTGGACGTAACACGGAAGAATTTCGAAAACAATTTTTCCTGATCTTCGATCGAAATGCCGTAGCCGTGATCGGTGATGATAAAGAGTATGGATCCTTCTTTTATTTTCATTTCAACATTTATTGTTCGTCCTTCGTCGCCGTACTTTATCGCATTCGAAACAAGGTTCACGAATGCTTCTCTCATCAATTCCGGAGAGACCGTAACGTTTGGAATATGTTCTTCGGCGTTGAATACCAATGTAAGTGATTTTGCATCCAACTGCGGTTGCTGCGAGATGCATACAAAACGAGCCAATTCAACCAGAGCGATATGTTCTTTTTGATATTCAACGGAATGGGATTCAAGACGTTGCACATCCAAAAATCGGTTGATCAGCTGGTTCATCGTCTTGCTGCTTTTATGGATGATGCCGGCAAAGTTCAATTGTTCTTCCTTTGTCAAATCCACTTCTTCCATGATAAGCGATGCGAAGCCCATAACACTGTTCAATGGATTTTTCAATTCATGAGCAATGAAATTGATCATGTCGGTCTTTGTTTTATCGATCAATCGATCGTTCGTAAGATCGTGAAGAACGATCAGCGAACCAAGATGTTCCCGTTCTCTTGTGATAGTTACATCATGCAATCGGAAGAACTCCGGTTCACGTTTGGGAATTTCAATAGATAATTCTGATTGATGAAATGTAATAGAATACTCCCCGTTGTTCTCTTCCCGCAATGTCTCTTTCGATCGCGCAATGTGCTGATGAGAGAACAATGCTTTTTTATCTGAAACAGTTGCGGTCTTTTGCAGCTCATCTTTTAAACTTATGAATCGTTCATTCATGAAAGTAAATGCGCCGCTGCTGTCGGTAATACAAATGCAATCTTCGCTGTGCAGAAGAAAGAATTTATTCTTCCATTCCTCAAAAATAATTTTTTCCACATTAATGCGTTGATACCGTTCGAGCACTGTTCGCATCGATTCAACCGTTGTTGCGACTCGTGCAATTTCCTGCAACGGTGGAATTTCGATCGGCTGTGAAAAATCGAGCGTGCTTAAATGTTCAACATCGCGCACCAAATTTGAGAGCGGTTTTGACAATTGACGAGAAAATATCCATCCAAATATAACAACGAACGATGTAACGCCAAAGATCGCCAGCGAAGAATAGACGAACAGATCGTGCACCGGCTGAAGGATGACATTCATTGGAATACTGATGAGAAGAAACATCGGCACGGAAGATAACTTCGAGACGAACACTTTCCATTTGGTATGTTCAACCGAAACATCCTGCATCACGGAAAGATTCTGCCACGATGATTGAGCGAGTGGGAATATAATTTTCGAATTGTTAAAAATGAAACGGCTCTCATCGCCGACTTGAACAACGAACTGGCCGCCTACCGGTAATTTGTTTAACTGTGACAACAAATTATTTGTGCTGGTAAACATGGTGATGAGATACGCCGTTCGGTCAATGAAAAACAATTTTCGTACACCAAAAATCTGTTGGTTGAGTTCATTGCTGTTTGACCACAGTAATTTAATTGTAGAATCGCTGTCAACATTCATCCACTCTTCTTTGGAAGGATCAAACGCAAATTTGGAGTATAAAGAACTTGTAACGACATATTCATCATTCAATTCCGGTGATGCTACAATGATTTGAACGATCGCCGTATCGAACGCGATGTATTGGCGCATCAACACTTCTGCATCACTCGGATGATTCTGAAGATTCCACGCAAGGTACCGCGAAATATCGATCCACTGTTCAAGTTTTTCATCGATTGAACGAACAGCAAAATGTTTCAATTCCTGAACAATCGTTGTGCGTTCTTCAACAACTTGGCGTTCATACAACGGTCGTACAAAAAGCCATAGTATTGTAAAGGAAACCGCAACAAACAGTCCCACAACAATAAAAATTCGGTAATGAAAAGAAAGACGTGAGAAAATGTTCATCCAGAATGAGCGTTAATAGAATAATGAGATGAAAAAAAATACAAAAGAAAATACAAAATTTTCATTCCAAATATTAGAGAAAATGATTATTTTCTTCTACGAATTTTAAAAAATGGCGGGGGATTTTGCTGTTGCGGTTCGATATAAATGGTTTTTGTTTAAAACAAAAAATCCTCACAAAATATGAGAGGATTTTAATGTGTCGGGAAGACAGGATTCGAACCTGCGACTTCTTGGTCCCAAACCAAGCGCTCTAGCCGGGCTGAGCTACTTCCCGAAAAAATTACCGTATAAATATAACAATAAAACCGGAATTTTGGAAGTTAATTTTTAAAATAAGATAA
>JANONI010000088.1:0-21612 GCA_031420755.1 Bacteroidota bacterium | reverse complement strand
AGATCAGGATTATCGCGGCGTTCCGTTTGAACCTGTTCCTCAATTATTAGCAGCGGCTGAATACATTACAAAAACATTGGCGATCTGTGTTGTATGTGGAAATCCGGCAGACAGAACTCAAAGGAAAATTGCAAATGCTGATCGTGTTGTTGTAGGCGCGGCAGATTCGTATGAAGCACGATGCAGAAAATGTCATTATATTCCATAATAATTTTAGTTTACATTTCCGACTTTTTGATAGGTTGGATTTTTTTTTATCATAAATAGATTGTGTAATAACACGTTAGGAGAACCATGGATATCATATCGGTAGTAAGAGGCATTGGTGGTGTTGGATTTATTATAGGGATTGCATTTTTGTTTTCGAACAACAAAAAACATGTAAATTGGATGCTGGTTGCAAAGGCGTTTGGTATCCAATTGATCTTTGCGATTTTCATTATCCATAGTATCACTCTTCGTTCATGGTTCTGGCCCTTAGGTTTGCTGAAAGATGTTATTGATGGAATTGGTGTCGGAGTTGTCGCATTATTAAATTACACAATGGTAGGTGCACAATTTGTTTTTGGTAATCTCGCCGTTAATTCCGGAGCAAATTCACTTGGCTTCTTCTTTGCATTTCAGGTATTACCAACAATTATCTTTGTCTCTGCCTTAACATCTCTTTTATATTATCTTGGAATTCTCCAAGCTGTGGTAAAAGTAATGGCAAAAGTAATGGTAAAGCTTCTTGGAACAAGCGGTGCAGAATCGTTATCGAACACAGCCAATATTTTTGTCGGTCAAACAGAAGCCCCACTTCTCATTCGCCCATATATAGGAACAATGACCAATTCTGAGATTTTAACGATTATGGTTGGCGGCATGGCTACAATTGCCGGCGGTGTAATGGCAAGTTATATACAAATGTTAGGTCAATCTTTTGCAGAAGCCAACCAAATTCCGTTGGCAGAAGCACAGTTAAAATTTGCGGTTCAACTATTGGCAGCAAGTGCAATGGCCGCTCCTGCATCGCTTGCCATCTCAAAAATCATCTATCCGGAAATGAAAGAACCGGTAACCAAAGGAACTGTTAAACTTGATGTTGAAAAAAACGCATCGAACGCTATCGAAGCAGCAGCCACAGGTGCTTCCGATGGACTACAACTTGCATTGAATGTTGGAGGTATGTTATTGGCTTTCATTGCTTTAATTGCAATGCTTAATGGAATTTTAGGATACGCCGGAGATGTTACCGGATTAAATGCCTATCTCCAATTTCACTTTAATCAAACATTATCTATGCAATTTATTTTTGGGTCAGTATTACAATTTGTTGCGTTTGCGATTGGTGTTCCGTGGGCTGATGCATTTAATTTTGGAAGTTTATTAGGGACTAAAATCGTTTTGAATGAATTTGTCGCTTATCTAGATCTTGCTTCGCTCATTAAAACAGGCGTAATGAGTGAAAAAGGTGTTATGATGGCAACCTACGCACTCTGCGGATTTGCGAACTTCTCCTCCATTGCAATTCAAATAGGGGGAATCTCTCCAATGGCTCCACACCGTAAAAAAGACATTGCGTCACTCGGTTTGCGTGCGGTTCTTGGCGGAGTACTTTCGACATTGATGACCGCAACAATTGCTGGTATTTTAATTGGATAATACATTTTTCAGTAACATTTAGAATAAAGTAGAATTTATGGATACACCTCTTCACGAATCGATATCATATTTACAATCTAAAATTTCTATAAAACCAAAAATTGCCGTTGTGCTCGGCTCCGGACTTGGAGAATTTGCGAAGCAAATTAAAAATCCCATTTCCATCCCTACGTCTGAGATTCCACATTATCCTGTCTCAACTGTTCACGGTCACGCAGGGAAAATAATTTTTGGTAAACTCGAAAATGGTTCCAAACAATCCGAACAATTAATTGTTTTTCAAGGACGTGTACATTTGTATGAAAGCAATGATGTTCAAAAAGTTGTCTATCCAATTAGAATTGCAGCAGAACTTGGTGTTCAAAAATTGATTGTAACAAATGCCGCCGGCGGCATCAATCGTAATTTTGATTCCGGCACGTTGATGTTTATTAGCGATTATATCAATCTCACCGGTGCAAATCCGTTGATTGGAGACCCCACCCTTTTATCACTCCCCTTTAAGGGGAGGGAAACCGCCGTAGGCGGAGGGTGGGGTTACTTAGATGCACAACTCTTGACCAAAGCAAAATCGGTTGCCATAAAAAATGGAATTGTAACAAAAGAAGGAGTGTACTGTTGGACAAAAGGTCCTACATACGAAACTGCTGCGGAAATTAGAATGATGGCATCAATGGGAGCTGACGCAGTTGGAATGTCTACGGTTCCCGAGATAATTGTTGCACACCATTACGGATTAGAAATTCTTGGTATATCCTGCATTACAAATATGGCTACCGGAATTTCTCCAACAAAACTCAGCCACGAAGAAGTTACGGAAACCGCCAACCGAGTGAAAAATGATTTCACTACACTTGTAAATGAAATTATTTTAGAGATGAGTTGAGTTCACAGTAAATGTCTTCCGCGTATCTATTTTTTTATTACCGGTCTGTTGTCACCTCAATAAAGATCCCAATTCTATTCTCCCCCTCACTCCATAGAGACAAACTAAAAGCGGAATTGAAAGAAGATCATTGTACGTATCTCACTATATGTAAGATGCTATACATATAACGGATTATCATTCGAACAGACTGCGAATAAAATCCGATTTGATAAACCCTATAATGTAAGAAACGATATTTTTCCTAGAAATATATTATTAGGGACGTACTTAATGTACCAACCGTAAAATCAAATTGTGAGTTAGTGCCAACTTTTTGTGTGTATGCTTGTGAACTCAGCGTTACATCAATTGCAAATGAATTACCGATAATACCGCTGTTTTGTATGATTGAATTAAAATTCTTTTAGATTTTAGCTAAAAAAATTTTCAGAGTCAAACAATCTTATGCTTTGATAAAACTTCGTCCAAAGTTTCAATTAAGATATCAAATTCTCTTTTCCCTGCAATCAATGGTGGAAGTATTCTAATAACCGTATTGGCGGTTGAATTTACTAATACTCCTTTATGCAACATTTGTTCAACTATTAAGGAACTTTCCACGGTCAATTCTATCCCAATCATATATCCATAAACCCGAATTTCTTTGATGATTGGATATTTTGATTTAAGACTAATCAGTTTCGACGTAAAATATTCAGCGGTGTCATTAACATTTTTTAGGAACGAGCCAGTCATTATGGTATCAATTGTTGCAACCCCTGCTGCACACGAGACTGGATTTCCGCCAAACGTGGTCCCGTGAACTCCATACGTCCAAATATCGGCAATTTTTTTTGAACCAATAATTGCACCCAGCGGAAGACCGCCTCCTATTGGTTTCGCAACGGTAATAATATCTGGAACAATATTAAAATGTTGAAATCCAAAAAGTTTTCCCGTTCGTCCAATACCAGATTGAATTTCATCGGCAACAATCAAAAATCCATAGTTCTCGCGCAGCGAATTAAGTGAATCAACAAATTCTTGTGTTGTGGCAACTATTCCGCCTTCACCTTGTATGAATTCCAAAAAAATTGCTGCTGTATGTTCATTCACCTGTGAATGGAGATCATTACAATTGTTGAACTCAATCGTTCCAAAATTCGGAAGAAACGGTTCATATCCCTCACGATATTTTTCTTTGTCCATCAACGATAAAGCACCCATCGTGCGTCCGCTAAATCCGTTGCTCATTCCGAAAATATTTTTCTTTCCATTTTTCTTTCCCCATTTCCGGACAAGTTTTATTGTGCCTTCAATCGCTTCGGTTCCGCTGTTGGAAAAAAATATTTTATCGAATCTCGACAAAGACAATAATCGTTCCGCCAACTGTAATTGAGGTTCTTGAATAAAAAAATTGGAGAGATGAGTATATTTTCGAACTTGCTCATCAACTGCCTTTATGATCGCAGGGTGAGCATAACCGAGCGCATTTACAGCCAGCCCTGAAAACATATCGAGATATTTTTTTCCATCGGTCGTAAACAGATAGCATCCTTCACCACGTTCAACTTCAAGAGGTAATCGTTTATAGGTATGGAAAAAAAGTTCGGATTCTTTTTCTTTGGCGTTCATTCTAAATCTTTTGGGGCAGTTAATGTGGAAAATAATGCATGGAAAAAATTTATTTTTGAAGTTAGATCGTGTACCGTTCCATTATTTTGGATTTGAAAATCGGAAAGTTCGAGAAGTTCTTCAGTAGATATTTGTTGTTTCATTCTGGCTGTTACTTGTTCATCACGAACGGAATCACGAATAGCAACTCTCCGGATACGCTCTTTCTCGTCCGCAAGAACTGCAAGAGCATAATCTACCAATTCAAACATGCCTGATTCAAATAATAAAGCAGATTCAACCAGTGCGTAATTACCATTGTTCGATAACTGCTTTTTCCATTGTTCAAATGCTTCAAACACTTTGGGGTGAACAATTGCGTTGAGCTTATCTAATTGTTTATAATCCTTAAAGACTATCTCGGCAAGAATTTTTCTATTTAATTTGTTTGATGAATCTACAACTTGATTCCCAAACAGATCAACTATCTCTTGAAGAACGGTTGTATTCGAATCAACAATTTTTTTTGCAACAATGTCTGCAAGGAATATAGGAACTCCTTTTTTTTCAAAAAGTGAACAGACTGTCGATTTTCCACTTCCAATGCCACCTGTAACACCAATAAAGATCATAGAGATAAGTTATTTTGCAAAAGAAACAGATCGCACTTCACGAATAACAACAACTTTTATTTGTCCGGGATATTCCATCTCTTGTTGAATTTTGCGTGCAATATCATGCGCCAACTGATCTGCTTGTGCATCATCTACCTTATCATGCTCAACAATAACACGAATTTCTCTGCCCGCTTGAATTGCATACGTTGTAGATACTCCCTTAAATGATTTAGCAATTTCTTCAAGTTTCTCCAATCGTTTAGCATATCCTTCAACCGATTCTCTTCTGGCTCCGGGTCTTGCTCCACTAATCGAGTCAGCTGCTTGTACCAAGGCGGCAATCGGATGTTCCATAGGAATATCGTCATGATGTGCACCAACTGCATTTACAATAATTGCATTTTCATTGTATTTTTTTGTCATTTCAAGACCGATGATAGCATGCGGTCCCTCTACACTTCGATCTGCTGTTTTACCTATATCGTGCAACAAGCCGGCTCTTTTCGCAAGATTTATATCAATTCCCAATTCTGCCGCCATAACTCCGCAAAGGTACGCTACTTCAATGCTGTGTTGCAATAGGTTTTGTCCGTAGCTTGTACGATATTTCATTTTTCCGATGTGTTTAATAATCTCATTGTGTGCACCGGGAAGTCCTACTTCAAGCAAAGTATTTTCACCAACACGAATAATTTCTTCTTCTAATTCCGCTTTTACTTTTGTTACTACCTCTTCAATTCTTGCAGGATGAATCCGACCATCAGCAATCAATCTTTCCAACGATACTCGAGCAACCTCTCTGCGGAATGCATCAAAACCCGATAAAATAACAGCTTCTGGTGTATCATCAACAATAACATCTACTCCGGTGGCTGCTTCAAATGCGCGAATATTTCTTCCTTCGCGACCGATAATCCTTCCCTTCATTTCATCGCTTTGTATATGCAGTACGCTAACAGTGGTTTCAACCGCATGATCGGCAGCGGAACGTTGAATTGCCTGCACTATTATTTTTTGAGCTTCACGCTTTGCTTCTTCTTTTACCTTGTCTCTAATATCTTTTAAGGTTTGAGAAGCTTCCGTTTTCACAGAATCAACAAGATTATCGAGAAGTAACTTTCGCGCTTCATCTCTTGACATTCCCGAAGCGCGTTCGAGACGGATATTCTCATCAGCAATTAATTTGTCTATCGCAATCAATTTTTGCTTTAATTCCGTTGATTTTTGATCGTTTATTTTTTGAAGCGAATTAACATCCTTCTCTTTGTTGTTTAGAACATCAACCTTCCGATCGATATTCTCTTCGCGAGTATCTAACTGCTTCTCGTATGATTGAAGTTTATTCCGTTTCTGGTTCGCTTCATTCTCAAATTCATGTTTCTTCTTATACCATTCATCTTTTACTTCAAGCATCTTCTCTTTTTGAATTGCCGCAGCATCCCGTTCAGCGTCCGCGAGGATTTTTCTTGCATCATCTTTGGCAGTAGAAACTTTGTTCTTGCCAATTTGATTATTAATGAACCAACCTGCAAAAAATGATCCGGTAGAAATGATGATAGCTATTATTAATTGTTGAATATCCATTATATACTCCGTTTTAAAATAAAAAACCCGCACAACAACCTCAGACAAGTGTAGAAAGAACCCTCTTTCTTATACACAGTGGGTGCCGCCAAAACGTTTCTTACTTCCACTGTCTGCTATTTCACGCAAGGTGAAAAACCCGAAGGCTTGTTGCAAAATCAAACTCCTGTTTGAGTGAGGCCTGTAATATTACGCTTGTGAGCTAAGCTCCCTATAAATAAAACTATAGGTTCTTTATTTATGTTGTCTGTGGCTGACAGTGCGGATACTATTAAACTCTTTCTATTTCCTTTACATTATGATTCGGTGCTGTTGATGCTTGTATCAAGATAGTTAGTAATTTTCGATAGTTCATATTCTAACGATGAAACAAGTTGTGAACTTTTGTCTTTTTCTTTATAAAGATCTTCAGTTATGTTCAACGCAGCGAGAACAGAAATTGTCAGTGGCGGTTGTTCAGGAATTTTATCATGGACACTGGTAATCATTGCGTCTACATGATTGGCAACCTTTTTGGTGAAATCTTCGCTTTCGCCACGAAGAGGATATTCGGAACCGAATATTTTTACACGTACGCTTTTTCTGTCCATTGTCATAAAATAAAAGTGAGTTTCTGTCAGCCGATAGAGAACTTACTTGTTATGGTATTAAATATTGATCTAGTTTCGAAATAACATTTCTTAATTTCTGTTGAAGTATCCGTTTTTCATTTTGATCAAGAGCAATCGTTTTATTTTTCTGCACGTTTTCAGAAGCAGTATGTTCTTTCATCTTTTCGATTTGAGCGTGCCGAAGAATATTATCGTTTTTCGATTGTTGAAGATCTTCTTCTAACTCACTGATCGTAAGCAGCAATCGTTTTTTTTCTTCTCGCAATGTTGAAATAAGAAGCGATGCTTCTCTTGCTTTATCCCATAACGACGCTAGAGCGTTTTCAACGCTGTGAATTGCATCGGAAGATTCTTGTTCAAAATTTTGATCCACCATTAAATGCTTCGTAAGTTTGCGTTAAATGTTGTTACCACTGCGTTAATGATTGACGACACGATTGATTCGATTTCGCAATCGGTCAATGTCTTCTCTGATGAATTGATGCGTAATGAAAAAGCGACACTCTTATTCCCTTCGCCAATAGATTTTCCTTCAAACAGATCGAACAGTGTTACCGATGTAACTGCGTCATCTGCAACGCCTCGAATGGTTGTTTCAATTTCTCCAACATTTATTTCTTTTTTCACCACAAATGCTATATCGCGAATGACTGTCGGAAATTTTGAAAACTCTTTGTATTTTTTTACCGTATCAACCTTTACAATTTCGTCAAGGTTTAACTCTGCGTAGAAGACATCTTTTTCAATCTTAAAATTCTTAGCTATTTCCGGCTTGCATTTACCGATAAAACCTACATAAGTGTTATTAATTTCAACGCCTATGGTCATTTCAGTTAAAGAACTTGGTGCATTGTAATAAATAAAATCACTATTGTCAAGACCAATGCTTTTCAAAAGAGACAAAACAAGCCCTTTAGCATCAAAAATATCTACATTGCGCTGTTTCACGCACCATGAAAGGTGATTTGCTTCACCAGAAAGACAAATTCCTAAAATATTTTTTTCGCTAAAACCTTTAATAGGTGTTCCATCTTCATTTGAAGTTGAAAATATTCTGCCTATTTCAAAAACTTGTAACCGCGATGCTCCGTGATTATAATTATACGATAGCGTTTGCAACATCGTTGACAGTAACGATGGGCGAAGAATTTCAAGATCGATGCTTAACGGATTTTTTACCGTAACAATATCTTGAGAAAATAACTTTGCGGTTGATGCTTCGATCAGGCTATTTGTTAAAATTTCATTTAGCCCGTTTGCAACACACCACGTACGGATTGAATTAATTCGACTTTCAGTTCTATCAGGTTTACTAAAAATAACTTCGCTTGAAATTTTGTTTTCAATATTATCATAGCCGTACATTCGAGCAACTTCTTCAACAAGATCAATTTCTTGTTCAATGTCAGGACGAAATGTTGGAACGATGCAACGAAAAGTATTTTTTTCTTTTCTCTCACTCGTTTTGATCTCGATCGAATTAAGAATACTTTTTATTTCTTTTGCGGAGATTGCTGTTCCCAAAATAGAATTTACACGTGATACATTAAGAGTAATTTTTTTCGGCGCAATTTTTTTAGGGTACACGTCAATAAGACCTTGAACAACTTCGCCGCCGGAAATCTCTGCAATCAAACTCGCCGCTCGCGCAGAAGCTTCGGCAGTACTATTCGGATCAATTCCTCGTTCAAACCGATAGGACGCATCAGAACTGATACCAAGTCGTTTTGCAGTTTTGCGGACGCTTGTTGGAGAAAAATATGCAGACTCGAGCAATACTGTTTTTGTGTTCAGTGAAATTTCTGAATTTAATCCTCCCATAACACCTGCAATGGCAACGGATTTTTCTCCATCGCAGATCATCAACTCACTTCCGGTTAATTGATGTGTTTTTCCGTCGAGTGTTGTGAACCTCTCTCCTTTTGCAGCATTTTTTACGACGATGGTATGGTGCGCAAGATGATCGTAATCAAACGCATGCAACGGTTGACCATATTCTAACATAACAAAATTTGTTGCATCAACAATATTGTTGATTGGACGAAGACCTGCAGCGGTTAAGAGTTGTTTCAACCAATCAGGAGATTCCTGAACATTTACATTTTGAATAACACGCGCAGCATATCGTGGGCAATCAATTGAGTTTTCAACTTTTACCGTTGCGATCTTTTTGATTGATATTTTTTTGTTTTCAGTAAGTTTATAACGAGGCAGAGAATATTTCTTTTTATATATTGCTGCAACATCTCTTGCAACACCGAGATGACATAAACAATCCGGACGATTTGGAGTAATTCCTAATTCAAACGCAATATCGTTCACACCCAAAAAATCAGCGAGCGGAGTTCCCACTTTACTCTTTGAATCCAGAACCATTATTCCGCCGGAATCTTCTCCAATTCCTAATTCTTTTTCAGAACAAATCATTCCAAATGATTCTACTCCCCTGATACTTGCTTTGATTAATGTAAATGGTTTTCCTACAGGAACGTGTTGATTATGAGGAACTGTTGCACCAATCAGCCCAACGATAACTTTCTGTCCGGCTTCAACATTAGGCGCACCACAAACTATTTGCAAATGACCATCGCTTACTCCGACGTTAACCGTACATAATTTTAAACGATCAGCATTCGGATGTTTTTGAACGTCAATGATTTCAGCAACAACAAAGCCAGCGAATTCTTTTCCTAAATATTCAATGGCTTCAACTTCAAGACCAATGCCTGTAAGTTTTTGAGCTAAATTTTCAACGCTGTCATTAACGTTGATGTATCGTTGCAACCAATTATAACTTATACGCATACAAGATTCATTAAAACTGATTTAAAAATCGCATATCATTGTCAAAGAAAATTCTAATATCGTCAACGCCATACCGTAATAACGAAATTCGATCCACGCCCATTCCAAATGCATATCCGGAAAACTTATCGGGATCGTGTCCACAATTTTTTAATACATTTGGATGAACCATTCCAGCACCAAGAACTTCCAACCATCCACTGTGTTTACAAATGCGGCATCCTTTGCCTTTACATAGAAAACAGGTTATATCCATTTCTAAACTCGGCTCCGTAAATGGAAAATAACTTGGCCGGAAACGATATTTGATATCGTTTCCGTAAAAATTCTTTGCAAATGTTACCAGTGTTCCTTTTAGATCTGCAAACGTCACATTTTTATCTACATAAAGACCATCAACTTGATGGAAAAAATAGTTACTACGTGCACTAACCGCTTCATTTCTATAGACCCGTCCAGGCATAATCACACGAACCGGAAGAGGTCGACTTTTCATTACACGAATTTGTACTGGTGTAGTGTGTGTGCGCAGAACGATGTCTTCTTTTATAAAGAATGTATCCTGCATATCTCTTGCAGGATGATTTGGTGCGAAGTTCAATGCTTCAAAATTATGATACTCATCTTCAATCTCAGGTCCATATTCAATTCCAAAACCCATTGAAATAAAAATCTCTTTCATTTCTTCCATTGTTTGAGTAATGGGATGATGAGTTCCTTTTGGTCGTACTCTTCCCGGAAGCGTTATATCAATTTCATCTTTTTCTTTTGTGGCGGAAGAAGTAATAGCCAGCTTGATCAGTTCAAATTGTGCTTCTATTGATTTCTTTACGGCATTAATCTTCTGACCAAAAAAAGGTTTTTTATCATTGGGAGCGGATTTTAATTCTTCGTATAACGAAGTAAGTTTACCGCTGCGGGAGAGAAATTCGACACGGAATTTTTCGAGATCTTCAATCGACGATATTGTTGGAAGCAGTTTCTCTACTTCTATCTGCAGATCGGATATTTTTTTCTCGAGCATAAATCACTCTGTAATAAAATAAAAAAACTTCCCACCGACGGTGTTACCCGTACTTCGGTGGGAAGTTTTCAATTACGCTTTAACAAAATTAACAATTTCTGTAAAAGCTTCGGGATTGTGTACAGCAAGTTCCGCCAATACTTTTCTGTTAATATTGACTTCCTTCTTGTTCAACCCTGCGATAAGTTTAGAATACGTGATACCATGCAATCGGGCTGCAGCGTTGATACGGGCAATCCATAATTGACGGTATGTTCGTTTTTTTGCTTTACGATCACGATATGCGTATTGCATCCCTTTATCCAAGTGATGCTTTGCAATAGTAATCAGTTTACTTCTCGCACCCCAGTAGCCTCTCGCTTGCGACAATATGCGCTTGCGACGGCGGTGGGAGGCAACTTTATTCTGCGACCTTGGCATAGTTGCTCTTCTCCTTTATGAATGAATAGAACGGTGAATTAAATTATGATACCAGCATCTCTTTGATCTTTTTTGAATCTGCTTTTGAAACATATCCTGCTTTACGCAGACTACGTTTTCTTTTTGTCGTTTTACTTGTCAGAATATGACTGCGATTCATTTTGCGTCGTTTGATCTTACCCGTTGCAGTTACACTAAACGTTTTACGTGCACCGCGGTGTGATTTCATCTTAGGCATTACTACCTCATTTATGATTGTTCTTGTTTTTGTTTTTCAACTCGTTGTTTTGCTGTTTTATCTGGAGCAAAGATCATGACCATAAAACGACCTTCCATCTTTGCCATCTGATCGATTTTTGAATATGCGGCAAGCTTTTCGGTAAGTTGATTCAGCAATTCAAATCCACGTTCCTTATAAGCAACCTCACGACCTTTAAATATTACTGTTGCTTTTACTTTATCACCATCCTCAAGAAATTGAATCGCATGTTTTGCTTTAAACTCAAAGTCATGTGTATCAGTGCTTGGATGAAAACGTAATTCTTTCAATTGAGAAACATGTTGGTGTTTCTTCTGTAATTTCTCTTTCTTTTGAATTTCGTATTTAAATTTACCGAAATCCATTATTTTACAGACCGGAGGCGTTGCGTTCGGCACAACTTCAATCAAATCTTTTCCTCTTTGTACGGCAATCGCCAATGCTTCACGGGGCGACATAACTCCAACCTGTCCACCACCATCTTCGATTACACGGATAACATCTCCGCGAATTTCTTCGTTAATACGAGGTCGTTTTTCTTTAATGTGAGTCTCTCCTACTGTTGATAAAATCGTAACTGAATATACTAATTTTCTTGCAATAATTTTTGAATTACTTCATTTACAGACATTACACCGATATCACCCTTTTTGTGCTGTCGAACAGAAACAGAATCTGCTTCTTTTTCTTTTTCACCAACAACAAGCATAAATGGTATTTTTTTAATTTCATGTTCACGAATTTTGTAACCAATCTTTTCATTCCGCGAATCTATTTCCACTCGTAAACCGGCTTCAGTCAATAACGAAACCACTTTTTGTGCATATTCAAGCTGTCCATCAGTAATGGGAAGAACCACTGCCTGCACTGGAGCAAGCCACAGCGGAAATTCGCCGGCATAATGTTCAATAAGCAATCCCACAAATCGTTCCATCGAACCAAACGGCGCACGATGTATTATCACAGGACGATGTTTTTGACCATCAGCACCAACATACTCCAACTGAAATCTTTCCGGCATGACATAATCAACTTGAACTGTACCCAATTGCCATGTTCTTCCAATAGCATCTTTCACCATAAAATCTATCTTCGGACCATAAAAAGATGCTTCACCAATTCCTATGAAATAATTCAAACCCATCTCATCCGCAACTTCTTTGATCTCTCGCTGCGCCTGTTCCCAAAATTTTGCATCGCCACCGTACTTTTCAACATTCTTTTCATCACGATATGAAAGACGTGTGGTAACTTCCATTCCAAAAGTATTAAAAACTAATTGTGTCAATTCAACAGTATTTTTTATTTCCTGTTTTAACTGATCGTGCGTACAATAGATATGCGCATCATCCTGCGTAAATCCGCGAACACGTGTTAGACCACTCATTTCACCGGATTGTTCGTACCGATACACTGTTCCAAATTCTGCTAACCGCACCGGAAGATCGCGATACGAACGCGGTTTTGAAGAATATATTTGATGATGATGCGGACAGTTCATCGGTTTCAGCAAGAACTGTTCACCATTTTCCATCGTAATCGGTGCGAACTGTGAATCTTTGTAATACGGATAATGTCCGGATGTTTTATATAACTCTAAATTTCCGATGTGAGGAGTTATAACAGATTGATAGCCGAGTTTTCGCTGCTCTCTTCGTAAAAAATTTTCAAGATTCTCTCTGATAATTGTTCCTTTGGGAAGCCAGATCGGTAAACCGGAACCAACTTTTGGAGAGATTAAAAATAATTCTAACTCCACGCCAAGTTTTCTATGGTCGCGGCGTTTTGCTTCTTCTAAACGGAAAAGATGATCATCAAGTTCTTGTTTGGTTGGAAAGGTAATTCCGTAAATGCGTTGGAGCATTTTATTTTTTTCACTGCCGCGCCAATACGCACCAGCAATACTCAACAATTTTACGAACTTAATTTTTCCGGTAGAGGGAATATGCGGACCGTAACAAAGGTCAGTAAAATTTCCTTGAGTGTACATACTGATCTGTTGACCTTTGAAATCTTCAAGCAATTCTAATTTGTACGGATCGCCCTTCTTCTTAAAATATTCAACCGCCTCTTCCCACTCAATTTCTTTTCGAACGAACGGAACATCGCGCTTGGTCAATTCAGCCATTTTATCTTCCAACTTTTTCAAGTCATCGGATGTTAATGAATGATCTCCCATATCAATATCATAGTAATAGCCATTTTCAATTGGCGGACCGATACCGAATTTTGTTCCGGGAAAAATCGCCTCGATCGCTTCTGCCATTACATGGGCTGAACTGTGCCAGTAGGTTCTCTTTCCTTCATCACTATCCCACGTAAAAATTTTAATTTCAGCATCGCCGTTAATTGGACGTAGCAAATCCCATACTTCTCCATTCACAGAAATAGCTAATGCCTTTTTTGCGAGGGAATTGCTGATGCTTTCGGTAATTTGTATGCCAGTTATTCCCTGCGGAAATTCTTTTACGGCACCATCCGGAAATGTAATTTTAACTGAAATCATTAAATAGAAATCAAAAAAAAAGATCGGAGGAACTTGCAATCTCCGATCTTAACTATCGTAAATTTTGCTGTATCAAATTAGCAAAAAACGGTCATAAATGCAATGAACTGATTATTTTTTTTGTAACCACACAGCATAATGCTTGTTTCTCTACGAGTCGTAGTCAAATGCATTTCTGTAAAAAAAACATTAAGAAAAAAAATCTTTCACCACGGATGACGCAGGAACAACACTGATCTTCACGGATTAAATTATTTAACTTCTCTGCCTATAGTGTGTATCCGTGTTTTTTCAGTGCAATCCGTGGTCAATGTTTTACTACATCAAAATAACTAATGGTGAGTTGAAGATACTTCTTGCGCTATAAGTTCTTCAACAAAAAATTTGTCATAAGAGTATAAAGATGAACACGTG
Organism: Bacteroidota bacterium; assembly: GCA_031420755.1. Classification (GTDB taxonomy): domain Bacteria; phylum Bacteroidota; class Ignavibacteria; order UBA10030; family UBA8401; genus UBA8401. The sequence goes on along the minus strand of JANONI010000088.1, from coordinate 7,246 downwards.
TGTTTCCACCGCTAATGCCATGATTTTTATTCGGATAAAACATTGTTTCAAACTGTTTGTTTGCTTGCTGCAATGCAGTTGTAAGATTTACCGCGTTTTGGAAATGAACATTATCATCGCTGGTACCGTGAATGAGTAAAAATTTTCCTTTTAGCTTTGAAGCATGAGTTATCGGCGAGCTCTCTTTATATCCAACAGGATTACTTTCCGGAGTACCCATAAAACGTTCTGTATAAATATTATCGTAAAATTTCCAATGTGTAACAGGAGCAACAGCAACTGCGGTTTTGAAAAAATCTGCCCCTTCTAAAATTGTAAGACTTGCCAAATAACCGCCGTAACTCCAGCCCCAAATCCCAATTCTGTTTTTATCTACATACGAAAGCGAAGCAAGATATTTTGCACCTTCTACTTGATCAATTGTTTCCCATTTTCCAAGATTTTTATATACCATTTTTTTAAATGCCGCACCTCGCGCGCCGGTTCCTCTATTATCTACCATAAAAACAAGATACCCTTTGTCTGCAAGCATTGAATACCATAAATAATTTGCACCACCCCAAGAATTTTTTACGACTTGAGAACCCGGACCGCCATACGTAAAAACAAGCACAGGATATTTTTTTGTCGAATCAAAATTTGAGGGCGTAAGCAAACTTGCATACAACGTAACGTTATCAGATGTGTTGAATGTAAAGAATGATGTTTCGGCAAGCGAATATTCTTTCAGGCTTTGAATTTCATTCTCTTCGATTGTATATGATTCTCTGCCATCGTTCTTCATCAGTTTTATTTTTGTTGGAGTAGATGAGTTGTTATAATACCCGATATAATTCTCAAATGTCGGGGAAAGGTTTGCACTGTTTGTTCCGGACATTGTAGAGATCTGTTTCTTTTTACTTCCATCGAGTTTTATGGAATACAGTTGCCGATCAATCGGAGATAATTCGGATGAAGTAAAATACAACAATCCATTTTTTTCATCCACACCATAGAACGCATCAACATCCCACTCTCCGTTTGTAATTTGATTGATTACAGTTCCATCATTTTTATAGAGGTATAAATGATTGAATCCGTTTTTATCGGAAGACCATGTGAATTGTCCATTTTTCAAAAACCGTAATTCATCATTCACATCAAGCCAAGTATCACTTTTTTCCGTAAGAATAATTTTCGTCGATTTTTTTATAACATCATACATCAAAAGTTCAATTTGATTCTGTTCGCGATTGAGTCGTTGGAATGACAGAACATTCTTATCCTTGGTCCATTGCATTCGCGGAATATAAATATCATCATTCGTGCCAAGATCAATCCATTCCGTCTTCCCCGTAGAAACATCAAGCACACCAACATTAACAATTGAATTTTGATCGCCTGATTTTGGATACCGCATTTTTATTAGGGTGAGATGAGTAGAATCCCATTCGGTCATGGTATATTCGGGAACGCGATTTTCATCAAAATGCCAGTATGCAATCTTAGAACCATCGGGCGACCAGCTCCAGCCATCCGATATTCCAAATTCTTCTTCGTAAACCCAGTCGAATTTGCCATTAAGAATATGTTCTGCGCCATCGGATGTTAATTGTGTTTCCTTTAACAATGCCAGATCATAGATATAAATATTGTTTTCGCGGACGTATCCGATCTTTTTTCCATCGGGTGAAAATTTTTGATTATACTGAGGCGTAGAAACATCGGTAATTTTCGAGATTTTTTTTGATGGAATATCATAGAGGAAGAAATTTCCTGCGGGTGTTAAACGGGAAAGATATTGTTTATCCGGCGGTGCAGAAACAAAGAGTATCTGTTTTTCATCCGGCGACCATTGATACGATGTAAAACGGAACGCAGGATCTGCTTCATTCAATTTCATCGTAGCACCAGAAACTATCATTTTTTTTGTTCTATCCTTTATGGTAAACTGAAAAACACCGGTAGATTTCGTTGTTGTGTCAGTCTCAAGAAACGAGTACGACTTGCCGTCTTTCATCCATTGAATACCTCGAATTGATTTGGATGCAAATTTTTGTGAAGAAAAAATATCTTCAACGGTAAATTTTTTACTTCCGGAGTATGCACAGACTGAAGCAAGGAAGAAATAAACGATAATTCGTAAACTTGAGTGTTTCATATTATTATCCTTTAAAATTTGTTGTGTGAAGAAAGTATAAATGATTGCAACGAGAGCCAGAGGAAATTAAGAGGATTATTGTGGACGCTAAGGGATTCGAACCTTTGACCTCTTCCGTGTCAGGGAAGCGCTCTAAACCAACTGAGCTAAGCGTCCAACTGTCTTATTACAATCAGCACTGATAATTATAGTATTGTTTACCATTAGCACACTTCCAACATACGAGAAAGTGAATTTATTTCCAAGATTTATTTATGCAGTCATAAATTTTTGCAGTCATAATTTTTTTTTGTGAATATACAATTATTCAGTATCTTTCACACACTATGAACAGACAAAAAATAATTATACTCTCAACAGTATTTGTTGATGTGCTTGGCTTTGGGATTGTTATACCAATTCTTCCTTTTTATCTCACTGAGTTCGGTGCATCGGCGTTTACTGTTACAGTTCTTTTCTCTGTTTTTTCTTTTTGTGCATTTTTAAGTGCGCCGCTGCTTGGAGCACTTTCCGATAGAATCGGTCGGCGACCGGTTTTATTACTTTCGATTTTTTCAACTTCTATTGGGTGGTTTGTTTTTGCGAGTGCAGTTTCTATTCCAATTTTATTTTTGGGAAGAATTATTGATGGGATTGCCGCAGGAAATTTTACTACCGCGCAAAGTTATCTTATTGATATTTCAAAGAACGATGAAAAAGAACGGGTGAAAAATTTGGGAATAATTGGTGCAACGTTTGGTATTGGTTTTATTCTTGGTCCAATGGTTGGCGGAATATTAAGCACGGTCTCTCATGCATTTCCATTCTATTTTGTTGGCGGAATGGCTTTGCTCAATGGAATTTCTGCGTTTTTTTTTCTCACGGAATCAAATCATAATCGCAGTACGGAAAAACTTCGGTACAATCCTTTGTCACCAATTCTTCGTGCCTATCGTAATCTTCCGTTGCGCCCGTTATACACAAAATGGTTCTTATTTTCAGTTTCAGTTGTAATTGTTCAAACAATTTTTGCTTTGTATGTCCAAAGAGCTTTTAACTTTGATTCTTTCCAAACAGGAATATTCTTTACCATAATTGGATTGATAATTGCTTTAAACCAAACATTATTATTAAATAAATTTTGGATAAAACGATACTCTGATAAAGGTCTTGAACAGATAATGCTGGTCTTCGCCATTATCGGATTATTATTTGCAGCAACTCAGAATATTTATTTATTTTTATTATCACTCCCATTTTTTGGAACAAGCCAAGCTGTCTATCGTGTAGTGGTTGCTAATGCCGCACTTAAAAAAGCAGACCCAAGAATGAAAGGTGAAGTGATGGGAATTATAACTTCGATAATGACTGGGGCAATGGTTATCAGTCCGATTGCGGCAGGAGCATTATTCGAACAGAATATATCGTACCCGTTTATCGTTGGATCAGGATTTGCACTGATCGCATTTTTCTGGTCATTTAAAAATTCAACTTGATTTCTTACTACGGTTTCATTATATATATCAAATCTTAATCAAACGGAGGAAAGTAATGGTATCAAAACTGTTTATTACTAAACCACTGAAAGACTTGATGGCTGATTCACAAGAATCAGAGCATTCATTGAAACGTACACTTGGCCCAGTCAATCTTACATTGCTGGGAATTGGTGCAATTATCGGTGCGGGATTGTTTGTCCGTACAGCCGCTGCTGCTGCAGAACATGCGGGACCAGCAGTAACAATTTCCTACATCGTTGCCGCAATCGGCTGCGCATTTGCAGGATTGTGTTATGCTGAATTTGCATCGTCAATCCCTGTTGCCGGAAGCGCATACACATACTCGTATGCAACAATGGGTGAATTTATTGCTTGGGTTATTGGTTGGGATTTAATTTTAGAATATGCATTTGGTGCTGCCACTGTTGCTATTGCTTGGTCTGAATATCTGAACAAACTTCTCGCAAATTGGAACATGCAAATTCCGTATCAGTGGAGTCATTCTCCTTTTGAGACCTCACCCGATGGGATAAGCGGGTTAATAAATCTTCCCGCATTGATAATTCTTGTATTGGTCACGTTACTGCTTATTCGGGGAACTAAAGAATCGGCGTTCGTGAATGGAATTATTGTGGTCATCAAAGTTTCAATTGTTCTTCTCTTCATTGGATTTGGATGGGCATATATTAATCCGATGAACCATATTCCAATGATACCGGAAGCGACCGTAATCAAATCTCACCTTGGGGCGAACATTAATTTTGGCGGTATCATGGGAATACTTGGCGGAGCCGGCGTAGTATTCTTCGCATTTATTGGTTTTGATGCAGTTTCAACTGCTGCACAAGAAACAAAAAATCCTAAGCGCGATATGCCGATAGGAATTCTCGCATCGCTCGTTGTTTGTACTATCATCTATATCCTGTTTTCTTATGTATTAACAGGTATTGCTCCTTATACTGATTTCAGAGTTGCAGGAAAAGAAGCATCAGTAACCTACGCAATTTTGCATTATATGCCGGGGTTTGAATGGCTTGCACTATTAATTACCATTGCCATCCTAGCCGGATTTTCTTCTGTAATTCTTGTTATGCTTCTCGGACAAACCCGTGTCTTCTTCTCTATGTCCCGCGATGGTTTGGTTCCGAAAATATTTTCAGATATTCATCCTAAATATAAAACACCGTACAAATCAAATATTGTCTTTTTAATCTTTGTCGGGTTATTCGCAGCATTTATTCCGGGAAGTGTGGCCGGAGACATGACGAGTATCGGTACATTGTTTGCATTCGTTCTTGTTTGCGCAGGTGTATTGGTTATGCGTAAAAAAAATCCGGAAATGTCTCGAGGGTTTAAAACGCCCTTTGTCCCGCTCATTCCAATTTTAGGAATACTTGTATGTTCTGCAATGATATTCGGTTTGGGACTCGAAAACTGGGTACGGTTGGGTATTTGGCTGTTCATCGGTGTGGTTATTTATTTTACGTACAGTATTAAAAATAGCAGATTACAAAAACAATAAGATGATTGCAGCATCACTGATTATGGGTGACCGCTTTGTGTTTTGGAAAAGACATGCGGGCATGTCTTTTCATCAACACCATCTAGCGTAAATTATGAGCGCTCAACCAAAAGAATTTAAACAAAGTCTCGGATTGTTCGATTCAACAATGATCGTCATCGGTTCGATGATCGGATCCGGTATTTTTATTGTCAGCGCAGATATTGCACGCACTGTTGGCTCTCCGGGAATGCTGCTTGTCGTTTGGTTGATCACCGGATTTATTACACTCGCCGCAGCATTAAGTTACGGTGAGTTGGCAGGAATGATGCCTCACGCAGGCGGTCAATATGTGTACTTGCGCGAGGCATACAATCCGCTTATTGGTTTTTTATACGGATGGACTCTTTTTACGGTAATTCAAACAGGAACAATTGCCGCCGTTGGCGTTGCGTTCGCAAAATTTACCGCGGTGCTTTTCCCTTGGTTCGGCGAGCAGAATGTTCTCTTTACATTGTTGGGATTAAAAATCAGTGCGGCGCAAATTCTTGCGATTGTTAGCATTGTCATTCTTACTGCAATCAATCTCACAGGAATTAAAGAAGGAAAAATTGTTCAAAATATTTTCACCATCGCTAAAACACTTGCGTTAATAGGCGTAATACTTCTCGGAATTTTTATTGCGCGAAATTCAGAAGCGCTATCTGCAAACTTTGCAAATTTTTGGGATGCAACGTGGACAACGGTAAAAGACGGAAAAATTATTTCTATTGAATCATTGATGGGATGGAAATTAATTGCCGCAATTGGTGTAGCAATGGTCGGCTCTCTTTTTTCCAGTGATGCGTGGAATAACATCACATTCACCGCCGGCGAAGTGATCAATCCGAAAAAAAATATCCCGCTCAGTCTAGCAATCGGTACCGGGATTGTAACGCTTCTCTACATTCTCGCTAATATCGCATACATTGTCGTACTGCCGGTTCTTGGAAATCCTGAAGCAACTGATATTGCCGGTCGGGGCATTCAATTCGCAACTTCGGATAGAGTTGCTACAGCAACAATTGGAATGATCTATGGAGAAACTGCTGTAGTAGTCATGGCAATTTTGATTATGATTTCAACGTTCGGCTGCAACAACGGTTTGATTCTTGCCGGAGCGCGAGTGTATTATGCTATGGCAAAAGATAAATTATTCTTCAAAAAAGCAGGAGAATTAAATTCACATTCAGTTCCAGCGTGGGCATTAATCGTTCAAGCAGTGTGGGCAAGTGTATTATGCCTTTCGGGAAGTTACGGTGATCTGCTTGATTATGTCGTCTTCGCAGTTCTTATTTTTTACATTCTTACTGTCGGCGGTATTTTTATTCTGCGCAAAAAACAACCGAACGCTGAACGTCCATACAAAGCATTCGGTTATCCATTTATCCCTGCAATTTATATTGCGCTTGCAACACTTATTTGTGTCATCCTGCTTATCTACAAACCAACATTCACGTGGCCCGGTGTAGGGATTGTTGCCGCAGGTATTCCTGTCTATTATATTTGGAATGCCGTTACACGCGAGAAATCAATACAATGATCGCTCCGATTTTCCTCATTCTTCCTTTTGTTTCACTTCTTCTTCTCATCGCTATTGCACCATTATTTTTTGAAAAATGGTGGCAGCGGCATTATGCAATGGTTTCATTTTCTCTCGGGGCTCTTGTTGTTGCGTATTATTTTTTTGTTTTGCAAACAAATGAAATCGTTCTCCACACGGCAAGTGAGTACATCAGTTTCATCATTTTGATCGGTGCGTTGTATATTGTTTCCGGCGGAATTCATATTTCAACAAAAGATCTGACTAATCCAAAAGAAAATGTTTTACTGCTGTTGGTCGGCGCAATTCTTGCTAATATTTTTGGAACAACGGGTGCGTCTATGTTGCTTATTCGTCCATGGATTAAAATGAACAAAGCACGTATTCAACCATATCATATTGTATTTTTTATTTTTATTGTTTCAAATGTCGGCGGATCATTAACACCGATCGGCGATCCTCCATTATTTCTTGGATATCTCAAAGGGGTACCTTTCTGGTGGATCACATCCAAAGCATTTCCAATGTGGATCACCGCAATCGGA
>JANONI010000087.1:0-6054 GCA_031420755.1 Bacteroidota bacterium | reverse complement strand
CTTGTTCAACTTCCAAAATTTCTTTATCTTCTACCATCATTTTAAGGTGACTTTATGCGAAATGTTGTTGTTACAGGAATGGGACTAATCTCACCGCTCGGTCTTTCCGTTGAAGAATCGTGGAAGAATGCCATTGCGGGAAAATCCGGTGTCGGACACATTACGCGATTTGAAAAAGAGCGGTTCACCACACAAATTGCCGCTGAGGTAAAAAATTTCGACCCCAAAAAATATTTTGATGCGAAAGAAGTCAACCGCTGGGATCTCTGCATTCAATATGGAATCGGTGCCGGACTTGATGCGCTTGCTGATTCGGGATTCAAGATCGTTCCGGAGAATGCCGAGCGAGTTGGTATCATCATCGGTTCTGGTGCCGGCGGACTTATCGGAATCAGCCATACCGCAATAAAATTAGAAGCAGGGGGACAGAAAGAGGTCTCTCCATTTTTTATTCCATCGGTCATCATTAATATGATCGCGGGATTGCTTGCAATTCGCATTGGTGCAAAAGGAATTAATTACGGTGTCGTTTCTGCATGCGCAGCAAGCAACCATGCAATTGCGGACGGTTTTCATGCAATCCGGCGCGGAGAAGTTGAAGTAATGATTGTTGGCGGAGCCGAAGCACCCATTACCGAGATTGGTGTTGGAGGATTTTGTGCCGCGCGCGCAATGAGCAAACGAAACGCTGAACCCGAACGGGCTTCGCGTCCGTTCGACAAAGATCGGGATGGTTTCGTTCTTGGTGAAGGTGCCGGAGTATTTGTTATTGAAGAAGAAGAACATGCAAAACAACGCGGAGCAAAAATCTATGCTCGTATTCTTGGCGTTGGAATGACCGCAGACGCATTTCACTTCACCGCTCCGCCGGAAGACGGCGACGGCGCAATGCGCGCAATGAAATTAGCAGTACAGTATTCCGGATTGGAGCCGGAAGATATCGATTACATCAATGCCCACGGAACATCCACGGGACTTGGTGATGTTGCGGAAACAATAGCGGTAAAACGATTGTTCCAAGAACATTCAAAAAAAATCATGATCAGCGCAACAAAATCAATGCACGGACATTTGCTTGGTGGTGCCGGCGCGGTTGAAGCAGTGATGACGATTCTTGCATTGAAAGAAGGAATTATTCCTCCAACGATCAATCTTGAAAATCCCGATCCACAGTGCGACCTTGATTATGTTCCGAATGTTGCGCGCAAAAAAGAAATCCAATACGCGCTTTCAAACGGATTTGGTTTTGGCGGAACGAACGCAAGTATCTGTTTTGGAAAAGCATAGAAAATAATATTATGAGCGATAATCGAATTGTTAATATCGGTCTTGTGCAGACACGCTGCACATCCGACACCGCCTTGAATATGGCAAAGGCAATTAACGGCATTAAAGATGCAGCCGCAAAAGGTGCGAACATTGTTTGCTTACAGGAATTATTTCGTTCATTATATTTTTGCGATAAAGAAGCATACGAACCGTTTGAACTTGCCGAAACAATTCCCGGTCCATCAACACAGGAATTTTCTTCTCTTGCAAAAGAACTTGGCGTTGTTATTATCGCATCGTTGTTTGAAAAACGCGCGGAAGGATTATACCACAATACTGCTGCGGTGATTGATGCCGATGGATCGTATCGTGGAATATACCGCAAGATGCACATTCCGGACGATCCGGCGTACTACGAAAAATTCTATTTCACCCCCGGCGATCTCGGATTCAAATCATTCACAACGCAATTCGGAAAACTCGGCGTGCTCATCTGCTGGGATCAATGGTATCCCGAAGCAGCACGGTTAACGGCGTTGAGCGGTGCAGAAATTTTATTTTATCCCACGGCAATTGGCTGGGCAGATGGCGAAGATGCGGCGGTGAACAAAAAACAGCACGATGCATGGGAAACAATCCAACGCTCTCACGCCATTGCAAATGGAATTCCGGTGGTATCGGTGAATCGCGTTGGACACGAAGGAAATCAAACGTTCTGGGGCGGCTCATTCGTTGCCGGAAATCAGGGAGAAATTCTTTTCAAAGCATCGCACGATAACGAAGAAGTGAATGTAGTTGAACTTGATCTCGCAAAATCCGATGCAACACGAATGCACTGGCCGTTCTTGCGCGACAGGCGCATTGACGCATATTCCGATATTACTAAACGGTTTATAGATTAAAAGAGAGTTCAAAACATTAAATTTTTTCGCTCTACGAGTCGTAGACCACGAAGACACCCGCCTGCCATAGCACGTTGTTTGTGCGGTCTACGACTCGTAGAGCGGGCAGGCAAAGGAACAAAGGTCTACGACTCGTAGAGCATAACTTCAGTGATTAAAAATATCCACCGCAGAAATGCAAAGACTTTGTGATAGCCCTGAAAGGGCGTGCTATATCAACATAAGGGCGTAGCCCTATGTATGACAGATAAAACATTCCTCAACACTAAAGCCCTAAAGGGGCGTAATATATATGGGACAATCACTCGTAAAAAATTACATCCATATCATATTCAGCACTAAACAAAGAATGCCATTAATTCATGAACATGTACAAGATGAATTATACAGTTATATCGGTGGAATCTGTAAAACAATGGAATGTTATCCTATAAAAATCGGTGGTTATACGGACCATGTTCATATTCTCTGTATGTTATCAAAGAAAATTGCGTTGATGAAGTTGTTAGAAGAAGTGAAGTCACATTCATCAAAGTGGATGAAAACAAAAGGTGCCGTGTTAAAAAATTTTTATTGGCAGAATGGATATGGAGCATTTTCAGTAAATCCATCTGAAGTTGATACAGTCATTGCTTATATCGAAAACCAGAAGGAGCATCACCGGAAGAAAACATTTCAGGATGAATACAGAGCATTTTTAAAAAAATATAAAGTGGAATATGATGAACAGTATATATGGGATTGAAGTATATCCCGCCCTTTCAGGGCTTTACTATTTTTCCCTTCTCTTTCGCAGGGTTTCACCCTGCGTTTGGGTATTTTGCCCCTTCGGGGCTAAAGTTTCTCGTAACAATCAATAACGATATTGTTTTATGATGAACATGGTAAAATGTTTTTACATAATTAACTGAAGAACCAATTTTATTAAACGCTTTGGGTCGTTGTCGCTTTGCGTGAAAACACATGATAATTGAAAAGAAAACTCCAAAACAACTTGGCTACAGATTTCCCGCCGAATGGGAACCGCAAACGGCAACGTGGCTTTCGTGGGCGCACAAATTGGAATCGTGGCCTGATAAGTTTGAACCTGTTCCGCACATCTATACTACCATCGTCCGAACGATCGCGCAATTCCAAAAAGTAAACATCAACGTAAAAGATGATGCGATGTTCGAAGATGTGAAATCTCGATTGATCCTTGCGGGCGTACCACAAGATCGATTTGCGTTATACAAAATCCCCACAAACGATGCGTGGTGCAGAGACCATGGTCCCGCATTCGTGGTCAATCCCAACGCAAAGGATAACCTTGCCATTGTGGATTGGGGATACAATGCGTGGGGAAATAAATATCCGCCGTTCGATCTTGATGATGTTGTGCCGACAAAGATTGCGGAACAATACAGCGTTCCGGTATTTTATCCGGGCATCGTAATGGAAGGCGGCGCAATTGAAGTGAACGGCAAAGGATGTCTGCTCACAACAAAAGCATGTTTGTTGAATGAAAACCGAAATCCTCATCTCAATCAGGAACAGATCGAAACATATCTGAAAGAATATTACGGACAGGAAAAAATTCTCTGGCTGAATGACGGCATTGTAGGGGACGATACCGATGGACATATTGATGATCTTTCCCGATTCGTCAATCCGTCAACCATCGTTACGTGCGTTGAAGAAGATTCGCAGGATGAGAACTACGAAATTCTTCGGGAAAATCTGGCGATGCTCCGCACATTTACCGATCAGGACAACAAACCGTTCAACATTGTTGAACTTCCGATGCCGGGTGTTGTGCGGTATGACGGACAGCGACTTCCCGCAAGTTACGCGAATTTTTTGATCGGCAACGGATTCGTCATCGTTCCTGTCTTCAATCATCCGAATGATTTGAAAGCATTGAACATCATCCAATCGCAATTTCCAGAACGTAAAGTGATCGGCATCGACTGCGTTGATCTTGTGTGGGGATTGGGAACACTGCACTGCATCAGCCAGCAAGAACCGTTTATTCAGTGAACAGTTACCAATGATCATAAAACCCCGAAGAATGACCGCTTCGGGTTTTCTCATTATTGCACGAGCGAAAGAAAAAGATTACATTATCGCAGACCGAATCCGCAGAGAAGGAATAAATATACTTCTGCGGATTTTTTGCATAACTTCATTACACAATGGAAAAATCATTTCAACTCGTTCAGCAACTTGTCGCAAATTTCAAAGCAAATGAATCGGCGTATCTTGCATCCAATTATTCCGAATCTCAAGTTCGGCAGGATTTTATAGATAAGTTCTTTACCGCGCTTGGCTGGGATGTTACGCATACAAAACAGTTCAATCCGTATGAGCAGGAAGTAAAGATCGAGAACAAAGTGACAATGCCCGGCACACAGCGACGCGCAGATTATGCATTTTTTATTATGCCGAACTACCGCGATGTAAAGTTTTTTGCCGAAGCAAAAAAGCCATCGCGTAATCTTTCCAATGCAGACAATTATTATCAGGCAATCCGATATGCGTGGAACGCAAATACTCCAATCGCAATTCTTACCGACTTTGAAGAATTTCACGTTCTTGATTGCCGCTACAAACCCGACATTAAAGATGCGATCAATCGAAAACTAAAACAGTATCATTACTCCCATTACGCTGACGAAGAAAAGTTTAAAGAGATTTTCTATCTCTTCGGTCGTGAAGCGGTTGCAAATGGTTCGTTAGAAAAATTTACTGCCGATCTTCCGAAACCGCGTAAGAAAGATTTGCCAAGTTTCAGAAACTTGGCAAATCTGAAAACTGTTGATGAAGCGTTTTTGGAACAGTTGGACGAATACCGCAACACACTTGCGAAAGCATTTAAGAAAGAGAATCAGGAACTTGGCGGAGAAGAATTGACCGAAGCCGTACAACGGATAATTGACCGGCTTGTGTTTATCCGCTTTTTGGAAGATAAAGGAATTGAAGAACCGCAGATCATCGGTTTGCACGAAAATAAATCGGCGTGGAACTCCTTCCTTGCAATCTGCAAACGGTTTGAACCAAAATACAACGGACTTATTTTTAAACCGCACAGAATTTTGGATGGAAAAGAGTTTAATCCGCCCAACGACAGAGAATTTGCCGGCATTTGCGGAGAACTTGCCGATCCTACTTCGCCGTATGACTTTGATAAAATTCCGATCTCGATTCTCGGAAGTATTTACGAACGCTTTCTCGGCAAAGTAGTTCACGCAACGGCAAAGCGTGTTGAAGTACAGGAAAAACCGGAAGTTCGAAAAGCAGGAGGAGTGTATTACACTCCCGAGTATATCGTGCGATACATTGTAAAAGAGACGGTTGGGAAGTTGATCGACAATAAAACACCGGACGAAATTGCGCAAATGGCATTTGCCGATATTGCGTGCGGCTCCGGTTCGTTTTTGATTGAAGTGTACAGCGTTTTATTAGAGTATCACGACCGTTGGTATAATGCGAACAGAGACAAAGCAAAAAAGGATGATGTATTTGAGAAGGACGGGCATTTACATCTCTCGTTGAAAAAGAAAAAAGAAATTCTTACCAACAACGTGTACGGCGTTGATATAGACTTTCAGGCAACGGAAGTAACACAGCTTTCGCTTTATTTAAAATTGCTGGAAAATGTTTCGATGAATGAAACGCACCAGATGGGAATGTTCAAAGAAACAATTCTTCCGAACCTGAGTAATAATATTGTATGCGGAAATTCTTTGATTGGGACGGATATTTACGAAGGAGATTTGTTTGAATCGGCAAGACTTTCCAAGTCTCACAGACTTGGAAAGTCTGAGCAAGACGACAAACTCCGCCCGATGAACTTTGAAGATGTCTTTCCAAAAATTATGAGCAAAGGCGGGTTTGATGCGGT
>JANONI010000086.1:0-2933 GCA_031420755.1 Bacteroidota bacterium | reverse complement strand
TTACCAATCCAATCAAGAGTGGGCATAGTTCTGTCGTTGTGCAGAACTTCGGAAGGTCTTTGAGATCGGCTATTTCACTCAGAAGAAAAAATCCCAACAAAAAGGGGTACGACTTACTCGTTCGCACCTTTCCTGTCGGGATTCCAGCCCCTGAGTAAAAGATTGAACGAAGCGCACCCCTGTTCGGGGCGCACGTTCGCTCTAAGTCTTTACTCATTTGTTACTCTGGAATTTTACAGGAAGACTCAGCCGAAGTACGCTGATTATATAAATTATTTATTTGTTAATTTGTTTCTATATTTCTCCTATATTTTCTTGTTTATCTTAAAGAAATTTCAACCTAAAAGCAAAGGGGAACGACTCAAACTGTGGACCCTTCAACTCGTCCTAAACAACAGGACTCGCTCAGGTCCGAAGGACTGAGACTGTGTAATAAGTGAGTCTATGTAAAAATGAATGGGATTATCTCCCACAATTCAAGTTGTCCGAGAGTTAAACTCTCGGACAGGAACCATTTCGACAGTTCAACTGTCGAAAAACAAATGCTCTTACCCACTTTTCAATTATGACAAGAGTTTTTACACAGTCTCACTCCTTTGGAGGTGACGGATCTATTTTTACATTATAAATTCCCTGTCAATTTTTCGGTTGTAACGCCACTGCGGTTCATTGTATCTTACAATAAAAAATTATGACACTCTCTGCCGATACAATGTATCATGCTCTGCTTCGCAAGGATAGCTCGTTTGAAGGAACGTTCTTCGCCGCAATAAAAACCACCGGCATTTTTTGCCGCCCGACCTGCACTGCGCGAAAGCCAAAACGGGAAAATGTGGAATACTTTCACACGCAAAAAGATGCGATTCTTCACGGCTATCGTCCCTGCAAAGTCTGCTCGCCAATGATCATCGCCGGAGATTATCCTGCGGAAATAAAAAAGATCATCGCTCAAATTTCTGACAATCCGTTGGAAAGAGTAAAAGATGGCGATCTGCGCTCCTTACGGATCGAACCGAACCGCATCCGCCGCTGGTTCAAAAAAAATCATGGCATCACTTTTCACGCGTATCAGCGAATGATGCGGATCAACAGCGCGTTCAAGAAATTATCGGAAGGCGAGACGGTTTCAACAGCGGCGTATGATACCGGATTTGAATCGCTCAGCGGATTCAGCGACGCATTTCGTTCATTGATCGGGAAAAAACCGTCGGATCATTCTGCAACAACAATTATTACGATCACCCGATTTCCAACTCCGCTCGGACCGATGTTTGCCTGCGCTACGGACAAAGGCGTTTGTCTGTTGGAATATACCGACAGACGAATGTTGGAATTTGAAATGCGCGACATTCGCAAACGATTGAACGGAACAATTCTATTCGGTACCAATAAGCATCTGGAAAAAATTCAACAACAGCTTTCGGAATATTTTGACGGAAAACGAAAACAGTTCGATGTTCCGCTGGTAACTCCGGCAACAGAATTTCAACAAGCGGTTTGGAATCAATTGCAAAAGATTCCGTATGGCGAGACAGTTTCATACAAGCAGCAGGCGGAACGAATGAAGAATGCAAAAGCAGTACGCGCGGTTGCGAATGCAAACGGATTCAATCGAATTTCGATTGTGATTCCGTGTCATCGTGTTATTGGTTCTGATGGAACGCTCACTGGTTACGGCGGAGGATTGTGGAGAAAGAAGTGGCTGCTGGATTTTGAGAAGAAGAATAAATAACACTTCCATTGGAAAGACAATCAACTTTTTTTATATTTGTAGAGAAATTACCTGATCCCGTAGCTCAACCCCAAAGGGGTTTCGCTTTAAGAATTATCCGATCCCGTAGCTCAACCCCAAAGGGGTTTCGCTTTAAGAATTATCCGATCCCGTAGCTCAACTGGATAGAGCAACAGCCTTCTAAGCTGTAGGTTCCGCGTTCGATTCGCGGCGGGATTACAAATTGAACCAATCACGCACCGGAATTTCCGAAATTAGGTTCCGCGTTCTCCGCCAAAAAACTGGGCGGACATGGATTCGCGGCGGGATTACAAATTGAACCACCATTAAATTTTGTCGGATTGGCAATCCGACCTACACATTAAAAAAAAATTCCCTACGGGTCGTAGACAGCAAGAACTAAATCATCCGCGTTATCCACTCCACAAGTGCATCCGCTCTGTAAGGTTTTTGGAAAAAGCCTGTCGGTCGAATTGTTCCAAACGTGGATAACGTTTCTTCTTCGGTGTATCCGGAGCAGAGAAGAACCTTTACCTCTTTATTGATCTGCACCAGCTTCTCAAAAGCTTCTTTGCCATTCATGTTCGGCATCGAAAAATCTAGAATGACCATTGCTATGGTTTGATGCTCCCGGCGATAGATCTCGATCCCTTGCAGCGGATCTGATGCGCCAATCACCGTAAAGTGAACTTCGGTCAAGATATCTTCGAGTAGTTGAAACACGAACGGATCGTCGTCAATAATCAAAATAGTTTTGCCTTCTCCTTTCATAACTGATGCCTCTTTCTTTTCCGGAACATCGGTCATTGGTGAAGCAGAAACCAACGGCAAAACAATTTCGAACATCGTTCCTTTTCCTTCTTCACTCTCAATTCGCAGCCCTCCATTATGTCCTCGAATAATTCCCAGCACTGCTGCAAGACCAAGTCCGCGTCCCTTAAACTTGGTAGTGAAGAACGGATCGAAAATACGATTGAGTGTTTCGTCGCTAATGCCGCTGCCGTTATCTCTCACTTGTATCAAGGCATAACTGCCCGGCGCAAGCGGAGCGTTCGTATATTTCCAATACTCCGTATTTTTTTCCGTGATCTCAATTCTGCTTGTGAGAAGATTGATATAGCCGGGATTCTGTCCTATTGCTTCGCCGGCATTAATAATAAGATTCATAATCACTTGTTGAATTTGTCCGAGATCGCCAATA
>JANONI010000085.1:0-1976 GCA_031420755.1 Bacteroidota bacterium | reverse complement strand
GGCTTGGCAAACACTGGAAATTTAATTTACTTTACTTCCCCCATCACAAACGGTTTTTCCTGCCTGCCGGTTCCAAAGGAACACCCTTGGTGCAGGCACGGCTTTTTTACTCTTTAACAACCGCATTACTTTATCAACATTCTTTTTATCAACAATAAAGATCAATCCAACACCAAGATTGAATGTGCGGGTAGTGTTGTTATTGGTGTTGCTATCGTCATTATAATCGTTATAATCATACGAATATCTTTTACAGCAAAAACTATTTACGATATTTTGGATTGCATCACAACAACAAACTCAAACGCACGTTTAAGATTGAATTTAGCAAAGTCTGCTGCACGAAGAACCGGTTTTAACTGAGTATCAATCTGTTGTTCTAATGCTTTTAATCGTTCATCGCTTACATCAATTTTATCGTTTCCCGGAATGTTTATTTTATATTTTACGAGTTCAATTAGTTTTATTTCTTCAATTTCTAAGCCGCCTTTTAATACCGCAAAATCAATATCAAAAAAATCTCGTATTGCCGGTTCACGCCGTGTTAGTGCTGCTCTAAATTTTTCTGCATACGTTTCACGTTTTGCAATGCATGGCAATTGAATTGCCGAACAAACCCGCTTATTATTTATTGGATTAAGAAGAATTGTCTGTGAATTATAACTTTTTATCTTTTCTAATAATGGTTCACGAAGACTGATTTCAAACTTTATTATTTCATTGCTGCCCGTAATCAAAGAAGTATATTCTACCGTTGCCAAGTATTGAGTCGAATTATTTGCACCGATCAAATCTTCTTTAACTCTAATATCTGGCAATTTGGTTTGTATTTTTTTGAATGCTTCCTTCGCTGGCTTTATTTTCTCTTGACGCTCTTTTCTTGTCGATGTAAGAGACATCGGAATTGTAAAATCCAAGTCTTCACTAAGTCTGTAAAAATCTGCATGTACTTTTGCAAGACACGTACCACCTTTAAACACCAATTCTGCAACGATAGTAAAATATTCAAGGAGTAACGAACAGAAATAATCTTTCTCAATTAGTCGCTCGAGAAATTTTGTCTCGGCTGCCGTAAAGTTTACAGAAGCACGAAATAAATCCGGGTCGTTATGAAGAGTAAAATTCGACACACTACCATTCTCCATTAATAACAACGCCCCATTGACGATCAATTGATCCTCGCTTTGGCAGAAACGGTATTAAAGGAATAAACGACGTTGATGGTTTAAGCACTTTTTGGAGTTTACCAAGTAATGACTTTTGCGTTCCAAGTTTATCGAGTACGAATCCAATCCTGCGCATCGTTCCAACATCTGCATATTGCAGAGTCACTTCCACAATATCTTTTGGTGATACCCGTTTGGATGCAATTTCTTTTTCTATCCAAAGGAATGCACGAGGTAGAGTATTAAAGCGCGACCAATCATACACAGCATCGAGCAATGAACGCCTCCGCGAAGAATATAATCCGGTTTCACCTTCTCTTGTTTTTACTTCTTCAACATCACCAAGCCGATTATCATTCACTTTTATTAGTGTTATTGAAATTGCACCAATCGTACGTTCTTCTGACAAACGGTTATTATAAACATACGTTCGTGTTGGAATTTGTTCATCGAATCCATACCGATTAAAAGCATTCGGTCCACAAATTTGGTACATCCCATTCTGATCTTGGATTATTGTATTAATGGCGAGAATATCGGTTGGACTCCATTTACCCCCAAGCGGAAGTTTCTCTGGAACCAAATATAACCCACGACGAACTTGAGAAATAATTCCAAAACTATTTAGTCTATCTAATAGTTCTCTCTCCTGCTTTGAATTTATTTGCAGAAAATTCAATAGGTCTCCAGTTTGGAGTATCCTCTTGCCTCGCATTTGAACAAATGCAAATAATTGTCTTTCAAGGTTTCCAAGTCTCTTTTTCATGATTGTATGGTATTTTGCCCTAATTGTCTCACAGACAATTTAAG
>JANONI010000084.1:0-2129 GCA_031420755.1 Bacteroidota bacterium | reverse complement strand
TTGCGGCGGGGTACTTCATTATCGGTTTTATGTACGTGATATCGATAGCCAAAAAAAATATTTTTCTGTAAGTCATAGTTATTTACTAATTCCTGAAAACTCCCACCACTATAAATATCTCCATTTATAATTAATGCAGAATTAGGATCTCTAGATGTAATAGTTTGATTTAGCAAAGAAAATGGCGCAATAAAATTTGTTTTTGCCAGAATTATTTGTTCCTAGTAGTATGGTTATTGGCTTTATTTTTATCCAATTGGTATCCTTGAAACTTTTAAAATTTTTCCAACGAACTTCGAAGTAGTTTTGATGTTTATTCATTTTATTTTAATCCCAATTAATTTATTTAATCAGCAGCTTTTCCACAATCTGCACCGCCGTAATTCCATCCGCCTCTGCATTGAAGTAGGTGTAGGACACCTCAGAGGTGTCCTACACCTGCCTTATTTATAAGTTAAATCCAAAACTCTTTTCTTACAGTAGTTAATAACTCATCCGCATATTTTACATAAGATTCTTTGTTCTTAAAATAATGGAGGAGCAAAGAAGTATCAACAAACCGATTTCCATTTATTCCGATATATGTTTGATAGCTTGAATGATCCCATTTGCTGCAATGGTTAACCAATCCGGCTCGTACCGGATTTTGATGAATGTATGTAATCAAAGTTAATAGATATGATTCATCATCAATATTTTTTGCTTTTGTGTGCGGTTGAAATAAACTTCCTTGCCGTTCATACCGCTTGTTAATAGCTTTTGTGTAAGAACTCAGCCATCTTCCAATTGTGGTATTTACTTCATCGCTTTCGTTGTTCGCCTTTACTAAAAAATGAAAATGCGTTGGCATTAAACAGTAAGCAACAGTTGTAAAGTATTGTGAAACGAATTTTTGATATTGCTGTAAGAAATAATGGTAATTTTCTTTTTCATGAAAAACAATTTCTTTGTTGTTCGAGCGGTTGTAGAGATGATAATATTTTCCTGTTTCAAATTTCATTGTATATAGGTGTAGGACACTTAATATTCAATAACCTCTCTAAAATCTGTAGGTATAGGACACCTTAGAGGTGTCCTATACCTTATTTCCCAGCAACTTTTCCACAATCTGCACCGCTGTAATTCCATCTGCTTCTGCGTTGAAGTTGGGAATAATGCGGTGTCGCAATACCGGAATTGCAACCGCGCGGACATCTTCAATATCGGGAGTGTATTTTCCATTTAAGATCGCGCGAGTCTTTGCACCAAGAATTAAATATTGCGATGCGCGCGGACCGGCGCCCCACGTGAGCCAATCTTTAATGAACTGCGGTGAGTGTGAATCTTTCGGACGGGTTTTTGCAACAAGGTTGACGGCAAATTCTATCACATTATCTGCAACAGGAACTCTGCGGACAAGATTTTGATAATCAACAATATCATCGCCGCTTAAAACATGTTTTAACTTCGGCGC
Organism: Bacteroidota bacterium; assembly: GCA_031420755.1. GTDB lineage: Bacteria > Bacteroidota > Ignavibacteria > UBA10030 > UBA8401 > UBA8401. The sequence goes on along the minus strand of JANONI010000084.1, from coordinate 676 downwards.
ATATTGGCTTGTGGTTGATCTAACGATCTGCATTTCTTCTGCGAACGAAGGATATTCTAACCAAAGATTGAACATAAACCGATCGAGCTGTGCTTCAGGAAGCGGGTAGGTTCCTTCTTGTTCAATCGGGTTTTGTGTTGCAAGAACAAAGAATGGCTCATCAAGCGTGTACGTTTTTCCTGCAGCGGTAACTTTGTGTTCCTGCATGGATTCTAATAATGCGGCTTGTGTTTTCGGCGGTGTGCGGTTGATCTCGTCTGCAAGAACAATATTTGCAAACACAGGACCTTCAACAAATTTGAAAACTTTTCCGCCGCTTTTTTTGTCTTCTTCGATGATCTCTGTTCCGGTAATATCGCTCGGCATCAAGTCGGGCGTAAATTGAATGCGGTTGAATTTAAGATCGAGCACATCGGCAAGCGTTTTTATCAGCAGCGTTTTTGCAAGTCCCGGTACGCCGACTAAGAGACAATGTCCGCGTGAAAGGAGGGAAATGAACAATTGTTCGATCACCGCATCCTGTCCGATAATCACTTTTGCGATTTCGGTTCGCAATGCTTGATAGGAAACGTTCAACTCCCGCACCGCTTCAACATCGTTTCGGTTTGGTTTTATTGATTCTGATTTTTCAATTTGTTTTGCCACAGGATATCCTTATTTTTTTTGCCACAGAGAA
>JANONI010000083.1:0-2275 GCA_031420755.1 Bacteroidota bacterium | reverse complement strand
TCTTAATAAAAAAAATCTTGATAAAATTCCCGCCGAACTTCCTATCCGAACGATAGAAGCAAATCTTTCTAATAAAGAACAATTACAAACGCTTCTTTCCGATTGCGACATAGTTCTGAATGCTGTTCCCGGTTTTATGGGATTTTCAACCCTGCAAGCGGTTATCGCAGCAGGAAAGAACGTTGTTGATATTGCCTTCTTTCCCGAAAATTGTTTCGAGCTTGATGAACTGGCAAAGAAACACAACGTTACCGCTGTTGTTGATTGCGGTGTTGCTCCCGGAATGAGCAATCTGTTGGTCGGTTATGTAGATAATCTTCTCGATAAAACCGAAATGATACTGATCTACGTCGGCGGTCTCCCTGTTGTGCGCGAGTATCCGTATGAATACAAAGCTCCATTCTCTCCCATTGATGTGATTGAAGAATATACCCGCCCTGCGCGATATGTTGAAAACGGAAGATTGGTTGTTCGTCCCGCATTGTCTGATCCGGAATTTTTATCTTTTCCCGAAATTGGGACGCTTGAAGCATTTAACAGCGACGGATTACGAACACTTGCCGATACGCTGCATGCTCCGAACATGAAAGAAAAAACATTGCGCTATCCCGGACATATTGAAAAAATTAAAGTGCTGCGCGAATCTGGATTTTTCAGCGAAAAAGAAATTGATGTTAAGGGGGTGAAAATTAAACCGATCGACGTTACGACAAAACTGTTGTTTCCGATGTGGGAATTAAAAGATACCGATGAAGAATTTACCGTAATGAAAGTTATTATTGAAGGAACGAAGGATAACAAAAAACTCCGTTACACCTACGATCTCTTCGACCGGCATGATAAAATTACAAATGTTCATTCAATGGCAAGAGTAACGGGATATACTGCAACAACCGTTCTGCGAATGCTCTCTAAAGGATTGTTTGATCGAAAAGGAATTTGTCCTCCGGAATATATCGGCCAAAAACCAGAGTGCGTAGATTTTGTTCTTAATGGATTGAAAGAACGTGGTGTTGTTTATCGGGAAACGATAGAAACGGTGAAATAAAACTGTAACGTTAAATTATAGCCACAGATTTGCAGATTTTTTAATCTGTGAATCTGTGGCATTATTTCTTATAAATCAAATTTGTCTAATCGCGACGGAATATCCACCCGTTGAAAATTATTTTCTTTCAATGTTGCAGCAAATTTTTCCGCCTGATCGACATCGCTGTGAACAAGAAAAATATTTTTAAGCTGTTTCCTATCCATTGGTTTTACAAAATCCAGCAATTCATTCTTATCGGCATGCGCGCTGAACGAGTTCATTACCGATACTTCACATTTTAATTGCTTCACATCGCCGAAGATTGAAATTTCCGGATCGCGGTTGACCAACTTTCTTCCCAGTGTATGCTCCGCCTGATATCCAACGATCATCACGGTGTTTTTCGGATTCTCAATGTTGTTGCTCAAGTGATGCACGATCCGTCCCGCTTCGCACATCCCTGATGCAGCAATGATCATGCATGGCACTTTCAAGTCGTTCAGTTTTTTTGATTCTTCCACGTCTCGAATGAAACGCAATCGGTTAAAACCAAAAATATCGTCATCGCTCCGTAGTATTTTTGCTGTTTCAGCATCAAAACATTCCGGGTGTTTACGGAACACTTCCGTTACATTCGTCGAAAGCGGACTGTCAACAAAGATTGGGATGTCCGGCAGTCGCCCTTCATTTTTTAATCTGATCATTTGATAGACAATATCCTGCGTTCGTCCCACGCTGAACGCAGGAATAATAATTTTTCCTCCCCGATCAACTGTCCGCTTCACAACTTCCAAAAATTTGTTCGGCATTTCATCCACCGTTGCATGAACTCTGCCGCCGTACGTCGATTCCGAAATAAGCGCATCAACATTTCCCATAAATTCAGGATCGCGAAGGATCGGCATATTCGGTCTGCCAACATCTCCGGTAAATCCGAAATGTTTCTCGCGCGCGCCATTTTCTTTTATACTAAGAAGGATCGAAGCGGAACCGAGTATATGTCCGGCATCAAAAAATTTTGCGCTCACGCCGTTCACCACTTCAAACGACGTGCGGTAAGGAATCTCAATCAATAACGCCAGTGTCGCTTGAACATCATCGGAAGTATAGAGCGGTTCGATCGGCGGAAGTTTTTTCTTCGCGTGTCGTTTATTTACAAACTCCGCATCTTTTTCCTGAATATGCGCGCTATCCATCAGCATCAACCGACAGAGATCGGCGGTAGCGGGAGTACAAAAAATATTG
>JANONI010000082.1:0-19264 GCA_031420755.1 Bacteroidota bacterium | reverse complement strand
CGAGTGCATTTTGTAGAATATGACGAATATCGAAAGCCCGTGAACGCATTGTGTCATGTGATAATGGAATTTTGACAGCCGGTAGAGAGAATTCTAATTGATCGATAGTAGTGGTATCATTTAGAACTGATAGTGACTCATTTCCATTGGGAAGAATTAATCTAAAATATTCATTGTCAGATATCCGATTAGCAGATATTAATCTGTTATCGTCATATTTCCATTGCGTAGATCCGGAATCTCGTTTTTTCCACCATCCAGCATAGTCTGAATATGAGATTGCTTGAATCTTCTTCTCTTGAATGTAATTAAAAATCTCTTCAAAGACCGTATTGTGTTTGTGTGTTGGATGATGATACAAACATATCGGTTCGTTCATTGCTGAATTCTTATCGATAATATTTTTGAAATATGAGATCATTTCATCATCCGTCATATGTGCGCGAAGCATCGATCCAATGCAAATTGGATGGATCGGTAATTGCGGCACAAAGGAAAAGCTTCCGGAATGAAACGGAAATGAAGGGAGATTGTCATAATCGTACCCAAACTCAGAAGAATAGTGAAATCCTAACTCTTCGATTGTTGCAGCTAAAGTCTCGTTCCACATTCCAGTCGGCGCGGAAAATCCCTTCACGTCCATACCTTTTTGTTCCAGTATTTTCTTTGCTTTTAAGAAATTATCAGAATTTAATTCTTTATCAGATGAAATAGTATGTTCGTAACAATGAACGCCGATTTCCTGTGAAACGAATTTATTAAAATATGATATCCATGATTCATGACTCTTGACGTCTAAAAACCAAGTAGTGGGGATGAAATATTTTTCACTTAACTGAAAGATCTCTTCGATCTGCTCCTGCGTTCCTTTATCGGAATCTATTCTAAATGTAAATATCGTTGGCGCACCATTTGGATAATACCACTTATGGATGAAAGGAAGTCCCTGGAGATGATGTAAATGAACAAGCAATGAAAATACCAATTGCCGTAACGTTCCTTTTGTGCTGCGCGCGACAATTTCATTGGGCATTCGTAATAAGTCTGCAGAAAAATTCTTCCGTCGCACTTCTGTTGATAGAGTGATATTGCAAGGAATACCAAAATACGCTTTGAAGCCGTTTCCAATTGATTCTATCTCAACAATATCATTGTTCGAAAAAATATAACATTGTTCATAGATATCGAAAATTCCATTCGTAGCATACGAAGCGTTTTGCGTAGGCGGAAGTGAAGTAACATATTTTTTCTTTACGACATTCGTATAATTGTCTTGTAACGCAACGGAAGTATACAACACAGTTCCACCATCGGTTACATACGAATTGATGACTGAACTAACTGACGAATTGATTTCTTCATTTACAATAATAATGGAAAAGTGTTCAATCAAACTTTCTTCTACATCAATAACTTTCCAAGGAACACCGATCTGACGAAGGAGTAATTCCCACGAAGGTTCGTATCGGATCAATCCAATTTGCAATATGACAGGATTATTTCTCATTGAACAATGATGAAATATATTTCACCAATAATTCTTCTCTCTTATTGATACTGTAGGTTCTCATTATTCGATCTCGTGCCGTCGTGTTACTTTTGTGTTCCATCGCATGATGCAAAGCATCGACAGCACCGTTAACATCATTATACTGTATGACTATTCCTGTATCACCAATAGCGGAAGGGATTCCTCCGACATTTGTCCCGACAGGAAAACAGCCGCACAACATTGCTTCGCATAACGTATTCGGCAGTCCTTCGCGCATTGAAGGTTGAAAAAAGACTTTTGCATGCTGATACACTTCCAGCAATTCCGATTGCTCCAAAGATTCAAAATATTTTATATTTGCCGGGATTTGTAATTGCACCGCGATTTCATTTTTTAATCCGATCATAACAAAGGAGGTATCGGGCATTGCAGTTGCTACAGTAATCAGAAAATCAATTCCTTTAATTTTTACCCGCGTCATATTGTGGCAATTCGCAACCGTTAGGACAATATTATCTTTTTGATTCCCCGGTACCCAATGATTGGAATCATATCCGGTAGGAAGAATATGAATGTTATTTCCGTTGTATCCTGCAAGCCGAACAGCATCATTTTTCAAAGATTCATCAACCGCCAAAACGAGGTCAGCATTTTTAATACCATATTGTACAATAATGGATCTCCACCAGCTATTCCATATTCCATAATTAAATTCCGGAATTTTGGCGACATCAACACCGCCCAGAATGATAATTGATTTTTTGTTGAAAACTTTAGTGAAGAAAACCAAAACAGATGAATAGACTGACGCAAACCAAGAAAAAGTTATATCATTCGATCTGATTGCGGACAGAAATGAAATAATTGTTTTTATTCCGGAGGAAATTACTTCAGTAACGGTGAAATGAGTTTTTAGAATCGTTAGATCTTTTTGTATGAATGGCGTAGAAAATGTTGCAGTAAACAATATGTTTGCTTTTTTTTTCAGCAAGAGAGATCAAAGATAAAAACTGAGTGAGAATAAATGGTTTGGCGTGAATGCACCTTTGTTTGGAACAAATGCGTAATCAAATCTTATGATGCCGTACAGAATACCAACCCCACCTGAAAAACTTTTGGTTTCATATCCTGTTTGATATCCTGCACGAAGTGCAAACATCGAATTATAAATCGCTTCGGTTCCACCATGAACGTGAATACCATCATCATTAATCGTTTTAACGATATCGCTTGCCGCTAATACTGTAATTTCAGTTGAAAGGGAAGTGCGATATGAGGCTCCGACTCGTATTGTTGCCGGCATTACGGAATGTTCAGAGCGCAAAACGCTCATCTGTCCAAAATTTGTTGCACTGAATCCTACAGTAATGTTTTCATCGAGCGTATAAAATATTCCGCCGTCGAACGCATAGCCGCTTGCTTCGTCAACAAAGATTTTCTCGTATAATAATTTTCCGGTAACACCAAGTAAAAGATTTTCCGATACATTTATCGCTGCTCCAATTCCGAGCATACCATTCTTTGCATCGAATGTGTTTTCTGCTTCACCCGGCTGCAACCGCACTTCAATTCCATTGATAGATGTTGTTAATGCCGAAAATGCAACGGTAATATCTTCACCCGGAATAGTTGCTCCAATATAATCCGTAGTTGTCTCTGCAAATCCGTTTCTATGACTTACTGTTACTTGCGATCTATCGGAAGAACGAATGGTAGAAGGATTATAGTAAAACGACGAATGATCGTTTGGTATTGCTGTAAAGGCTTCACCCATTCCCGAAGAACGGGCACTGGGTCCTAATTTTAAGAAAGTTAATCCAGTTTGAATGTTCTGCGAAAAAAGAAATGCGGAGCAGACTGTGAGGACGAAAAATATTTTTAATAAATTTTTCATTGCTTTATCGAAAGAGAAATTATGTGCATCGATGAAACTCCATACGGCTCAATAATGTACGCATAATTGAACGAAGGTTTCCAATCGGTAAAATCAGTTCGAAGTGTAAAGCCAAATGTCGGATGGGCTTGGTCACGATGGTTCAGATTCCATCCATCAATTCCCCCGCGAATAGTGAACATTTCAATCGGAGTATATTCAGCACCGAGTCTAACGATTGTTGCAGAGATGCTGTTCTCAACACCAGTCGAACTGTTTTTCACCTCAATTGAACTGTTCTCAATCTCCATTGAAAGTAATCCAATGTTATCCTCCAATATGTATGAAAGTCCTATTGACTTTCGCGTAGGAAATTTTTCAATTGTCGAATTTCCGAGTTGACCGTATAGGTCTGACGTATCCCATCGGTATTTAGCGTTAAAATCCTTAAACGCTCCAGCTAGAGTAAGATTTTTCGTTAACGGATATATGATTCCAAAATCAAATCCAACGGTAGTCCATGATAAATTTTTGAAGAGAGAATAGTAATATAATTTTGTGGTTAAACCGATGGTGATCGCTTGAATACGCAATGCAAACGAAAGAGAAAATAGATTTTCTGATGTTGAATACGTTTCAGTTTTAAATCCATCTCCATCTCTCCCGTCAATATTTGAAACTCCAGAATTGATAATACCAATGGCAATGCCGGCATTGGTATCAATAGGCTGAGCATAGAATAGCGTATTAAGGTTTCGATCTAAAGTTAAAATCCCGTATGAAAGGGAGACAGTCTGTTGTTTCAACAATGCAACGGCAGCCGGATTGTAGTACCCGGAATTTTCTCCGGATTTCACAGCAGACATTGCGTTTCCCATTCCCATTCCGCGTGCGCCAAATCCCATTCTGGAAAAAGCGCCGGGGCTTCCTGCAAGTTGTGCGAAAGAAAATGGTACGAACAACAGCATCATTGCAAAAATTATTTTCGCTCTATTGAATAACAAGAATTTTTCCCCAGATAGGTTCATCGGAATCTACTACGACGTGATAAAAATACACGCCGTTTGCAACTTGAGTTCCAGAGTCATTTTTTCCGTTCCAAATTTCATCATGTTCAAGCTGGGCGCTTCGCAATGCTTTATTAACTAATGTGCGGACAAGGTTCATACCAAAATCGAAAATTCTGACCGTAACGTTTGCATTTCTGTTCTGTGTTGAGTAATGCAAACGAATAATTTCATCATCGGGTGAAAATGGATTTGGATATGCATACGTTTCTTTTTTTGCATCTACTTGTTGAACAGCGCGGATGATATTCCATTTTGAACCGAACAGATGTGAGGCATTATCAATCGTTAGTACTATTCCGTCAACCCCACCTGACCAAATTGTATCGGCATACGCTGCCGAAGAATAAAATTTTTTCTGTGAATATAAACGCCGGGTTTCAGTTTCGTAGATAGTTCCGTTTTGACTCCATGATTTTCCTTGATCCGAAGATCGGAATATTCCATTATCGGTTGGAATATAAACAATGCTATCCTTGAAACCGAAATTATGCCCGAATTCGCCGATCAGCGTTTGCTTCCAACTTAACCCGCCATTGTCAGAATAACTGATTCCTCGTTTTTCAGTGTTGTCATTTGCATTAACCGTTGCAGCCCAAAGAATATTTTTTGAAAGAGTCTTTTGCTGTGCAATTGCAACTACAAAATTTCCCGAGATCGCTTCAATTTGATTTTGTTTACTGAATTTTGTCCATGATTTTCCACCATTGGTTGTTTTATTTATGCCGCCTGCTGTACCGATCCAAATAGTAGAATTATTTTCTGCCATTACAGAAAATGCGCGATGATTAAAATTTTCGGCAAGTTTTAATGAGCCGCCCGATGGAGAGAGATCGAATTTTAACGAATCATCTTGTGAAATGGAATTTAAATGATCGGGCGGAATAATAACACGTTCCCACGTATCACCTTTGTTTGTCGTTTTGCGCGCCATCCCTGCGAATGAAACGATATATACTGCGCTATCGGTGATGGCTATATCATACGTGATGTTATTGATTGCAGTCGTAATTCCAAGTGCACGGATAATACTGTTTCCCCATCGAATGGTATCAATATTGTTTACATCAAGCGGTTGAGAAATCACTTTCCAATTTGTTCCACCATCGGAAGAATAACGAAGCCCGCTTCCTTCCGGTAGTGATTGATCGTCTCGCTTAACAGAATGAGCAGTGGCAACCCACACATCATTTCCTTTTACTGCAATTGCGGAAATATCTTCGGTGCCAAATGCCGGTGTGTTATAATAATATGTCCACGTGCGACCGCCATCGGTGGATTTATGCAGACCTCTTCCGGTGCCAAGCCAAATTGTATTTCCGTTTACAACAATATCAGTAACACTGTTGCTGATTGTGCGGGAAAATAGATTTTGAGAAGATGAATTCAATTTCGTTTCGAACGAAAGCGGAGTTGACAACTGCGCAAACGCAGATGAATAAAATAAAACATAAACGAAAACAATATATTTTTTTAGATTATTTAATGACGACATCTTTATAAACCTTATTGCTTGCTGCGTTAGCAGCGTCAAAACCTTGGAAGACAAATCGATACGTTGCTTTGATCGTATTAGGGGGTAATTGAATAGAAAGAGTATAGATTCCGTCTCCTTGTAATTTATCGGTATTTCCAGCCGCCCCATTTGCACCTCCATCGTCATAAAGGGAGAATGTTCCGCGAACGGTTGTCGTATCGGGTAGTCGGTAAGAAGTTAATGTTACGTTCTTAATATCACTCGCGCCGTCTTCATCCGTAACTTTTGCAGTGAGTTGAAGAATTTGAGTTGTTGTTGCAAGCGTAAGTGTGTCCGGTGCGGTAACAGTATCTATTTTTGGCGCTTTATTAAATCGTGTTACTGAAAATGGAAGGGTGATTGCATTTGTCGTATTACTTCCATCGCTTCCGGAAATAACGGCAAGAAGATTGCCAAAGAGACTTCGTTTGAATGTAAAAGATATGTTTCCTGTATAGATGCTGTCGTTTGCTATTCCATCGGGAAAACTTCCATTGTCGTTCAGTGTTCCGTTTCCAAATGACTTTGATTTGGCAGCGTCATAGATCGTGCAAAAGAGTGAAAGTGTATTTCCTTTATTGCTTGCTTTAACTTCAACTCTCGCTGAAATAGTGATGTTGTCGTTCGATGTTGCACCGCCATTCACCAGTATCGTATCTGTATTTGCAGTGAACGGAAAAATTGATCCTTCCCGTAACAACAGCGAAGCATAATTCGTGTCAATTGGAGTTGGATTTTCTACCAGTGAGCATGATAAGAACAACGATGAAACAAGAATAATAGCCGCTATGAAATATGATTTTGTCATCTCAAAAAAAAACCGAGGGCTTCATCCTCGGTTTTGAATAAAGCAATCTGCAATAAAAAAGTTGTTAGAAATTGTAATTCGTAAAACTGTTGTATCAAACTTTTCTATAGCAGAATGCTCTTTGTTTTATGATTGAATTCTTAAATAATAATACTGAAAAATGAACAGAGAGTCAATTGAAAATCAAATTGAAAATCATAAGGTGAATGGTGATGGTGTAAAGCACACCAAGAAGATTCCGAACGTAAGCCAACCAATAAACTTTCTATTGGAATCTAATTCCGTTTCATCTTCTACTGGCGGGTGATAGAGTTTTATAAAAAAGAATAAGATCAACGCCCAAAAAATCCAGCCGGACCATCCTAGTGAAGTTTCAATTCCCATATACGGAAGAAATCCTACAGCTCCGATCAAAAAAATAATTCCGAAAGCAAAATTTGAAACCATTTTGTGCCGGTCTCCAAACATTGCGTATGAAATGTGCCCGCCATCTAATTGGCCGACTGGAATTAAATTCATTGCCGTAACAAATAAGCCAAACCAACCGGTGCACAAGAAAGGATAATGGTACATCTCCGACATCGGAGGAACAAAATCATTGGCGCCATTTGGAATGATGATTGCCAAAAAATCATATAACAGTGAATTTCCGAATGCAAGACCGACTCCTTGGTCGGGAGTAATGAAGTAATTCGGATGAATCTTCAGAATAAACTCTTTCCCCGGAAGGTTGGTGAATCCATAAATTAAAATGGTAACTGTAGCAATAAAACCGGCAATTGGTCCGGCAACACCAATATCAAACAGTATTTTTTTTGATGGGACAGCGGATTGAGTTTTAATAACCGCACCAAATGTTCCAAAATTTAAAAATCCCGGAAGTGAAGGCATAGGAATATAGAACGGAAGAGTTGCATCAACGCCATGATATTTTGCCGCAAAATAATGTCCGAACTCATGGCACGTTAAAATAAAAAGAATTGAAATGGAGTAAGGAAGCCCCGCCGAAAAATTATACAGATCAAACGGATCGAGATTAAGCCACGCAACTCCGGCTACGGTAGTTGTAAAAAATGTTGTGCTAAATAAACCAAGGTGTAATAAAATTTTTCTAAATGTCATATAGAGTCATCTCTTAAAGTGGAAGAAACCTTGTCAAGGTTAGGTAAAATTTGTTTCAGAACCTTGACAAGGTTATATACGCAGAATCAAACCTTGATGCGATGCAAGCGTACACACGTACAATGGTTCCTATTTTTTTCAGGGACAAGTATTTAAAAATCGATATTAAATCCGAAACCGGAATATTCATCTTTCCGGTCATAATATTGGCCGTGAATATTGTTTCCCGAATAGCACATAAAAAATAATTGTGTTCCGCGCCCGTTCCAGTTTCCAATCTTTGTTCCAATTTGTACTTCGTGCCGCGGACGTAAACCGCTTGCGGTGAATTGATACGCGGCATATCCGTTGAACATTGTTGAAAGTTGTTGATGATATTCCCCGCCGACATATCCGCTCAAAGTCGGTAAAAAAGGCGGATCGACATGCCAAACGTACATAGTTCCAATATAACCGCGAAAATTATTTATCGGAACATATCCAATTGTTACTTCAACAAATTCCCGGCTATAAACGCGAGGATTTAATCCGTCTTTCCATGTTCCAGAATTTCCGTCAAAATGCCCGTCAACAAAATGTGCGCTGATATGACTCAATCGCAATCGAGACGACAGAACGCCGACAGTAGTAGTATCGATAAAATTAATATTGAAGCCGAAGAGATAATCCACTGCATCTACAGGAAAATGAAAATCCCGTTCACCTCGCAGAAGAGTGTACGTAAAAAAATCAGTTCCAAATGTTACATGCCGTTTTGGATATTGAAAAGTGTATTGTACCAGATCAATAGAATTTCCAATATCAAGTCTCAGCCGATTATTATTTGTGTGCCATAGTACACCCACGCGCGGTTCAAACGTATTTGCAACAAGCGGCTTAAAAAGCAGCGGGGCTGAAGTAAATGAAAACCCTGTTTCGGATGAATATCCTACCGTTGATAGAATGAGTATGACAAAAAAAACTTTTTTCATTTCGGTTGAATCCAGATTGGGTTTGTATAACAAAATCCATCACGGTCAATTCCGTGCGCGTGGTGGGTAAATAATTCTGCTCTTATATACGAAAAGTTTTCTGCGCGATGCCAATTACTGATTGTATGAATGGAATATGGATTATTGAATTCTTTCATCTCAAATAATTTTTGTTCATTCTTGCCGATTACTCCGAAAAATATTTTGATCGAGAAGAATTTTCCGAATTCATCCGTTGTTTCTGCGTGAAGTTTAACAACAAATTTATTTCCTCTTACTGTCTCGCCAATCCTCCCGATATCAGGTGAATCGGTCTCTATTTCGATGGTTAAAAGAGGACCGTTGGTAACAACAGTTCGTCCTTTACCAATGGCATCAATGATTGTAGCTTCTGAAATCTCGTGAGCGTAAACAGCCGTCTTCATTTTTCCAAAAATTTGGTTTTCATTTTCGCGAAAGGATACCATCGGAATGTTTATTTGAACGGAACGATTGAAATTTCCATGGGCATCATTTCCAGCAAGAAGAAATTTTTTTTCGCCTCGTTTCAACATCCATTTCCAAATGTCCATTCCCCTGAAGAACGATTCGGTTCTTTCTCCGTTCAAGATCTGAATACCGTTGAGCTCCTTTTCAGCCATATCGCTTACCGCCCATTCTCCACGCTTCAACAGCAGTCGCTGAAGGAAAGAAACTTCTTCGGTAGGATGGGAAGCATACGTTACCACGTTTTTCTCTTTCAGAGCAAGAATTTCTTGTATCGTGTATTCACTTTGCGTTTTGAACCATTTCTCTCCACCATCTCCAGAACCGTGAAAAAATTTTCTATTCCCAAACAATAAAAAATGGACATTGCTGTTGTTGGAACTTGTGCAGGAAACTTCTTCTCCGCGAAGGATAGCAAATTTATTCTCACGCGAGTTGACTCTATCAATTTCAAATTGCAGTTTTTTCCATTTCGGGATATCGGGATCATTCAAAAGGTAATTGTCGATCGTATCGTCAAGATCATACGAATGGTCCGTTACACAAAAGAATGAAAGTCCCATTGCTCGGCATAATTTAGGTGCGGCGGAAAGAGGTGATCCAAATTCAACCTGATCTTCTGTGTACGTTGAATGTGTATGTGCATCGCCATAGATCCAATTATTAATAGCGGGCAAACGGGTTTTTGAGCGAAAGAACTTTAGCGATGTTTTTGATGTGAATCGATGATTGTTGTTTCGAGTGACGCGCAGTTTGCCGTTTTGTTTAGTAACAATCTCAACATCGCCATGCACCAAGCCGAACGTAGAAGAAAGGATTCCGACGAAGGGAATCTCAATTATTTTATTCCAATAGTGCGTAGCGAGTTTTATTTCCGGTGAGAATTCAAATGTTTTTGAATATATCTTTTTTGCATTTTGAGTTAAGGTAACTTTAACGGAAAGCAATTCTATCGGATATACATGAGCATCCTTCACAAGAATCATGATCGGATACGGCTTATCCGGATCTAACCGATGCGGCGCATCGGCAATAATTTCGGGTTCAGATTTCTTGTATAAACTAAAAAAATATTTAAAACGGTAATGTGTTTCAGCGTATAAAATTATTGGAAAAGAAATCATAGAGTACTCGTATCAATAATCCTTAAAAAATAATCTATACGTTCGCGCAGTATGCTATAATCATTTCTATATTCATTGAAGCCCGTAAATTTTTTATTTATTGTTACTGCACGTTCAAGATTAAATTCATTTTGATTTTCAGAATAACAAATGTTTTTCTTTTTCAACAGATCAGCCAAATATTCGTGCTCTGTTTGTTGCGGTGTTGGTACAAACAGTGCCTTTGCTCCAACAAACGATAAGTCCATTATGGTGCTATGACCAGATCGCGAAATAATCAAATGTGATTGTGCAATTGCCAAAGAAAGTTCATCGGTCGTTAAAACAGATACCATCGATATAGTACGAGTGATTTCTATTGTAGTATCTTCATTGGGGATACCTCTCACAATAAGAACCTTGTACTGTGTTTGTCGTAATTGCTCAATTAAAATTTGTTCAAACAATCCACGTTGCGGTTCTGGTCCTGAAAGTATAACAAGAATGTCATATTCTTTTTTGACAGAATCAATTTTTTTAAGTCGTGAAAGAGTTCCGATGTAAAAGGCATTCGTGGGGAATACTTTCGGTGACGATAATATTCCGGCAAGACTTTTTTCCCCAGAAAAATCTGGTATCCAGCATTCGGTATATTGTTGAACAAATTGTCTGTTACTAAAATCGACAATCCTCTTTGCCCATAAGAGATATGTTGGAATAATAATATTAAGTTGGTGAATGATAAATATAGAAGGAACTTTTTTAGAAAAGGCTCCAAACCGGTTGTCAGAAATTACTCCATCAATGGAATGGTGAGCGATTAACGATTCCAGTAATTGATGCTCACGACGAAAACCATACACCATTGCAGGAAGTTGTTTAATAATTTCCCAAATGAGATTTCCATGTTCTCCATATCGAACAACGTGCCCTGGAAATTGAATATGCTCAAGTTGGGGAAATTCCCTTTTTAACAAATCGCGAGGATGATTATCTGCTCCAATAAGTACATCAACATCTCGTTTCAACAATTCATGGATTATTGGAATGCAACGGGTCGTATGTCCTAAGCCCCAATCCAAGGGAGCAACCAGTACTCTTTTTTTGCGTTTCATCGAATTGCTCCAAATTCAAAACCGCGTTGTTTCATTTTCGGAATCACGAGATCAAGAACTGAAATAATTTTATCTTGTGTACGATCGTTATCGTGGAAGACTAGAATTGAACCGTCGGAAAGATTCTTTAATGCAGTATTCACAATTCGTTCGGTTGTCCAATTATTAAAATCGCCCGTTAAACAACTCCACATCACAAGAAAAAATCCTAATTCACGCGCAGCGGCAATGGTGTTCCACGAAAAGAAACCAAACGGAGGACGAAACAAACGGATTTTCTGTGGAATAAAACGAGATAATAATTGCGAAGTTTGTACCATCTCTTTTTTTGTTTGTTCTTTTGAGAACGCCAATATTCGTGAATGATGAAAAGCGTGAATACCAATGGAATGTCCTTCCGCCGAGATTCGCTGTACAATTTCTTCCCTTCCAATAATATTTTTTCCTGAAAGAAAAAATGTTGCTCGAACAGAATGTTTGTGCAACGTATCCAAAATTGCCGGAGTGATTGAATGCGGTCCATCATCAAACGTAATGTAAATTTTCTTTCCGGGCATTTTCCACACCATCGAAGGGAATAGCATTCTATGTAATATTCCGGTATGGGTAAACATTTATGTGGCTTCTTTCGTAAGTGTTTGTTCTTTCCATTTAAATGAGAAAAAATAGCCGCCGACCGTTGCAATAAGAACAAATGGAATATGGATGAGCGCAGCCGGGAAAAAATATTTCATTGCGGCATGTGTGCGTGTAATGGCTGCGAAACGATTCATAATCAAATAATCGGCAGAAAATTTTCCCGCCACAATTAGCCAAGGAAGAATATTCCACTCAATCAAGGTTAAAGGAATTGTTACTGCCAGTCCGACAAACATGATAAACGTGCAAATCATAAAGAACATCATGGATGCTGGATAATATGCAGTTTGTCCGACCCACCTCATTCGCTGGTGAAGAACTTCTTTCCATGTTGAAACCGCGTGCGTTACGATTGCTGCAGATTCTTCAAATGCAAAACGTGGTTTCCATTTTCCGTTGCCAACAATTTTTTGTGCGAGCAGAGAATCATCGCCGGTGTTGAGATGAGTTAATGTTTCAAATCCACCGGTTTCGTTGAACGCTTGGGTTCTAAATGCCATATTACTGCCATTACTCACAAGAACTTTATTCATACCAATAGCACCCGCAGCAATTGCCGTGTATGAAAGAAAATCTAAAAATTGAATTCCCCAGAACATGGAATTGCGTTGCTGATTTTTTTTATAAACAGTTACACCGGTAACAATGCCAACACGCGTTTCAAAATACGAATTGATTGTTGATATCCAATCCGGCGGAGCGATACAATCTGCGTCCGTAGTGACAATAATCTCACTTGAAGAATGTTGTATTCCACGCGTAAGCGCTCTGATCTTTGGCGAACGAATCAACGATGGTTCATCAGAAGATAATAATGTGACGATGAATCCGGTCTGTTGTGAAATTTCTCTCACAACATTCGCCGTAGTATCTGTTGATCGATCATCAACAACAATAATGGAAAACTTCTCTTTTGGATAGTGCTGAAGCAACAATGAGTGTAAACATTCTCCGATATTCTTTTCTTCATTTCTTGCAGGAATGATGATGGTGATTGTATGTTCAATGGTGTTGGTTCCTTTGGTCAATCGTGCAAGTCCGTTGTAAAAGGAAATAATTTGTCTGATATAAACTATCAGAAGAAGGAAGAGGAAATAGGAAATATATTCTAGGAAGTGATTCATTTTTTCCTCTTTAATTTTAAAACAAGCAGTGCGCCAATTGCCGTGGGAACGATAACATTGGCGAACGACATGATAATTGATGCATTAAATGCAATTGCAGAACTAAGCCCCATTGTTTGGAAGAAAAAAACCGCAGTGCTTTCCCGTACTCCTAAATCGCCAAAAGAAATCGGAAGCATGATTGCTTTTACAAAAAAAACAGATGCAACGCACACTAACGCATCAGTCAACGAAACGTAACCAAACGCATTCGCAAGAAAATAATATTCAAGCAAGATTATGATGTAAAGAAATAATGTTAGGGAAGATAAGACCCATGCATTTTTATTATGGAATACATTTTCTATCAATTCAACCATTTCATAAAAACGATGTTTGCGAATTTTAGACGGAAGCTGTATAAGAAGTTCTTTGATCTTTTCAGGGAACAAAAAAATAACGATGATCACTGCCATTAACAAAGTTATCAGGTATCTGTACCAAGGATTCCAAACGTCAACATAGTAGGTAGAAATAAACATTGCAAGTCCGGTGCCGCCAATAAGCACAGTTACTGCAGTCCAATATAATTTATCGACCACGGTAATTGCAATAATATGTGATTTTTTAACATTTGGATGACTTGCTATTCGTCCGGCAAATTCTCCAAGCTGAGCCGGAGTGAAAAATCCCGCCATAAATCCGACAAAAAAAGAAGTGAACGTTTCTTTATTTGAAATTTCTTTCGATACAAGCCGCAGGAGATATCTCCAGCGATAAAAATGAATAACTAACTGAAAAATTGCAAGCGATAATCCGATACTAAGATAATACGGATTCGCATTTCTGAATGATTCAACAATTGCATTACCATCCAAGTAATAGAGAAGCCCGGCGAGTAATGCGAATGAAATAAAAACCTTGATGGTTGTTGAAACAACAGGATTCGAAAAAAATTCTTTCATTAATTGGATGCGCCTTTCCAATCAAATGTTTTTAAAAATCCGAGCGGTGCAATAAAAAATGAATAGAGAACCAACAGAGATTCATCGATCACAAATTCCATAAGAGAGAACTCTTCATGGAAAATATCTTTTCCTTTTGTGATGAACAGTGCGTCAACATTAAACTTGATTACTACCGCAAGAAGGGAAATAAACGGTACAAAAAAGAATCCAACAAAAATACAGAGATGAAATAAATGAATAAAAGAATATGCCAATTGTATTTGTAGTGGATAATATTTACTTGCGGAAACATGCCGTGTTCGTTGATTCACAAATTGAGAAAAAGAATTTGGCGGAATTGTTTGCACGTAACTTTCTGGAGAGGTCATATATCGAATGTTCCAATTGGTTTTCTTCTGCACCAATTGTAAAAAAAGATCATCGTCGCCGCTGATGGAATTTTTTATTTCTTCAAATCCGCCAACCTCGTTATAGATTGTTTTTCGGTATGAAAAATTTCGTCCCGTGCACAGAAATGCTTGTTTCAATTCTATTGCAGAAGCGGCAAATAACGAATTTTTGTATTCTTCATATTTTAAAAAAGAATTTGCAGTTTCGCCAGCGTAAGGACTGTAGCCAGCCACAACGCCAACAGTTGAAACATATTGTTTCGAGATTTCATTCAGCCATTGTTGAGGAACAAGACAATCAGCATCTGTAAACGCGAGAATATGAAACGATGCTTGTGCAATTCCAGCGCGCAATGCATTTTTTTTGTGCGGCATGTTGCTGTTGTTCGATTCTATAGTAATTAAACGAATATTGGAATGCTGACGTTTGAAATTTTCAACAATTGAATCGGTTGAATCTGTTGACCGATCGTTTACAACAATAATCTCAAACTTGTTTAACGGATAATCTTGATTGACCAAAGAGTGAAGTAAATTTCCGATTGATGTTTGTTCGTTTCGCACAGCGATAATAATTGAAATTGAAAACTGTTCTTGTTGTGTCTGATTCTTAAAAAGCGTGGTTAATCCTTTCCAAAGGAAAGAATGAAACACAATATAGACAGAGCAGAAGATAACGAGGGACCAGAAAAAGATTGATTCTATCATATGCTAACAAAATATAGAAAATGAATGGGAAGTCCAAAAACGGAATCAAAAAAAATATTCATCTCGTGAAAGATAGTGTGAATGGTTCTTGCTTATGCACCCTTCAACCTCTATATTTCTACAAGAAAAAAAATAGGATATTTATGAAACAACTTGTTATAGGTATTGCAGGAGGGACCGGTTCAGGAAAAACTTCGGTAACAAACAAAATTTTGGAGCGGATTCACTACACACAAAATGTTGTTGTTATTCAACATGACTCGTATTATCGTGATCTATCGACATACAACGGCAAAACACCGGATGTGATCAATTTTGATCATCCGGATTCGCTTGAAACGTTGTTGCTTGTTGAACATATCAAAGAGTTACGGAACGGAATTCCAGTAGAACAACCACTCTATAATTTTACGACACATTCAAGAATGAAAGAAACTCGTCATCTTGAACCGAAGGATATCATTATTATTGAAGGAATTCTTATCTTTGCCTCCACAGAACTTCGGGAATTGATGGATATTAAAATCTTTATCGATACCGATGCCGATGAACGGTTGTTGCGGCGTTTACGACGTGATATTCTTGAACGTGGCAGATCGATTGATTCGATTATGAACCAGTATGTTTCTACCGTTAAACCGATGCATTTGGAATTTGTTGAGCCGAGTAAACGGTATGCCGATGTCATTATTCCCCTGGGAAGCGAGAATTTGGTCGGAATTGATATGGTTGCAGTAAAGATTGAAACAATGCTTAAATAGTCGTTCGATAGATAATCTTTTTTTAAATGAATTATGCAGGTTTTTTATAATTATGCATTGTGCATTAAGAAATCCTAACTTCTCAGAAATTTCTTTTTACTTTTACAAAAATAATCTATCTTCCTTTTGAACTTTTCATTGTATCTTACCATCGGAGAATCGCTATTAGAAATAAAATCGCACATACGGAATCAGCAGCAATTTCATCCTATAAAAAAACTACGCTTATAAACGGAATTCGCGTTATTAGTGAAGAAATCCCTACGGTAAAATCTGCTTCAATCGGAATTTGGATCAATACCGGCTCTCGCAATGAATCAAATGAAAACAATGGAATCTCTCATTTTATTGAACACATGATGTTCAAAGGAACTGAAAGCCGAAATTTCAAACAGATTGCTCAAAGTTTAGAATCGGTCGGCGGGTATATGAATGCTTTTACGACCAAAGAACATACCTGTTACTATGCACGGGTGCTCGATGAGTATGTTGAAAAAGCGGTCGATGTTTTATCGGATATTGTGCAACATTCCACGTTTCCCGAAAAGGAAATGGAAAAAGAAAAAACAGTTATACTGGAAGAGATCAAACGATCCGAAGATGATCCTGATGATTTGGTGCAGGAATATTTTGAAAAGCATTTGTTTGGAACTCATCCGTTTGCGCGACCGATTATTGGAACCGCGGAAAACGTCTCGCGTTTTACCCGGGCCGATATTTTTGATTACACTCAAAAATTCTACGCAAATGAAAATGTTATACTGACGGCAGCGGGAAATTTTAAGCACGAACATTTGGTTGCATTAGCAGCCAAATATCTAACGCAAAGAAAAAATAGCGGCGAAAAATTTAAGACTTTCCAATCTGCAAAACTTAAAAAAATTTCAGAGGAATATAGCAAGCCAATTCAACAGGCGCATCTTTGCACTGGAACAATTGCGTTTAATGCCCACAATAAAATGCGGTATCCGGCATTGGTGATGAATTCAATTCTTGGTGATGGAATGAGCTCGCGTCTGTTTCAACAAATTCGTGAACGACATGGTCTTGCGTACAGTGTCTATTCTTTTCTTGGCTTGATGAAGGATACAGGTTCGTTCGGAATTTATGTGGGCACAGACAAAAAATCCGTTCCAAAGGCATTAGAACTTTCATACAACGAGTTGGAAAAAATGAAAACCAAACCGTTGATGAAGCCGGAACTTCAGCGTGCAAAAGCGCAATTGAAGGGAAGTATGCTGATGAGTTTGGAGAGCACGTCCAATAGAATGATGCGGTTAGGAAACGGCGAATTATATTATGGAGAATACACACCGCTTGATTCAATTGTCAGCAGTATTGATTCCGTTACTGCCGAACAAGTGTTGACCGTCTCACAACAATTATTTGACATTGAAAAATTTACAACAGTTGTTCTTTCTCCGAATGGAAAAGAAAATTTAAACTGAAAAACTTTTTTTACCACTCCCGAAGGGATGGAGACTGTGTCAAAACTATTTTTTCAGCGTTAACATCCCCGAAATCTCAAAGATTTCGGGGATGTGTTTCACAAAATTTGACTTTTGACACAGTCTTGATGCCGTTGGCATAAGACACTAAGAAACACAAGGTTCACAAAGCAATAGTAATAATTTTTCTTAATGATCTTTGTGTCTTATGCCAACGGCATCCCTTCGGGAGTGGTAAAAAAAGATTTTCTATAAAAACTAAATTACTAAATAATAAACTTAACATTGAGATGATAGTATGATTATCGGAGTTCCCAAAGAGATCAAAACAAATGAAAATCGTGTCGGACTTGTTCCTGTTGGAGTTGAAACGCTTCGCCAATTCGGTCACACGGTATTTGTAGAAACCAAAGCCGGTGTTGGAAGCGGTTTTGAAGATTCAGCATATATTGAAGCAGGCGCAAAGATTGCAAAGAATGCAAAAGAAGTATACCACAAAGCTGATATGATTATTAAAGTAAAAGAGCCGATCAAATCAGAGTACAATCAAATTCGTCGCGATCAGATCGTGTTCACGTATTTTCATTTTGCCGCAAGTAAGGAATTGACTGTGGCAATGATAAAATCTCAAGGTGTCTGTATTGCTTACGAAACAGTTCAGAAAACTGACGGTTCACTGCCGCTTCTTATTCCGATGAGCGAAGTTGCCGGACGTATGGCTCCTCAAGAAGGTGCAAAATATTTGGAGCGTACAATGGGCGGACGCGGTGTACTGCTTGGCGGAGTACCGGGAACAGAGCCTGCGAACGTTATTGTTCTTGGCGGCGGAATTGTAGGTACACAAGCGGCAAAAATAGCGGCTGGTTTCGGCGCGAAGGTTACGATTTTAGACAACAATTTATATCGTCTGCGACAGCTTGATGATATTATGCCGAAGAATGTTACAACAATGATGAGCAATCCATACAATATTCGTAAAATAATTCAAACGGCAGATTTGGTGATTGGCGCTGTGTTAATTACCGGAGCGAAAGCACCAAAGTTGATACGAAAAGAAATGTTGAAGACCATGAGACCCGGTTCAGTGATTGTTGACGTAGCGGTTGATCAAGGCGGATGTATCGAAACATCCAGACCGACAACCCATGAAGATCCGACGTATGTTGTTGACGGCGTGATCCATTATTGCGTAGCAAATATGCCCGGCGCTGTTCCGTTTACTTCCACAATTGCATTGACAAATGCTACGCTTCCATACGCAGTTGAACTTGCAAACAAAGGATGGGAAAAAGCAGTCCAGAATAATCTTGAAATTAAACATGGACTTAATATGGTTGACGGTCTTGTTACGTATAAAGGTGTTGCCGAGGCGTTCAATATGAAATACACTCCGGTTGATACGATTTTGCGATAAAGTTATATTTTATAACGACAACAAAAGCCATGGCGTAAGCAATGGCTTTTGTATTTTAAACGACAGACTTTTCATACATTACTGAAGTTACGCAGAAAATTATTTTTCATCTTGTTCCCAACGTCCACGTCACGAAGTGATCGAGACTGTGTCAAAACAAAGATTTTTAAAAATTGTGTGGGATAGACCTCAAATATCAGCAATAAAAGTAATTACTTTACCCACAGGGTTTTAAAAAACGTATAATTTTTGAAATTGTTCTCCACTTTAGAGTTATCAAC
>JANONI010000081.1:0-3132 GCA_031420755.1 Bacteroidota bacterium | reverse complement strand
TTCTTCTCGATATTCGACCGCACAGATCAGCAAAGGGGTCAATGTCAGCGGAACACAAGGAACATTCGGCAATGGTGTCATTCTTGGATACTCGAATGGACTTTCTGTTTCATACTTCAATACGCAGCTTTCAACAGGCGGTACGCTGAATAATGCTTTCAGCGCCGGATATTCTTACGATTTTACAGATTTTCTGTACGGCGATGTCGATTTTTCTTATACGTCGTACCCCAATCAAGCGATCAATGCCGTAGCTGAATTTTCCAGCGCACTTTCTCTTTCGCTCAATGCGGATCTGCAGCTTTTCGATCTTTCTCTTTCATACGAAAAATATTTCGGAAACGGTGCTCCTTCCTATTTTGGAATCGGAGCAATGAAAATAATCTCGTCCGGGAATTGGGGATTCATCCCCTCATTCGATCTGACTTTTATTTCGCAAGAAATAAATTATGCTACTGCAATATTCAAACCAAAATCTCAAAAAAGTGTTTCTCTTTCCGGAATCAGCGGCGTAACATTTGGCTGCGGAGTTCGATATGATTTAGGCAAAGGTTTTTCATTCCGATTCTTACCGCAATTGGCATTAACGCCAAAACAAGAAATCGCTCTCCGTTCCACACAATTAACAGCATCAATCGGCATTGGTTACACCACTGAATTTTGAATAGAAGAAAAATCTCATCAATGTAATTCGGTCTCTTCATCGATCAATTGACGATAATTGAGAAGACGAAATTTTTAACTGTGGATCAATAATTGAAATTCAGAAGGCGTAGAACACTAAAAACGCCATGGCGACTTAATTTACATTCTCCGTTACCACAATTTTTTTTCTTTCTGTCCTTTGCGGCTCGGTGGTAACAGTTTTATGATTCTGCAAATTTTTTTATCTGTTCATAAAATTTTACAATCGCTGCCGCTTTGCTCTTGCCGAATGACAACCAGTGCCACGATGTTTCAGGATTTGGATCATCCACAAGCGGAATACGTATGACTGGTTTCCCTTTGTATTCGTCGATGACAGGTTTGATTTCTTTTTTTGATTCTTCCATACTCTCCTTTAATAATGCTTAATGATGTTAGACGTTAATTTTTAATTTTTCTCCCAGCCACATCTACAACAATAGGCGAAAAGAATAAGGCATCAGGATTTTTTCGATGTTCAAGCCAATCGGCAAGCATGGTATCTCCCTTCGACTGTGTCATCACTTGTTTCTCTACCATATGTTGAATATGCGTTGAAAAGAAACGATGTGCCCATTCCATGATCGGACTTTCAGGTCCACCCGCATAGGTGTGCGGCGTATAGTCTATCATTGATAGATTATTTTGTCTAAACCAAGCAGGAAATTTTCCTGTAATGTATGGGTCACCGCCAACCGTGTGATAATATGCCCGCACAATATCCGGCATTCCGTCAAACGCGCCCCCTTTGGGAAACAACGACAACCCTTCGTAATAGTAATCCTGAAATGCGATGATGCCGTTCGGTTTTAGTGATGAGAGAAGCCGTTTGAGAAATATTTCCGGCTGCGAAACAAACGCGATCACCCAGCGGACAAAGATCAGATCGAACTGCTGTTGAGGAAGTTCAGCATCTTCTGCGGTGCCATTAATCAGATGAACATTTGTCCATTTTTTTTGCTGTACCTGTTCAGAAAACCAATTCAAAAAAAGAGAAGAAGGTTCCAACGCTGTCACTGACCCCTTCTCTCCCACACGTTCACGAAGATCGAACGAAACAAAACCAGGACCGGCACCAACATCAAGACAGTTCCATCCTTCACCGACTCCAAGTCTGTCAAAGAATGCATTAGTATTTGAACGCCATACACTATGTTGAAATTGAAGTCTCTCAAACTCCGATTGATTAGCACCGAGAAGATAATCCGTATTGCTCATTATGGTTTACTTTCTTAATAAAAAATATTTTGCTTTTAGTATTTACACACCCTTCCGCCAAAAAGACGGCGGACAAGTAAATCCCCTCTCGTGCCAAAGGCATCCAGCCTGTGTCAAAAGTGTATTGCCGACCTCTCTACGAGCCATAGGCTGGTCGGCACTTTTAATTGTGAAAATAATGAAAATAGTAACATCGCCGAACAGAGTTCGGCGTTACAAATAGTTTTGACACAGTCTCCATCACTTTGTGACTTACTCACATCCTCGCACACAGAGGGGGCTTTCTTTCAACATCAAAATTTTACAGCAACGCTCCCCCCTGTGTGTTGGCATTGCGTGATGGAGAGAGGGGCAAGATGTGTGTCGTTTTTTACTTGTCCACGCTAAACGTCAGACATTGAAAAACATGTCAGACGTTGTCCATTTTTATTCAATAACTTTCTTTTCAACTTTGGGGAAAAGTTTGTCAATCGCTTTTTGTACTTCAATTGTTTTTGCAATCGAACTTCCCATTTTACAGAAATGCCCTGCATCATCCATTTGGCGACCTTTGCGTGCTTTGAGATAATGCTCTAAAACTTTGTATCCACCAATTTGATACTTCCAAACTTCGGAAGAAATATTTTCAAAATAACGATGTTCGTTGATATACACTGTTTCTTTCTCTTCGTTATAAACTGGTTTTTCTATTGCGTCGCTCTCTCCTTTACCGCGATATTTTACGATTGGATTGTTCAACGATTTGTGTTTGAGCAAATGAAGTTCTATCAACTAATTTCCTAACTCCGACATTTCTTTGAACAACTCGTAACTTTTTGTAAAGGGGATTCGCGGAAAATCGATTTTCAAAAACTCTGCATATTTCTCTCTATACGTATTGCTGTACAAAACTCCATAACAGTAACCGAGAATTTGCTCCGGCGTCTGGACTTTGCCATACGCTTTCTTTAATTGCTCAAACACTTCCTGCGCAATATTCGCTCTTTTCCCTTTTGATTTGCCATATTCTACTTCCGGTTCAAACAGCATCATTGTTTGAAGCGCAGTTCCTTTTTTCTTTTGTTCGGTATCGTAGAGATAAAGTGGAAAGAAATAGTTAACCTCTTTCAAAGAAACTGAATGATTTTCTATCATTGTATCAGAAATAAATACATGATTATATCCAGAATCAATTTCTACGCCTTTTGACATTCCAATTCCTAAATTCTCTTTCTTCATGTGTTGCATTAC
>JANONI010000080.1:0-2349 GCA_031420755.1 Bacteroidota bacterium | reverse complement strand
ACAGTGGATACACCCGCACAAGAAAAAGAACAAATATCAAATTTTCTGCGTCAGGCGGATGAACTGCTTCGATTAAAGAATTTTGACGGGGCATTGAATGCTATTCGCAAAGCGTTGGCTATCGATCCGAAGCACATGCTTGCTCGTTCTTTTCAACAGCGTATTATGCTGATTCAAAAACAAAGCGGACCAGTAGAAGATGCTGTGCCGAAAGGTCCTTCCCCTGAAGAAATAGCACAGAGAATTTCGCTGCTTTTTTCGACTGCAGAACAATTGATCACAAAAAGAGAATATCAGGAAGCGTTGAAAAAAATAGCAGAAGTTTATCAGCTTGATCCCGGCAGTCATTATGCCAGAGCATACTCGGATAAGATAGAACAATTGATGATGGAAGACCAGCAACGCGGAGTACATAAATTCGGCGAAACAATCGTTTCGAAACAAGTGAGCACTCAAAGTACGCAACCTGTGCAGAGCGTACGAGGAAGTCTGCTGATGTATGAAGAGCTGGTGAAAGAATATTGGTTCGACGGAAAAATTACTCCCGAAGAAGAAGCGGAACTCAGCTCAGTGAGAGAGATATTTGCTATTACAGCAGAAGAACATACGGCATTGGAAAACAAAGTAAAGATCGAATCGTATATCGAAGCTCTTCGGCTGGCGTGGAAGGATGGCGCGATTACCGAAATGGAACGGCAAGTGCTCGATATGATGCGAAAACGATACGGCATTACCGCCGAAGAACATTCGACGATAGAAGACAGCGTGCATGAAGCGAAACGCGGCACAAAAGCAAAGGCAAGAATTCTTATTGTTACACCGGACAAAGAATTACTGGCAACCATGACGAGAACATTACAACAACGACACTATGAAGTTGTGTACGCATTCCGGGCGGAAGAGGCATTGAATTTAATGCCAAAACATATTCCGGAATTGATCATTAGTGAACTGATCTTTCCCGGCGGCGAAATGGATGGATTTGAGTTTTTCGAAAAAATCAAAAAACAGTCTTTGCTGCTGAATGTTCCGCTCCTTTTCCTAGTGGATGCGAAGAATCAAAACATCATTCGTGCTGCGTTGCGTATGGGTTTCGATTTTAATCTGACAAAACCGTTAGATATGGATTTGCTTGTTGCTGCTGTTGATGGGAAATTCTTGGCAAAATAATCAGTATTAGAGACATCTGAAAAACTTCACAACAATGTCATTCTGATCCGCCAATTCGATCCAAAGGATTCCTTCGGAAAGGATCACTTTGTGAAGGCGGATCACAGCCTCTGGCTGAAAATAATTTATTGACAGACAAGTCGCAAAGCGATGGCTTTGCCAAATGTCTGTCCTACTGTAAATGTTTCAACAATCCCGCACACGTATCTTCCAAAATATCCAGCACATGTTCAAATCCTTCAGGACCGTTGTAATACGGATCTGGAACTTCACTCACATCCATCGTTTGTGAATAATCAGTCATTAACGACAGTTTGTGTTGATATTCTTTATTCCGATCCATCATTGTAAGATCACGAAGATTGTTTTCATCCATCGCAATAATATGATCGAACATTTCAAAATGTTTTGCAGGATTGAATTGCTGCGCGTGACTGACAAGATTGTACCCGCGTTTTTGCGCGTGAGAGCGCATGCGTGAATCCGGCAATTCACCAATGTGGTATCCCGCAGTGCCTGCAGACTGAATTTCGATTGGAAGATTGTTGGTCAGACTTTTCATCACTCCTTCGGCTGCGGGAGAGCGGCAAATGTTTCCAAGACAAACAAAAAGAATCTTTGTTGGTTTCATAATCCTACTAATTGAAAATGGTTTAAAATAATAGCGAGTTTTTAATCCATTTCAAATAGTTGTTTGCCGTGATACGTTGAAAGGTATAACAGACTGTGCCTTTCAACTTGTTACCAACGAGATGAAAAAATTTGTTTACTTTTGTTATTTTGGGAGAGGCGAGAGATATTCCGCTTGAATTTATGTAGAAAAGTGAGATTCTCTCAAAATGAATCGCTTTTCGCAACCATACCTGCCCGCCGACTCAAAAATATGATGGCAGGTCAAAGACTCTTCGAGCGGGAAGGTTGCGGATACTACAGTTAAGAAGTTTTTCAGATGTTTCTATCACCTAAATTGAGCGATTAGCTGCCTGCCCGCCATATTATTTTTTTGCGTTGCCTGCCCGCCATAATATTTTTTAAGTTGGCAGGCGGGGCAGGCGGGTTGGCTTTTAGCTATTAGCTTAATTATTCCAGCATGTTTTGGTCTTTACAATTTCTCCTGATGGATGAGATTATAAATATCTAAAAACCATTATTCTATAAAGCAAACGGCTAATAGCTAAA
>JANONI010000079.1:0-2876 GCA_031420755.1 Bacteroidota bacterium | reverse complement strand
TTTTCATCCAATACACGAACAGGAAGAATTCGAAGCGAAGTCGCCGTTGGCAATGCAAGCGATGCTTCCATATTATCAACGATCTTCCCCGCTACTCCGCTGATCGCCGAGAGTTGTTTATGAACGGCAGCTAATGACGGCGTGAATTTCGCTGATGGCACAGATTGAATCGCAGATGGTGCGACTTTAGCTTCATTGTCTGAGACATCTGATTTTTTTGGTGCAGATTTTTTTGGAAGATCAACAGAACCGGATGCTACTACTTCGGCAAACAGTTGCTGCCAAGTTTCATTCACAGAATTGGGATCATCAATATATTGCTGCAGAACATCCCACACATAACTGGTGTTCGGTCCGAATGATTCAAGCACTTCTTCAAATTTTTGTGAAATTGCATTTGTTGACATTGAAATTTTACCTTTAGTTCAAAAGAATAGAACGGGTGTTTCTATTTTGATAAAGACTTTACTGTCTGTTTTTGTTTTAAAAATATGCGATTTTCAAGTGTGTTATAAAATGTTTTTCTTTTTCAACCATTCCCAAAAAGATGGAGACTGTGTCAAAAGTGTATTGTGAAAATAATGAAAATAGTAACATCGCCGAACAGAGTTCGGCGTTACAAATAGTTTTGACACAGTCTCGATGGCTTCGCCAAAAAGTCGAGACTACAAGTGTTGTCTTTAAACAACAAATTCTGTATCCGCAATCTTCACGGTTGCGGGTAATCGCTGCGCGTTAACTGCGCACCAACTTTTTATAACGAATCCTATGCGGATGATCGACATCGATTCCTAATTTTTTCTTGCGGAATTCTTCGTATTCCGAGTAATTTCCATCGAACCACTGCACCATACTTTCTCCTTCAAACGCAAGAATGTGTGTTGCAACCCGGTCAAGAAACCAGCGATCATGCGAAATAACAACCGCGCAGCCGGCAAATTCTGTAAGAGCTTCTTCCAACGCGCGAAGCGTATTCACGTCTAAGTCGTTCGTCGGTTCGTCAAGCAAAAGAACGTTTGCTTCCTGTTTCATTGTCTTCGCTAAATGAACTCGATTTCGTTCGCCGCCGGAAATCTGACCGACTAATTTTTGCTGATCGCTTCCTGAAAAATTAAACCGAGCAACATACGCTCTTGAATTTACTTCTCGTGTTCCGAAACGAAGAATTTCTTCCCCGCCGGAGATCTCATCCCAAATAGTTTTATTCGGATCGAGCGGACGATTTTGATCGACATACGCAAGTTTCACCGTTTCACCGATTATGATTTTTCCTGAATCCGGTTTTTCTTGACCGGTAATCATTCTGAACAATGTCGTTTTCCCCGCGCCGTTCGGTCCAATCACACCAATGATTCCTCCCGGAGGAAGAACAAAATTCATATTTTCATACAGAAGATTATCGCCGTACGCTTTTGCAACCTCTTCAGCGGTTATTACAACATCGCCAAGACGCGGACCTTTCGGAATAAAAATTTCAATATCCTCATTCCGTTTTTCATGCTCGTCAGAAAGCATTTGTTCATACGAAGCAATACGCGCTTTGCTCTTTGCATGACGACCTTTCGGATTCATCCGAACCCATTCCAATTCTTTCTTCAATACCTTTTGTCGTTTTGATTCTTGCTTTTCTTCAACTTCAAGGCGTTTCGATTTTTGTTCGAGCCACGAAGAATAATTTCCTTCGAATGGAATTCCTTCGCCTCGATCCAACTCTAATATCCATCCGGCAACATTGTCAAGAAAATATCTATCGTGCGTTACTGCCAGCACGGTTCCTTTATATTGCGCAAGATGATGCTCAAGCCAAGCAACTGATTCCGCATCAAGATGGTTGGTCGGTTCATCAAGAAGAAGAACATCCGGTTCCTGCAATAACAATCTGCATAATGCAACTCGGCGCCGTTCACCTCCGGAAAGAATTTTCACCGATGTATCACCGGAAGGACAACGCAACGCATCCATCGCTTGTTCAAGTTTACTGTCTAAGTCCCACGCACCAATCTGCTCGATCTTTTCCTGCAATGCTCCCTGTTTCTCCAGCAGTTTATCAAAATCCGCATCCGGTTCTGCAAACTTCGCATTGATCGCTTCATATTCTTTTAGAAGATTCACTGTTTCCTGCGCACCTTCTTCTACAATTTCTTTTACAGTTTTTGCGGAATCGAGTTCGGGTTCTTGCGACAGATATCCGAACGTGATCCCTTTTTGTGATTGGATCGTTCCGAGGTAATCCTTATCAACACCGGCTATAATCTTTAGCAATGTCGATTTTCCTGAACCGTTTAACCCTAACACGCCAATCTTTGCGCCATAATAAAACGAGAGGTAAATGTCTTTTAAAACTTGTTTGTTCGGTTTATGTACTTTACCGACACCAACCATTGAAAAAATAATCTTTGTATCGCTCAATTGTGATCCTTTCAAAATTCATTTCACCGATAAAAAAATCGGCGAACTTTGTAATAGTGACAACGGCTTGTCGTTCTACTGCATGGTATTATTTGTAAAAATTATTGGTAAATATACGAAAAACAGAGCTAAGAATGAACCCTCTTTGTTGCTTCTCTTTACACAGTTGTGTATTTTCACCTATACGAATCCTTCACTTTACCTGATAAATTGACTATGGAACAATCGCTTGTTACAATAGAAAATCTTCGGATCAATTCCGCTTTCAAATATGTTGCGGATATGAATTTGAATGCTATCATCAAGATGTGCAAAGAGGAAAAATTTGCCGCTAACACGGTCATCTTTCAGGAAAACACTCGCGGCGAACGCTTGTATTTTATCTTGGACGGCAGGATTAAAATTTCTAAAGTCACGAAGTATGGAGCGGAAACAGTCCTCGCTTATTTGACTAAAGGAGATTTTTT
>JANONI010000078.1:0-3046 GCA_031420755.1 Bacteroidota bacterium | reverse complement strand
GTCTACGACTCGTAGAGAATGACAATAGACAACCTATTTTTCAGATGTCTCTATTGGTAAACTTTTATGACTGACAACCCATTACCTCTGCAATCAGCAGATACGCTTCAGGATGAAGTGCGAAGACTGCGCCGTGCAGTTGAAGAGCTTTCCATTCTTAACGACATTGCAAGAGCCATCAGTGCATCTCTGAACGCTGAAGAGATTATGCAGATACTAATCAGAAAATCCATACGCGCTGTGAATGCAGAACAAGGTGTAATCACATTGGTTGAAGAAGAACAAAAGTCGATGAAGACGTTGATTCGTACGATGGTGAGTTCTGCCGGAGCACCGGCATTTCACATGCATCAGGCACTGATCGGCTGGATGCATCTGAATAAAAAACCGTTGAGCGTTGACGATCCGGGAAATGATGCACGATTTAGAGGAGTGCAATGGGATAGCCATATAAAAACATTATTATGTGTTCCGCTGATCGTAAAATCTGAATTGCGCGGCGTTCTAACTGTGTACAATAAAAAAGATGGACAGGTTTTTAATACAGAAGACCAGCGGCTACTCGCGATCATTTCCGCACAGTCTGCACAAGTTGTTGAAAATGCACGATTGCTCGAAGAAGAGAAATTGTATATTAAAATGCAGCAAGAGGTTGGTCTCGCCGCTAAAATTCAAATGGATCTTTTGCCGAGAAGCAATCCCGGTCTTCACGGTTATGATATTTTTGCGCGAACGATAGCAGCTCAATCCATTGGAGGAGATTATTTCGATTTCATTTCGAAGAGTGATGGAAGAATGGCACTCTGTCTTGGAGATGTTTCCGGTAAAGGATTGCCCGCATCGTTATTGATGGCAAATCTTCAGGCAACACTTCGCGGACAAACATTGGTTTCGCAGCACCCTTCTGAATGTCTTCTTCGTTCCAATAAATTATTATTCGAGAGTACCAGTCCGGAAAAATTCGCAACATTATTTTACGGCGTTCTTAACATTCAACATCATCGCATGCATTATTCAAATGCAGGTCACGATTGGCCAATGTTGATCGGGAAAGATAATTCGATTCAGCGGTTGAAGACCGGCGGTCTCATGCTTGGCTTGATACAACAGGCCGAATATGAAGACGAAGAAATTCAGATACAGCTTGGAGACGTATTGGTGATCCAATCGGATGGTGTGAGTGAAGCGATGAATAGTGCCAATGAACAGTTTGGTGAAGAACGCTTGCAGTCACTTCTTCTTGAACACAAAGCGAAATCGGCGGAAGAGATTATTGACATTGTTGTAAAAGAGGTGCGAAAACATGCCGGTGCTCATCCACAATCGGATGATATTACTATTATGGTGATTAAACGAGTAATGTAAAATAATTTTGTTGCTACTCAGCGTTATTTCTACACCAAACAATTTTTGCTATATATAGTACGAAATATTTCAGAAAGAACTACAGAAACCTTGCGAAGGTTAGACCAAATCTCTTTCATAACCTTCGCAAGGTTGTGTACAATCGAATGGAGGCTCCAATGTTTTTAAGAATGGTGACCCATACTATGCGGAGCGAAGAATCAGAGAAGATGGCTGAAACATATCATCGATCAGTAATATCTAATCTTCGCACAACAAAGGGATGTGTATTTGCATCGCTCCTTCAAAATACCGTCAACACTCAGGAATGTATTTCGTTAACACTATGGAATTCTCAAAAAGAATCGTTCGACTACGAAGAGAGCGGTCTCTATAAACAATTAGTTGATTCACTTCGACCGTTCTTCGTTGCATCTGACGATTACGAATTGAAATTATCGGAAGATCTCTCGCTTGAATATACTCCTATTCAAGTAGAGCCAACCGTTGAACGGTTCAATAATTCCGTTGCTGGTTCAGAAGAGATCAGCAGACTAAAAGTAAAACCGTTTGCTGTTCAGCAACTTACTTTAACAGTTCAAGAGGATCAGAAAGATACTTTCGAAAGTATTTTTTCTACCGATATCCATCCAAAATATAAAATACACAAAGGATTTATTGATCTTATACTCTTACGGCAACAGCGTGAGTATCACATTATTTCCTTTTGGGATGAAACAGTTGATATCGAGTCGACAACCGGAATTCATTCCAGTAATGAATTATTAACATCAATCTATAAAATCCTCCCTTCTTTTATCCAATGGAAAGTTTCTCACAGCAGTGCAGTGCACACTTCAGTTTCCAGTGAAGACATTAAAGCAACAGTTCATCGTTGTTTAGTTGCAGAATGGTTCACGCACTAATATAGAAGAATTACTGAATACCCGATGTTACGCAAAAGTGTAATCCCCGCCTGCCATAGTAAAGCAAAGAGGCGGGCAGGCGCGGTGAATGTTTTTTTTCAATGGTTGTGCGTAACATCAGTGAATAATTAATATTGTTTTTGACAGATGAAAAAAAATATTGTAACAATTTGATTGGAGTAAAAAATGATCCACCAAACCGCCAAAAAAACGGTCGAAGACTCCCGACGGGATCGTTGATCGACTCGTTGAGCGGTCAAGTCCGCGAAGGCGGAAGAACTGAACCGTTCGCTTAAAGCGAACGGTTCAGTGCGTTAGTAATAAACAGTGTCGTGAGATAGAATTCATCAATAATAGGTTTTTAGAGATGCCCATAAATTAAAAGGATTACAAAATGATTGATCAAATAATATCACACTATGCGCCAAAGGCGCATCCGCCTCTGGCGGACAAAATAATCGACAAACTTGGCGAAGCCCGTCTGACCGATTTGAAAAAAAGGATAGAGGAAATAATATGATTGGTCAAACTATATCTCACTATAAAATTTTAGAGAAACTCGGTGAGGGCGGTATGGGCGTAGTCTATAAAGCCGAAGATACAAATCTCAATCGCATTGTCGCGCTGAAATTTCTTCCTCCACAAACTACGCTTACGCAGCTGGACAATGATCGGTTTCTCCGTGAAGCGCAAACTGCTGCTGTGTTGAATCATCCGAATGTCTGCACGATCTATTCCATTGAGAACGATGAATCGTCCGGTGAAAAGCGTCAGTT
>JANONI010000077.1:0-1557 GCA_031420755.1 Bacteroidota bacterium | reverse complement strand
GTGCGGTCTACGACTCGTAGAGCGGGCAGGCAAAGGCACGAAGAAAACAAATAATAATAAACATTTTGCGGCTTCGCCTGCCTTCGCCGAAACGAAGCATTGGCTTCGTGCAGGCAGGCGTCTTTGCGGTAAAGTTTTTTTGAATTTATAGAACCGCCCTATATTGATTACTAATTCACGTTACGCAGAAATAAAATGTAGAGACTTTTTCAGAAGTCCCTATGTAACCAATAAAGTAAGTCGTCATGCCCGAATACTTTAATCGGGCATCCATTATATCCGAAGGATGCTTCGCATAGATTCCCGCTAAAAACATGCGGTCTACGACCTCGTAGAGGGAATGACGGATTTTTTTCTGGTTTTGCGTAACAGCATCTACAAATTCAGTGTTGCTTTGAAATTATTGTTCTCACTCGTTCCAGATCTTCCGGTGTATCAACGGGATGTGATTCATATTCCGTGATTGCACATTTTATTTTGTATCCATTTTCCAAAATGCGTAACTGTTCAAGTTTTTCTGCAATCTCCAATGGGGATTGTTTCAGCGTTGTAAAGTGCTGCAAAAAATCTGCGCGATATACATAGATTCCAAAATGTTTGTAAAATTGTGTTTCCGCAAACCAATCATCATCCTTTTTTGCGTCACGCACATGCGGAATTGGAGAACGGCTGAAATAGAGTGCGTAATTATTTTTATCGAGCGTAACTTTTACAACATTGGAATTAAAAACATCCTGCGATGACGAAATTTTTTTTACCGCTGTTCCAACAACTGCATTTGTATCATCCATCAACAGTTGTATCGTTTGGTCGATCAATTTGGGATCAATCATCGGCTCGTCGCCCTGAATGTTTACGACGATATCAGCGTTGTAGTTTTTCGCAACCAACGCTATTCTGTCGCTTCCACTTTGAATATCAATCGGAGTCATTTGCACATTCCCGCCGAACGATCTCACCACCGATGCAATTCGTTCATCATCGGTTACAATAACAATATCTGTGAGCAGTGTTGATTGTTTCGCCTGCTCATAGACACGCTGGATCATCGGTTTTCCGCAAATATCTACAAGCGGTTTTGCGGGAAGCCGGGTTGATGCGTAACGAGAGGGTATGATGCCGACTATTTTCATTTTTTTTAGACTTGCCAAATCTTAGAGATTTGGCAAGTCTTTTATCCTATCACTTTCGGAACTTTAAAATATTCATCCGTTTTATCCGGTGCATTCTTTAACGCTTCTTCGGTAGAAATTGACGGCTTTACCACATCTTCACGGAACACATTATTTAGCTCAATCACTTGTGCCAGCGGTTCAACATTCGTCGTATCTACAGAATTCAACTGTTCCATATATTTCAGAATATCGTTGAATTGATGTGTGAATTTTTCTTTTTCCGTTTCGGAAAATTCTAGTCTCGCAAGTTTCGCAATATGTTCTACATCTTTTATCGTTACAGACATAATTTTCTCCTACCGTTCAAGATAACAAATACCGATAAGGGATAGGTTTGACGAAAAGGTAACTCGTTTATCTTCAGCAATGGTTTTCCACGCAC
>JANONI010000076.1:0-16763 GCA_031420755.1 Bacteroidota bacterium | reverse complement strand
GCTGCAATGTACGAAGCGCTTGCCGCTAATGTTGCCAACACTGTTGTTCCTCCAACAGAAAGTCCGACAAGGTATCCAACACCGCATCCGAGTAAAGCAGAAAGTATTGGCATAAAAATTCCAAAGCCGATGAGAAATAATCCCACCTGTCGTAAATCGGATAATCGTCGTGAAGTAACCAAACCCATTTCCAATAAAAAAAATGCCAAGGCACCCTTAAACGGATCGATGAAAACAGATTTTATCGGTGTAATTCCCTCCGGTCCAACGATTGCACCAATCGCCAAACCAGCGATAAGAAGATAAATACTTTTTCCAAAGACCACTTCGTGCGCTAATTTTTTATATGAAGTAATGCCGCGCGACGCAGAAAGCCGGGCAATGACTATACCAATGGCAATGGCAGGAATTTCGAGCATCACTAATAGTACCGTTGTATATTCTTCGTACGGAATGTGGTTCTTATCAAGAAATGTGATGACAACGGCATACGTTACAGCGCTTACAGAACCGTAATGCGCAGCAATTGCCGCGGCATCTACACGGCGCAGTTTACCAACATATAACAAAATAGGAAACGCGATAAGAGGAATGATAATACCAAGCGCAATGGTACCCATTGCAGGGAGTAGCAACGTAAAAATATTTGTCCCGGCTAACTGGATGCCCCCCTTTAATCCAATAGCAAGAAGCAAATAAATGCTCAGTATTTCATAGATCGATTCTGGCAGCCGTATGTCCGAACGAACAAGACCGGCAATAATGCCGACCACAAAAAAAAGAATTGTTGGATCGACAAGATTTTCAATCATAAATACGTCTGCTTTAAAATGGTATTGTTAAGAAAATGCGAAGTGGTCTACGACTCGTAGAGCAAAGCCATGCCCTCACAAAGTGATCCTTTGGATTGGCACATGCCTACGCATACCAAAAATTTGAATGTAGACCTTTTTAGTTACACTTCAAAAAACTTCACTACACGAAAGTTACGTGTAGTGAAGTTTCGACTGATAACTGTAATTAGTCGATCATGAAAAAGTTGTATGGTGATTCGTTTTTTATTGCCCCTGACCTAATGAAAAAGCGGGCTTGCCATCAAAGGCATATAGGTTTTCCGTTTTAATGGTATCAATGTTTTCAGTTATCGCATTGGCAAGCAATTCAATAATGTCTTTTTTTGTTATGAAGTTACCTTCTGTTGGTTTAAAGCGGCAACGCCAATGGTCGGTGCAAAAGGTTTCTTCAAAACCTTCGGGCCACACTTTTACTCCTCTATTGGTTATCATAGAAAGTTTTATTTCCTTGCTATCTAATCGCTGAATTATTTTTGCCAATTCGTCAGGATTCGTTCCGCTCCAATGCACGAACAGATCTACCCCAAGCAAATCTTTTTTTGCCGCTGGTTTTCTTTTATATTTTGGCAAGTGTAATGCCGAGTTTTTCGCATACGAAACAGCTTTTAACATAGTAGGTTTATTTCCTAAATTGGCTATTACCGCCTGACCAAATTCTTTTGTTCCAACTTTTTGCTTGCTGATTCCTTCTTTAAAAATATCGTAGGTATGAATCCCGTCTTCAATTGTTTTCAGCCAGGCATTCTGAATTTTTTCCGCAATATCGGTTTGTCCGATATGGTTGAGCATCATTACCGCTCCCTGTAATAGACCTGATGGGTTCGCTAAATTTTGTCCCGCTCTTCGCGGGGCCGAACCATGTATTGCTTCAAACATTGCACATTCTTCGCCGATATTTGCCGAGCCGGCTAAACCGACAGAACCCGCAATTTGAGCTGCTACATCGGACAGCACATCGCCATATAAATTAGGCATCACAATTACATCAAATGCTTCGGGCGTATCAGCCATTTTTGCCGCGCCAATATCTACAATCCAATGCTCATTTTCAATTCCAGGATATTCTTTTGCAATTTCATCAAACACTTTATGAAACAAGCCGTCGGTTTGTTTCATAATATTATCTTTAGTAAAGCAGGTTACTTTTTTTCTGTCATACTGTTTAGCATATTCAAAAGCATACCGAACTATTTTTTCGCTTCCCGGACGGCTTATTAATTTTAAGCATTGAACTACTTCATCCGTTTGCTGATGCTCAATGCCGGCATACAGGTCTTCTTCGTTTTCACGGACAATGACAAGATCCATTATTGGATGTTTTGTTTTTACAAAAGGATGCAAACTCATGCAGGGACGAACATTGGAATACAGCCCTAAAAACTTTCGGGTTGTTACATTCAAACTCTTATAACCGCCTCCTTGCGGAGTGGTGATAGGGGCTTTCAGAAAAACTTTGTTTCTTCGTATAATATCCCACGATTCTTTGGCAATGCCGGCGGTGTTGCCTGCCAGATATACCTTTTCGCCAACTTCAATTACATCAATTTCAATTTTTGCTCCTGCTGCCAAAATAATTTCAAGAGTGGCATCCATAATTTCAGGACCTATTCCATCTCCTTTTGCTACGGTTATTTTTTTCATAGTGTTTGTTTTATTTTTTGGCTCTTCTTCCAATCTAGTGGGAGAAAAAAACCGGGTTTAGAAATTATTAGCACTGTCTTATACTTGTCCCATCCAGTGCTGATCGTGGTTCTTAAATGTTGAACGAATGTTCTTTACAAGGTCAACAGACAGCGGACCTTTGTTTACAATTTCGACATTTTTTTTGATGTGGTCAAGGTTTGTTGTGCCAACAATTGATGTGCTGATACCGGGAGTGAAAGCGGTGAATCGGAGTGCAACATCGAGCCACTCATCGCCAACATCGAGTTTCATTGCTTTCATACGTTTCCAATATTCCTCGCAATAATTTTCGAACGGCTGTTCAGCATGAAGCCACGGTGCATTTCCGATTGGGCGTTTAGCGATGTAACCGATGCCTTGTTGTGAAGCAGGAACGACGACAGAATCAATTGAGCGTTGATCGAACACGTTGATCGAACTCATCAATCCGCCGAATTGATTTGAAACGAGCGCAAATGCTAACGCATCATTTTCACCGGAGTACGCAGCAACGCGGATATTTCCTTCGTCCTTCAATTTTTGTAACGCAGCAATAACTTCTCCGCGTTCAAGTATTTCTTTCGGACAGGAATGAAGATGAACAATATCAATATGATCGGTTCTCATTAATTGTAATGCGTGGTGAACTCCGGCAACGATGCAGTCATACGTCCAATCCTGATGTCCGGGAATATTGTACCCAACCTTGGTCGAAAGGATGAAATCTTTTCTCCGCCATGATAAATGTCTGCCGATCCGTTCTTCGGAAAGTCCGTACCCGCGCGCCGTGTCGATGAATGTAATTCCAAGATCAACAATTTGATTGATGAAATATCCGACATAGTTCTCATCCATTCGCTCATCACCGATCAATCCGGCACCGAAACCGAGAACGGGAAGGGAGATGTTTGTGTTACCGTAATTTCTTTTTTCCATAATTATTATTTACCTCCTCTTGGTTATTGCCCGTTCATACAATTGAACATATTTTCGTGCAGATGCTTCCCACGAATTATCACTGTTCATTCCATTCAGTTGAATTTTTTTCCATTCTTCAGGAATGTTGAACGAATCAATGGCGCGTTTTACTGCTGCGTGTAACGCAACACCGGTTGTTTCGTTAAATGAAAATCCGTTTCCGATGCAAAGCATGCTTCGCATATCTTGTCCGAGAGATTGATATTCATGCCAATACGGTATCGGCAAGACCCCCTGTCTTTCGAACGATCGGAACCGTTCCATACCGCAACGAATACATTTGATTTAAACCGCACGGCTCGTAATGCGATGGCATCAAAAATATATCGTCGCCCGCTTCGATCAAATGAGCAAGTTCATTATTGAATCCGAGATATGTCCAGCATTTATTCGGAAGGACGCGATTCAATATTTTAAACAAATGTTCAAAACGCTCTTTACCGCTTCCTAAGATTACCCATTGTGCATTCAACGACATCAGATTATTGATCGCGTCGTCAATCAGATCGAATCCTTTTTGTTCCACGAGTCGTGAAATAATTCCGATGACAGGAACATTTTCATCGAACTTCAATGAGGTTTTTCCGAGCAGGAATTGTTTGTTCTTTTTCTTGTTTGAGAGATCGTTTTTTGAGAAATGAAACGGAATAAGTTTGTCGGTTTCAGGATTCCATTCATTCGTATCGATTCCATTCAGCACACCAAAAAAATCCGATTCGCGTGAACGTAAAATATCCTGCAACCCGGCACCGTATTCCGGCGTTAAGATTTCGTGTGCATACGTTTTACTGACAGTGCTGATCACTTCGGAATTGAGAATTCCCCCTTTCATCATCGAGAATGAATCCTCAAATTCCAGCGCACCGCCAAATTTGATATGTTCCGGATTCAATTCAGTTTTTGCCAGCGTCTCTTTTGAGAATCTTCCTTGATAGCCGATGTTGTGAATGGAATAAAGAAACACTGAATGATCGAACATTTTATCCCAACTGTAACTTTCTTTTACGAAGAACTGCATCAATCCCGTTTGCCAATCGTTGCAGTGAAAAACATCCGGCACCCATTGTAATCGCTGGCAAAACTCAATTACCGCTTTGTTAAAAAAAATGAATCGTTCATCTTCATCCCAGTTTTCAGTATAAATTTTCCACCGATACGAAGTATGCTTCGCATAAAAATATTCACGACAGTCAATAAAATAAACATCAACGTTTGAGTTGGGAAGTTTTGCAGTGTGAAGATAGACTGAGCGCGGAAATCCGGCGACACGAACTTTGATTTCGCCGATGTCACTGATGTAACGCAAATTATATTTTTTTTCATCAATGGAATCGTATTTCGGAATGAAGACTTTTACGTCAACGCCAAGTTCGGCAAGATATTTCGGCAGCGCGCCGACAACATCGGCGAGTCCGCCGGTTTTTGCGAACGGCGCACATTCAGAAGCAACGATTGCAACGTTCATAGGGTTTCCGAAAGGATGGATGTTGATTACAATATGAAAAAAGAGAAGTAAAAAAGCAAAGTTCACCTCATTTTTTGTATGTTGCAACTTGTTCAGTGGTTATGTAATTTATTTCATCATACAATGCATTAGGAGCGAGATGACTTACAAAGATAAAATTGAAATAAACCCTCTCATTTGCAGTGGGAAACCTGTTATTAAAGGAACGCGCATTCTTGTCAGCGAAATACTTACCCAATTATCTGCCGGCGAAAGTTTTGAATCTCTTATAAAAGGATTTCCGGGGATTACGGTTGAGGATTTACAAACAGTGCTTTCATTTGCAGCGGCTACAGTCAATAATGTAGAATTGGAAGAACTTGTTTAATGAGCAATTGGAAACTGTTGCTTGATCAGAACATACGCTATGAAGTAAAATAACTATTGCTTGAATACGGATACGATGTTGTGCATACGGTTGATCTTGGTTTACAGCGAAGCGATGATCCACAAATTCTTTCTGAAGCGATTAAGCAACAACGCACGGTAATCACTCTTGATAAAGATTTTGGAAGTTTAAATATCTTTCCGTTGCCACTAAATCATTATGGTGTGATACGGATAAAGACAGAATTGGCTCTGCCTGCGAATGTCCTTAAACTTCTTCAACCTTTTTTGGAGAACCATCAACAACACGATGTGCTATCTTCGCTTGTGATTCTTTCAAATAATAAGTCGAGGATTATCAACACTTCAAAAAGTTGAACCGGCATATACGATCTCTACCAATTATCTTTACGAAAATTTTCCGGTGGAAATCAAACATGCCAATCAGCAGTTACTTCCATTAAACAAATAAGTCCGCGCCATGAGCCGTAACGGTTATAATGCTCTTCAATGAAAGCATCGGAAACCTTTTTGTTTTTTTTATGAATTTCAGAAAATCGTTTTCGTACCCACGAATCGATGCCGAGATAATCGTATCTGCCGAGCAGTTTCAGAATATTCCCCGCGGCATAATGTCCGATTCCTTTGATGGAACAAAGTTGCCAATACAAATCTTCGGTAGGAAGAACGGAATTGCGGAACGATTCAACATTGATCTTCTTATCGGAAATATCTCTGCACAATTTCAACAGATACGGTGCGCGATAACCGCAGGAAATTTCTTTTCGCAGCCACCTCTCAGATTTTTTTGCTATCACTGCTGGAGACGGGAATGAGAATATGCTGTCGGAGGTTTTTGTTCCAAGTTTGCGGGTGAGATGCTGGGTCATGATCTTAGTAAGAGCCCAACTGCAATTGGTAGTGAACATCATCTTTACAATATCTTCAAATGTTGTTGGCGAGCGTAAGATTCTGCCGGCGCGTCGTTTAGGAACCCAGCGCAAATGTTTTTCTTTTTTACACAAGCGATAAAATTCATCAAGGTGTTCATCTATCCTCAGCATCGAGCGGACAATATTCTTGATCTTTTCTTTTTCCGTTTTCGAAAGGCGGATCGTTTTATTCATCGGAACGATGGTAATGACTGAATTCATTTCTCGAATGCGAATGTGCACATGTTTTTGTTTGGAGAGTGAAATGACCGTTTGCAATTCCGTCAATTGTTCATTTGCTCGGAACGGCGGAAGATCGTACCATCCATGCGAATTGATGGTGGAATGAAGATCGAAATCGACTGGTGATTGAATTGTCATGCTTACAATGCTCCGTACCAAATATCATTATGGGAAACGAAATTTTCGCGGAGATATTTTCCCGCTTCGATCATTGCCCATTCAAAGATTAACGGATCTTTTCTTCCTTCTGCAACTGCTCGTTGCAGCAAGACGAGTGCCTCATCACGTTTTCCTTCCATTTCCAATACATTTGCATAACGGATCAAACTCCACAATCGGTACGATTCCGTTTCACGTGTTCCCGAAAGAGGCATCGCCTTAAGAAAATATTCCTTCGCTTTTTCCAAATCGTTCTTCAGCACAGCAACCTTTCCCAATATATAGTACGCGAACGGAATACTGCCGGTGGAATTATTCGGATCGAGTTGAATAGTATAGAGTGCTTCGCGCTCGGCAGTAGTAACATCGCGGTTGATTGAAAGAAACAATTGTGCTGAACGAGCGTGTGCGAGAATACGAATCTCCAATAACCAGCGAAGCACATTATATTGCGGATCGAGTTCAACGCGGGTTGGCGGTGTTGGAAAGGCGAATGAAAATTCCTGCTGTTGCCGATCAATGACAATGCGTTTTTGAATAACACGGCTTCCGATTTGGAATGAGACGTTCATCGGAGTCGAAAAAATGTCGCCGCGCTGCTCTATCAATACTCGTACAATGGTCATTCCGCGGGCTGTTTTTTCATTGTTCCATTGCATTACAAATTCCGGCGCCGTTGTTCTATAAAGCCACTGATCGAAGAACCAGCCGAGCGAAGAGCCGTATTCTTTCTCGCACAATTGTCTGAATCCCGAGAAGGAGATTGCGGTGGAAGAAAACCGTTCACTCATTTTTACAATAACAGTATCAAAAAGTTCTTGTCCGAGAATGTATTCGAGCATCACAAAAATATATCGTCCTTTGGAAGAAAAAACATCGGTAGAATTCGCTTTCGATGTAAGACCTTCTGCAATTGTTCCGTACGGAAAAAATGTAAGCGATGATGAGATCGCGTTGAATCGTTCTTGTTTGTCCAACCGTGGAAGTTGTGCAACGAGAAATCGTGCGGCAAGATACGATGCAAATCCCTCAGCGAATAACGCGGTGGAATCGTTCGTTGCAGGACAAAAATATTTTGCCGC
Organism: Bacteroidota bacterium; assembly: GCA_031420755.1. Taxonomy (GTDB): domain Bacteria; phylum Bacteroidota; class Ignavibacteria; order UBA10030; family UBA8401; genus UBA8401. The sequence continues at coordinate 9,022 of JANONI010000076.1, read as the reverse complement.
ATTCAACAGCCATTTATTTTCCATGGATGCCGTTAATGCAGTCGAATCGAACAGAATGTATGCAGGGGAATTGTGGCGAACAATAAAATTTTTCGTGTCGATGATGTTGGTATTATACTGCTCGGTACCTATAATCGCATAGGTGCGATTATATCCCGTACGCGGTCTGCCGGTAAGAATTGCAAAATAATTTACCGCATCATTCATCTGTTGTGTAATCGCTTCGGCATATTGTTGATTGAATCGTGCCGGAGAAGAAACAAATACAGTCGTGTTCAGCGAGTCGCTGCCGTAATACGTCTGCACCGATGCGTTAGAAATTCCGCAGAACGTGAATGCAGAAAAAAGTGAGGTCGGCTGCGATGAACTCCGTTTCCATATTCTCACACCACCTGATACGGTTGTATCGAATTTTGAATCTGCAATAAGCGTAACGTGTGAAGGAAGTGTTGCTTCAAAGGAAAATTGTTGCGTAGTATTTGTTCCAAACGTTGGCAGCCACGAGATTGAATCGGTGAACGGAAGTAAAAATTCTTTTTGATGTATGAACAGTAATGAAGCGTTCGATGTGTCGAACAGGGATGTGTATGAAAACGAGAAGGCAAGAGAATCACCTCTGCGCAAAAGTTCCGGCAGTTGCAGTGTTATGGCATACTTCAAATAATTCGTTTGATCACGTTCAAAGTCCACTGATTCGTTCCTGACATCATTGATTGAATTGATGCGCATTTCTTTTGGAACAAGAAAAGTATATTGTTCCAAAGAATCAGCCGTGACTAACAACTGAACGGCAATGACTCCGGTAAGTTCACCGGTGCGTTCAGTCAGAGCAGCAGAAACAGAATAGGAAAGCATCTGTGTTCCGGTTTGCGCAGCAATAACGAACGGAAATAGTATGAATAAAAAAAAGATCCGCATCATAGTCCGAACGGGCGGTCGCTATCCATCTTCAAAGATCGGTGAAGTATTGGCGTAAATTGTTTTGGTGATATTGAATGGCAGTGCGTTGAGCCAGCACTCCCCCCTTGGTTTACCGTATTACAGTAGCGAACAATTTCTGCAAACGCAACAGAAAGAATTCTCCTTCTACAATAAATATTGCAAATTGGTTATAGCAGTGTTTTTAAAAATAATTTTTACGATCATTTTCCGAAGCAATAACGAACTTCCCTTCTACAAGAGCGTTCTTTTAATCGAAAGAATTCCTCTACACGTGCCCGTCAATGGCGGGTTTATGTGGCTAACGCCAGATTTGTGTTGCTTTTATTATCAGTCCGCTTGGCAACGCCATTCCTCCGGGAAAAGCGGACTGCAATTTATTTTTTCATTTCTTTTTCATCTATTGTAGTCAGATTTATCTGACTGATGGAAATAATATTCAAAATAGAAATAGTTTTAGCCACATTTTCGAGTTACTTAGGAATTTCGCTTCAGCAAATAATCAATCTTGGATATTCACCAACGTTTTTATATTTTCTATTATATGAAACAATTACTTTTTCCATTTGTTCTATTTTTTTCTTTCTTCCAATTGTCATGCGGCGTAGTTAATACTGTTGCCGTAAATGCAACAACAAACATTGTTGATTACGGAATGGGCGCAATTTTTGAAGAGTCCGATCTGGATTTTGCGGAAAAAGCGATTCCCGGAAATCTTACCTTATTAGAAGCCCTCTATCGCGCGAAAGACAAGGATGACGATCATCTTGCGTTTCTTTTGGTGCAGGGCTACACCGGCTACACGCTTGGGTTTGTGGAAGATGTTGATGCTGACCGCGCTAAAGTATTATATGCCCGTGCCCGTGATTACGGTCTGAAATCGTTGAAGAAGAAAAAACAATTCGCGGCGGCATTCGATCAGGATCAAGCGGCATTCAAAAAAAGTCTGGAACAATTCGGTAAAGATGATGTTCCGATGATCTTTTGGACGGCAAATGCGTGGGGCAATCTTATCAATGTCAGCATTTCCGATCCGGCGGTGCTCGGCGATCTTCCCAAAGTAAGTGCGATGATGGAATTTGTGTTGAACAATGATGAAAAATATTTTTATGGAAGTGCTCATCTATATTTTGCAGCAATTCTTGCCACAACGCCAAAAAATCTTGGCGGAAAACCGGACAGCGCGCGGTATCATTTTGAAAAATGTTTTGAGATCGGGAAAAATTTGTTCGTTCTGCCGCACGTGTATATGGCAAAAAGTTATTGTGTGCAGATGCAGGACAAAGAGCTGTTCCAAAAATTATTGTTGACCGTTGAAGAAGTGTCCCTCGATTCGCTTCCCGAACAACGTCTTGTGAATGCTATTGCAAAACGAAAAGCAAAAAAGCTTGCTGAAAAAATTGATGAATTGTTCTTTTAATAAACTAATCACCAAACCAAGAATCACAAATGAAAAAACTACTTTTTACTTTTTACTTTTTACTTTTTACTTTCGTTTCATTTTCCCAAGAACACATCATCAAGTTTGCAACGCTTGCGCCCGAAGGAAGCACGTGGATTAACATCATGAAAGAATATGATGCCGCTGTACGCAAAGAAAGCGGCGGTAAACTCGGATTTCGGATTTATGCAGGCGGCGTTGCCGGCGATGAAAAAGATGTAATGCGAAAGATCCGTTTGGGGCAATTTAACAGTGCAGGTATTACCGGAACGGGAATTGGTGAGATATCGAAAACCGTCCGTGTGCTTGATACTCCGTTTTTATTTAAAAATTCTGCGGAAGTTGATTACATCTTAACACAATTCGACGGGGAATTTACGAATGAATTTGTGAACGGCGGATTTGTTCTTCTTGGATGGGCGGAAGTTGGTTCGGTCTATATTATTTCAAAAACACCGGTAACGAAGATCAGTGATCTCCATTCCATTAAAATGTGGGAATGGGAAGGCGATCCAGTTGCCGATGCGACATTCAAAGCGATCGGCATCAACCCAATTCAACTTTCGATTACCGATGTTGTAACATCGCTGCAAACCGGATTGATTACCGGCGCGTATGCGTCGCCGCTGGCGATTGTTTCGCTGCAATGGAATACAGCAACGAGCAACTTAATGGATTATCCATTGACGAATGCTTCGGGTGCAGTCGTGATTTCCAAAAGAGACTTTGACAAAATTCCTGCTGATCTGCAGCAAATTCTGTTAAAGCAGGGTAAGCTCTTGATGCGGAAACTGACCGAACTAAGCCGCAAAGATAATATCAAATCACTGGAAGTGATGAAGAAAAATAAAATGATATTTAATAAACCGGATGCAAACGAAGTGAAATCGTATGAAGAGATCGGGAAAAAAGCGCGCCGTGCGTTGGTTGGGAAATTATATTCCGAAGATTTGTTGAACCGCGTTGAAAAAGCATTGTCGGATTTTAGAGCAAAGAATAAATAATTTTTTTTGATGCAACTGCAGACTTAATGGTTTATAGTTGTTGATTAGAACATATATCAAAAATGTATAGGGCATCTCTCTACGACTCGTAGAGAGATGCCCTATAGTCATTGCGAGGGAGCGACTTGTCCGCCATTTTTTAGGCGGAAGCGACCGACCGAAGGTCTCGTCTACGACCTCTACGAATCGTAGACCGTAGGGTAGAGAAGCAATCTTTTCAACTAGGGAGAAAAAACGAGATTGTCCCAAGGGGATTGAGACTGTGTCAAAACTATTTTCAGCGTTAACATCCCCGAAATCTTTAAGATTTCGGGGATGTGTTTCGCAAAATTTGACTTTTGACACAGTCTCGACTCCCTTGGAGCAATGACAATGAGTTAAGATTTTTTAAAATTGTTTAAAAAAAAGAAGAGTGAAATAATGGATTTTATGAAACCAATACTGCTTATCGATAAGTGGCTTGAGAAAATCTCGGGATGGATGTTAGTATTTCTGCTGGGAATTATGATCGTGATGGCGTTCGGTCAGGTTATTCTTCGTAATTTTTTTGATTCAAGTATTGATTGGGGCGATATTTTTCTTCGTCATCTTGTGTTATGGGTTGGTTACTTTGGTGCCGTGATCGCAACGGGTGAGGGTCGGCATCTTCGTATTGAATTTGTCAGTAATTTAGTTCCGCAAAAAGTTCGAAAGATATTCTTTATCATTACCAGTACCTTTGCAGCAGTTATCTGCTATTTTTTAATGCAGGCGGCAATTACATTCGTACAATTGGAAGTGGAATCTGAAACCGTTCTCGTTCTTGATCTGCACACATGGTATTTTGTCGTCATTATTCCTGTTGGGTATGCAATGGTTTCATTTCGTTTCATTGTTCGGGCATTGAACTGGCTTGTAGAAATCTTTCACGGTAATTGGGAAACGTCGGAGGTGCATCACTAATGCCGATCATCGTTATTATTCTCGCGTTCGTTGTTTTTATTTTCATCGGCACTCCGTTGTTCACTATCATCGGTGCAATTTCGCTGTACGGATTTTCCAAAGAGGGAATTGATGCTGCTGCAGTCACTATTGAATTATACCGTCTTGCAAGTCAGCCGGTGCTTCTGGCAATTCCATTGTTCACCGTTGCCGGATATTTTCTTGCCGAAAGCAAAGCCCCGCTGCGGATTGTGGCACTGGCTCAGTCGTTGATCGGTTGGTTGCCCGGCGGTTTGGCAATTGTTGTTCTCATCAGTTGCGCAATCTTTACCGCATTCACCGGCGGATCCGGCGTAACAATTGTAGCACTCGGCGGACTTGTCTATCCGATTCTTATATCAGAAAAATATTCGGAAAAATTTGCTCTCGGTCTTGTTACTACGTCGGGAAGTCTGGGCTTATTATTTCCTCCGTCGCTCCCTATTATTTTATACGGAACGTTTGCGGAAGTTTCTGTTGTTGCATTGTTCAAAGCGGGAATCGTTCCCGGAATTATTTTGATGCTGGTGGTAGCATTGTACAGTATTCAACAAGGGAGAAAAATGCATGTTCCCCGTCATCCATTCGATGCGAAAAAAGCATGGACGGCACTCAAAGGAATGGCATGGGAAATTCCGCTTCCGTTTTTCATTATCTTTGGAATTTACGGCGGATATTTTACTGCAACAGAAGCCGCAGCAGTGACTGCGTTTTATGTATTTGTGGTTGAAGTGTTTATTTATAAAGATCTAAAATTCTTTACGGATGTACCGCGTGTGATGAAAGAAAGCATGGTGCTTGTCGGCGCGATTCTGATGATCCTTGGCTGCGCGATGGGATTAACGAGTTATTTGATTGACCAGCAGGTGCCGCAAAAATTATTTGAATACATTAGTCAGGTTGTAACCAGCAAAGTATTCTTTCTTATTATTCTCAATATATTTCTTCTTATTATTGGAATGATGATGGAGATATTCTCTGCAATCGTTGTTGTTCCGCTCATTGTTCCTGTTGCGAAACAGTACGGCATCGATCCTATCCATCTCGGCATTATCTTTCTTGCGAATCTTGAGATCGCTTATTTGATGCCGCCGATCGGTTTAAATCTATTCATGGCAAGTTTCCGCTTCAAAAAAACGATCGGTGAAGTTACCATGGCAACATTGCCGTTCATTTTTGTTCTCTTCATTGCGTTGATTTTAATTACCTATGTGCCGGAATTAAGCTTGTGGCTGGTCGTTCCGTAATATAATGCGTGTAACATTTTTGTTACATGAACTTACATACTTGCAACTTACAACTTTGTAAGTTACATCCGAAACCAACGTAATCTCTATGGCTCTGTAGTTCTATTTATTCATGTATGTCTAAACAAACTTCAAAATATGTCTGTCAATCGTGCGGTTATGTTTCCGCACGCTGGACTGGAAAATGTGCGAACTGCAACGAATGGAATTCATTTGTAGAAGAAGCGCGGACGCCTTTGAAATTGGTGCGTAAGAGCGGAAGCATTGCATCAAAGTTGAATGCAATTTCACTCAACGACGTTGACAGCATTGCCGATATTCGTTTTGTTTCCGGAATGGATGAATTTGACCGCGTGCTTGGCGGCGGAATCGTAACAGGAAGTGTGATCCTTCTTGGCGGCGATCCGGGAATTGGAAAATCGACACTGATGATGCAGGTTGCGCTTCATTTAAAAGATAAAGTGATTCTGTATGTAACAGGAGAAGAATCGCCGCAGCAAGTGAAACTGCGCGCGGAACGTTTGGGTAAAGCAACGGATAATATTCAACTTCTTGCTGAAACGAATCTTGAAACGATTACCGATGTGATCGACCGTGCAATGCCCGATCTTGTTATTGTCGATTCGATCCAGACATTGTTCAACCCTAATCTTGAAAGCGCGCCGGGAAGCGTGGGACAAGTGCGCGAATCCACCGGACTGCTGACGCGCATTGCAAAGAAAAAAAATATTCCGATCATCCTCATCGGTCACGTAACGAAAGATGGTGCGATCGCAGGTCCGCGCGTGATTGAACACATGGTTGATGCGGTGCTGCAATTTGAAGGAGAAAAACATTACGCGTATCGCATTCTGCGCAGTATAAAAAATCGGTTCGGTTCAACGAACGAGATCGGCATTTTTGAAATGCACGACACCGGTTTGCGCGAAGTGTTGAATCCGTCGGAAATATTTTTAAGCGAACGGACGTACGGCGCAAGCGGCGCAACGATTGTTGCAACGTTGGAAGGAACGAGACCGCTGTTGATTGAAGTACAAGCACTTGTTTCCACCAGTAACTATGGAATGCCGCAGCGAACGTCAACGGGATTTGATCTGCGCAGATTACAAATGCTGCTGGCAGTTCTTGATAAACGTGTTGGCATCAACACCGGTGTGCACGATGTGTTTGTCAATGTTGCCGGCGGAATCCGGATAGACGAACCTGCTGCCGATCTTGGAATTGCGACATCAATCGTATCGTCTCTTCGAGATATTCCGGTAGATTCTCAGACCGTTGCAATCGGCGAGATCGGATTGGGAGGAGAAATTCGTACAATCGCACATTGCGACAAGCGGGTGCAGGAATCAGCAAAATTAGGGTTTAAGAATATTGTTATACCAAACTCCAATGCCAAGAAAATGAAATCGACAAAAGATATCACGATTATTGGTGTTGAAACTATTCAAGAAGCAATTAAACATTTGGTGGGAACATGAATGCAGAATTTATGTGGGAAGCGATTCGACTTTCCATTCAAAATATTCGAGATGGTAACGGTGGTCCGTTTGCCTGCGTTGTAGTGAGAGACGGAAAAATTATTGCGCGCGGAACGAATATGGTTACTTCCACAAACGATCCGACTGCGCATGCGGAAATTGTTGCAATACGGAATGCTTGCAAAGAATTAAAAACATTTCAACTTTCCGGCTGCGAGATATATACTTCTTGTGAACCGTGCCCGATGTGTCTTGGAGCGATCTACTGGGCACGTCCTGATAAAATTTATTATGCAAACGGAAGAAACGATGCTGCAAAGATCGGTTTTGATGATGAATTTCTGTACGAAGAACTTTCCACAAAACTATCCCAGCGAAAAATTCCCACAAAACAACTAATGCGTGAGGAAGCACTTGCCGCTTTTCGTGAGTGGGAACAAAAACATGATAAAATACAATACTGATGTTGAATAACACATTACATCAGCAAGTCTTAATAAAGGGCGGTTCTAAAAATTCAAGAGGATTGTCATTTCGAGGAGCCTGCCTGCACGCCTGCGTGTTGAAACACTACGGTGTGTAAACACGAAGCCGATGCTTCGTTTCGGTCTACGACTCGTAGAGAATGACATTGATTTACTAATGCTCCAAAAAGATGGCGCACAAGTTTTTAGAACTCCCCTAAACTCAATTATGGTTTGTTCCCGAGGAAAGAGTTTTGAAACAGATCATTCTTGCCACAAATAATCTTCATAAAATTGAAGAAATACATTTATTTCTTTCACCTCTCGGCTTTAAAATACACAGCGCGCGCGATATTTCAATTCCCAAAACCGTTGAAGACCAACCGACGCTGCAAGGGAATGCGTTGAAAAAAGCTCGGGAAACATTTCAGGCAACGGAAATGCTTTCGCTTGCCGATGACACAGGACTAGAAGTTTATTCTCTTGATATGAAACCGGGAGTTTATTCGGCTCGATATGCCGGAGAAAATGTTTCGTACTCGGAGAATAATAAAAAATTACTAAGCGAATTATTTGGCGTACCCGCAGATAAACGTGCGGCACGGTTTCGCACAGTTATTGCAATTGTTGGAAATGGAATTGAAAAAACTGTTGAGGGAATTGTTGAAGGAACTATACTTGAAGCGTTGCGCGGCGACCATGGGTTTGGATACGATCCATTATTTGTTCCCAACGGATATTCAAAAACCTACGCCGAGATGACGATAGAAGAGAAAAATCAACTCAGTCATCGCGGACGTGCGCTGGAAAAAGTAGCCGAGTTTTTGAAAACTATTTAAGACTTGGCAAATCTCAAAGATTTGCCAAGTCTATTACGTCAATTAAATTATTCCAATGTTATCGCAGTGCCGCATGCGCTGACCATAAGCATCGATCCGTTTCCAACCGTTTCATAATCCAGATCAACACCGATAATTGCATTTGCTCCAAGCGAACGAGCTTGCATTTGCATTTCTTCCAACGCAATATCTTTTGCTTTGCGCAGCTCCTGCTCGTATGCGGCAGAACGTCCGCCAATAATATCGCGAATGCCGGCAAAAATATCTTTGAAGATATTTGCGCCGAGAATTGCTTCGCTGCTGACGATGCCGTAATATTTTGTTATTTTTTTTCCTTCGATCGTGTTGGTTGTGGTGAGAAGCATTGTTCCTCCGTTGTTGACTGAAGTTATTTTATTGTTTTGTTGTTACGGTCTCTAATCTTCCATCGGTATTTACGCCGATTCCATTTCCATTTTTTCTAAACCGCGCAAACATTCCTGAAGGACGTTTGAAGAATGCCGGGATTCTTGTTTTCCATTCATCGATCTTCATATACACAACAGGAATGACAAGTAAGGTCAGAAACATGGAACTTGTAAGTCCGCCGATAAGTGCCCAAGCCAAACCGGACTTCCATTCCGAACCCGATGCAGTTGAAAGGGCGATTG
>JANONI010000075.1:0-2033 GCA_031420755.1 Bacteroidota bacterium | reverse complement strand
ATGTATTGAACATTCTCGAAAATTTGGGACATCTTCCGAATAATTTTGATGGGAGTTTCTTACCCGAACTTCTTAACAGCAAAAGTAGTCAAGTTCGGTTATGGACTGTTAAGAATTTGGGGAAACTAAAAGATGATGATTATTTAAAGACATTGAAAAAAGTTTCTCTTACAGAAACCGATACTACTGTAAGACGCGAGGCAGTTTCATCAATAGGACGAATGAGAAGCATACGGGGACAAAAATTTCTTTTTGAAATTTTGAATGACAAAGATCCAAAAGTTGTAAGTCAAGCAATAAGAGGTTTGTTAGTTTTCAAAGGCGACCCCAAAGTTGATGACCACTTGAAATCCTTAATCAACCATCAAAATGAAATGGTTCGAACTGTTATTTACAAAGAATATTTTGCCACAAAGAAAACTGTTTCAGATCAACCTCACGTTGAGAGTTATGAATATTTAAAAAATGTTGTTGTTAACGCTGACACCATTGAAACTATGAGATTATTAAAAGATGAAAGCGTCCATCTTACCTTTACATCACCTCCTTACTACAATGCTCGAGATTATTCAATTTATCCATCCTATAAAGATTATATAGAATTTCTTGCAACAGTTTTCAAAGAAGTTTACAGAATAACTAAAGAAGGAAGATTTTTAATTGTTAACACTTCGCCAATTATAATTCCAAGGTTTAGTCGTTCGCATTCAAGCAAGCGTTATCCAATTCCTTTCGATATTCATCCTTATTTAATGGAAATGGGATGGGATTTTATTGATGACATAGTTTGGGTTAAACCTGAAGCAAGCGTTAAGAATCGTATTGGCGGTTTTATGCAACACCGAAAACCACTTGGATATAAACCCAATAGTGTGACAGAATATTTAATGGTGTATCGCAAAAGCACGGAAAAACTTTTAGATTGGAATATTAAGCAATACGATTGGAAAACAGTAAAAGAAAGTAAAGTAGCAGATGGTTACGAAACAAATAATGTTTGGAAGATTGATCCTTGTTTTGATAAAATCCATTCGGCGGTATTTCCAGTTGAACTATGCAAGCGAGTAATTCAGTATTACTCTTTCAAAGGCGATTTGGTATTTGACCCTTTTGGTGGCAGTGGTACAGTCGGCAAGACAGCAAAAAGTTTGGACAGATATTTTTTCCTCACGGAAAAAGACGAAAAATATTTTGGTTATATGAAGTCAAAAAAATCGAATGGAATATTTGATGAACACCCGACACATTTTTTATCTCTAAAAGATTTTCAACAAACAATAAAATGACATTACCAGAAGAAGTAGCAAAAAGAATAATCAAGAAATTGTTGAAAGGGGATGATTACAGAATAGAGGTAGTCACACTTCTCAATGCTGAATTTTTGCAATTTGCAATTGAATTTTTTAAAAAGCTAATTGCCGCAAAATTAAAAAGTAAAGACATTACAATAGATTGGTATAAAGCAGCATTTCTAAATTCAAACCTTACAGCAAAGGAATATGCAATAAACTCTGGCTTAAACAAAAAAACTATTCATAATATGTTCAACTCTTCAACAAAGGAAATTGTAATTGATGCCTCAAACGAACATTACGATATACTTTACCAAAGCATTAAAAATTTAGTTGAAACCGAACACGAATTAGATTTAACGCTTACGATTAAATTCAAAGGTGTAAGTGTTGATTTGAATGTAAGTGAAAGTTTAATTGTGATAAATACGCTTGCGGTGAAGAGAGCTGAATTAAGAGGCGGTTTGTGGAGTACGGCAGGAAAGCGAGTTGAAAATCCTTTGATGCAAACACTTTGTAAGCTTTATTCGGTAAGTAAAGATAATCTTAGGGCAAAATTTAAAAAAGATAAAGCAAAAGGTTTTGACCGAGAAATAGATTTTTATCTTGTAAAAGGCGGTAAAGAATTTTCGTGTGAAGTAAAATTAATGGGTAGTGGCAATCCTGAAGGTGCGGATGTAATAATTGCACGAGCAAGTAATATATTTGTTGCAGATAAACTTTCACAGCAAAATAAAAACC
>JANONI010000074.1:0-3045 GCA_031420755.1 Bacteroidota bacterium | reverse complement strand
CTGTGTGAAAAGTCAAATTTTACGATATATATCCCCGAAATCTCAAAGATTTCGGGGATATTGACGCTTAAATAATAGTTTTCACACAGTCTGGGAGTTTGGGAACGAGGTGAAATCCATAAAATTTCATTGCTGAGTAGTTACGAAAATTACATTAAAGGAATATTGAATGAAAGGTATTGTACTTGCCGGAGGTTCAGGCACTCGGTTATATCCAATCACAAAAGTGTACAGCAAACAGCTTACCGTTATCTACGATAAACCGCTGATCTATTATCCGCTCTCTATACTAATGCTCGGCGGCATCAAAGATATTTTGATCGTTTCAAACAAAGAAACCATTCCGATGTATCAACTATTATTCGGAGATGGTTCGCATCTCGGTCTTTCCATTAGTTACGTATTGCAGCCGGCGCCAAATGGAATTGCTGAATCGTTCATTCTTGGCGACCAATTCATCGGCAAGGATAATGTTACCTTAGTTCTGGGAGACAATATCTTTTACGGTCAATTAGATTTTTTTTACAACGCATTGAAGCGAACCGAAGGCGCAACCATCTTTGGATACCGGGTCAACGATCCGGAACGGTACGGCGTAGTTGATTTTGATAAAAGCGGCAAAGCACTTTCCATTGAAGAAAAACCGAAACAACCGAAATCGAATTATGCAGTTCCCGGTCTGTATGTATATGATAATCGCGTTGTTGATATTTCGAAGAATCTGAAGCCCTCGTCGCGCGGAGAGTTAGAGATTACCGATGTGAATAATTTCTATCTCAACGAAGGGAATTTGAACGTTGTAAAAATCGGGCGCGGTGTAGCGTGGCTTGATACCGGAACTCCCGAAGCGTTAGTGCAGGCGTCAAATTTTTTTGGTGTCATCGAAGATCGCCAAGGATTAAAAGTGGCGTGCATCGAAGAGATTGCCTATGCCATGAAATTCATCAACCGAGAACAATTTGAAAAAGTGATTAATGGAATTCCACGCTCGGCATATCGCTCGTATCTCGAAAAAATTCTGGGTGAGGAATAAAATGGAATTTCGCGGCGCACCTCTTTCAGGAATTGTTATCATTCAACCGAACGTAATGAAGGATGATCGTGGATTATTCTTCGAATCGTTCAGCGAGCGGCGGTATGAAGAAGTATGCAGTCGAAGACTCGACTCGTTGAGCGCGAAATTTGTGCAGGACAATGTTTCCGAATCCGTTCGAGACACAATTCGCGGCTTGCATTATCAGGTTGGCGAATTTGCGCAGGGAAAATTGTGTCAAGTACTGTCGGGCAAAGTGCTTGATGTTGCGGTTGATGTTCGTTTTGGTTCACCGACATTCGGGCAATATTTTTCTATCGAACTTTCCTCCATCAATAATACCCAGTTATGGATTCCCCCCGGGTTTGCCCACGGATTTTCAGTGCTTTCAGAGAAGGCAACATTCCATTATAAGTGTTCGGCATATTATTCCAAAGCGCACGAACGCTCGATTCGTTTTAATGATCCTACGCTTAAAATAGACTGGAAGGTGAGCAATCCTATCGTTTCTCCAAAAGATTTAATTGCGCCGCTATTTACTGATCTTCCCAACGGGTCGTAGACAAAAAGATTTTATCCTTTCCTAATTGCATTATTCCTACAAAATCGTCAGTTTGACTCAATGGCATTCTTCAAAATAGCGGTAAGATTCGTAAAAGTTCAAACGGTGCAATGTTCACACAGTGTGACGGCACTAACAGTCCAAGAGAATGGATTGCACTACTTTTAACCGAACAAATTTTAAGTAGTAGAGACATCTGAAAAAGTCATGGCGAGGAGCGTCCACCTGAACGACCAGCCCGACAAAGCCGTTCTGGCGGGCGTAGTCGGGCAGGAAGCGACGAAGCAATCTCCTCAAAAACAAACAAAAACAAGATTGTCCCAAAGGGATCGAGACTGTGTAAAAACTCTTGTCATAATTGAAAAGTGGGTAAGAGCATTTGTTTTTCGACAGTTGAACTGTCGAAATGGTTCCTGTCCGAGAGTTTAACTCTCGGACAACTTGAATGTATCCGCAACCTTTACGGCAGCGAAAAACGATTAATTTAGAATTTTTAACGCACGCATACAGCGTGCGGATACATTTTTCAGATGTCTCTAGTATATATTTGTAACTTTGCAATATATTTTCACTATCATTCAAATTAAAAAAGGAGGAATCCCCATGAGGTTATGATTGATAAAGAGTATTTTCTTTATTTGTAGCTTTGTATCATATTCACACCACTATTTATAATCACAAAAGGAGAAACCACTATGAAAGCATTTCTTATACGGGGAACAAAATATTTTGGGGGAATTTTGCTTGCAATTACACTTATTGCAATGCAGGTAACACAAGCGCAGCAATCAGCTGTTACACTTTCAAACGTGCTGGGCGCGGATGGAAAACTGAATCTTCCCGAAAATTTTCAGGGGAGTATTGATGCGCGGGGCTACCAACTTTCTACAGACAAGAACGGCACACCGACGTTTAATAAATTAGCAAGTAATCCGAATGATGTGTATTGGGATCCAACATTTACAGTGCCCGGTGTAACAGGATTTTTATATACTGCAGCAGTAAACGGAAATTTTCTTTATGTCGGCGGAAGTTTTAGTTCTGTGGGAAATGTTATCGCCCGCAATGTGGCGAAGTATAATCTAACAAGTAAAACCTGGTCTGCATTAGACAGCGCGGGAGTTGGAGTAAATGGTGATGCAACAAGTTTTGCTTTTAACGGAAGTGATATCTATGTCGGCGGTGCATTCTCGACGGCTGGAACTGTTTCTGTCGCCAACATTGCTGTATGGAATCCCGCAACGGGATGGTCGGCATTGGGAACCGGATTGAGTGCTTATGCTTGGGCAATGGCATATTCAGGAGGCAGCCTTTATGTTACCGGAGATTTTTTACAAGCCGGTGGAAATACAGTAAATTATATTGCTAAGTGGAGCGGAACGACCTGGTCTGGACTTGGAGGAGGAGTTAATGGTCTGACATATGGTCTTGCAATCGTCGGTGGTTCAAT
>JANONI010000073.1:0-3798 GCA_031420755.1 Bacteroidota bacterium | reverse complement strand
GGGAAATTGAACTGCCAATTCCAAAAATTTTCGTTCCGATCGTACGTCATCATCCATGTAGTAATACGCTTTACCAATCATCATCAACGCATCATCAACCCATTTTGAATTCGGATAGAACGAAAGTACTTTTGAATTTTTTTCGATTGAAGATTGGAATTTTGTACGGGCAGAAGCCGGAATGGTAAATACTCGATTGGATGAGCCGCGTTCTAAAAAATCCCGTTTTGCTTTTTCAACTTCACTTTCTCCATCATCAAACAGCCGCTGAGCATTATAGAAAGTATTGAAATACGATACGGTATTGGTATATCGCTGCTTCGTAAAATCCGCAATTGGAGTATACACCATACAACCGGGAACAATGATTGCAGTAAGCAACAACAGGGTAATATGATTGGATTTTTTTTTCACAGGCTTTCCTCTAAAATAAATAAACGTTTTGTGCAATACAACGTTAAACTTTGCAAATCTCATTGTGTCAAAGAAACATAATCAACGAAGCAACAGAAAAAAATCACCACCATCAGGAGGAAACATGAAACTAAGAATCTCTTTCATTGGTTTATTATCCATCATCGTCGTACTCGCAGCGTTTGGTCAAACACCTCGTCACGGAAAAATGATGAAGGAATTGAAGCTGACCGATCAGCAGCAAGAACAATTCGAAAAAATCATGTTCGATACGCAAAAGAAGATGATCGAACTTAAAGCAAAAGTGGCAACATCAAAACTTGAACTCCGCCGTTTAATGAATGCCGAAACCATCGATAAATCCGCAATTGAAAAGAAAATGAATGAAATTGCTGTGCACGAAGTTGCCATGCAAATGAATCATATCAATTCATGGTCAGAAAAAAACAAAACATTAATTCCGGAACAACAAAAAATCTGGAAAAAAGCCCTTGCACACCGCCCCGAACAAATGAAGCGCAAAATGATGATGCGGCATGAAATGCATGAACCGATGGAGTCCCCAATGGAACATGAACGTGAAGTCACCATCGAACGACAAATGAAGAATTAATCGTTTCGTTTTTTGTTGAATGTCAGACAAATTGTATTTGTCTGACATTATTATTTTAAAGCGGTGTCAAGAATGGATAGTATTATCTCGGTTTTAGTGTGGGACGAATATCAATTTCACTGACATTGACCCTGTTTGGCATTGTTAATGCAAATATAACAGTTTCCGCAACATCTTCCGGTTGTATTATTTGAGATTCATTTTTTTCTTTATCGGCAAAATGCGTATTGACCGAGCCAGGTGAAATTGTTACAACTCGAATATTATGTTCTCTCACTTCAAGCATCAATGAGCGAGAGAATCCGATCAAACCCCATTTTGTAGCAGAATAGACCGCTCCTCCGGCAAAAGAATTTTTTCCTGCTAAAGAAGCAATATTGATAATCTCTCCTTTTTGTTGTTTCATCATCGCCGGAAGGACGGCGCGGCTGCACAAAAAAACACCCTTAAGATTCACATCCATCATCGCTTCATATTCCTGTAATTTAAGATCAACAACATTCGAGAAAATTCCAACGCCTGCATTGTTGATGAGAATATCAATCGTGCCGAATCTTTTTTCCGTTTCCATAATCAAATTCTGAACGGAATTTTCCGAAGTAACATCGGTTGAAATTGAAATTGCTTTTCCACCTGCGTCGGCAATCTCTTTTTGAACCATGGAAAGTAATTCGGAACTGCGCGCCGCAAGAACAACATTCACTCCTTCCTTCGAAAGAGCTAATGCCGCAGCTCTGCCTATTCCTTTACTTGCTCCGGTTATGATCGCAACTGAATTTTTCAAATCCATTATAGATCTCCCTCAACTGGACGAAGCACAATCTCATCGGTTGTCATTCGCTGCGGTTGGCAATAGAGAGAAACAATTGCATCTGCAACATCTTCGGGCTGCAACATTTTACCGTGAAATTTTTTTCTGGAGTTTTTGTCCCACATTTCGGTTTCAACGGCACCGGGTAAAACGTCAATCACACGAATTCCTTTTTTGCGAACTTCAGCACGCAAACATTTCGAAAGTGCAAGTGAACCAGCTTTTGAAGCAGAATATACGGCTGAGTTATTGAATGTTGTTGTTGCAGAAACAGAATGGATATTAAATATATGTCCTTTCTTCTGTTTCAACATTGATGAAAGAACAGATTTTGTGCAGAGAAAATATCCACGCAGATTTGTATCAACAATTTGATCAAATTCCTTTACCGTAGTTTTTTCAAACGATTCAAACACGGTTACGCCTGCATTATTTACCAACACATCTACAGCACCTACTTTTTTTGTGATGGCTGCCATTACAGAGCGTACACTTGTTTCGGAAGTAACATCGCACACCAATGGCAATGCGTAACCGCCTTGATCAATAATTTTGCCCGCATTGATCTCAAGTTGAGATTTATTTCTTCCGATAAGAATAACTTTGCAGCCGATGACGGCAAAAGCGTTTGCAATTGCAAGTCCAATGCCCTTGGTTGCCCCGGTCACCAAAATAACCGGCACATAATTTTTTTCTAATTCAATCACAGTTTTATTTTACGAAAGTTTGTTGGTAATGAGACTGAGGAATTCAGTTCTTGTCTTAATATTATTTTGGAACACACCGAGCATAGAACTTGTTGTTGCAAGTGAATGTTGTTTTTCTACACCGCGCATCATCATACACATATGTTTTCCCTCGCACACAATAGCAACACCTTCCGGATTAAGAATTTCATACAACGTATCAGCAATTTGCCGGGTCATTCTCTCCTGCACTTGCAATCTCCGGGCAAACATATCCACAATTCTTGGAATTTTACTTAATCCTACAATTTTCCCATTGGGAATATACGCAATATGTATTTTTCCGTAGAATGGTAATAAATGATGCTCGCACATTGAAAAATAATCAATGTCTTTTACAATTACCATTTCTTTATAGTCCTCTTTAAAAACGGCACCATTAAGAATAGTCTTAACATCTTCCGTATATCCTTTTGTAAGGAATTGAAGAGATTTTGCAACACGATGCGGTGTTTGCAATAATCCTTCACGCTTAGGATTTTCACCGATCAGTTTTAACTGTTCGAAAACGAGTTTCTCTAACTTTAATGTTTTTGAATTTACTTTTTCTTTCGGCAAAACTATTCTCCTCTGTATTCAACAAAATTATTTTCGGTTTCATATAAACGAATGGAAAATAATTTCCCTTCAGTAATATGAGGCTGAATTTGTTTCCAAGCGGCAATGGCAATATTTTCTGTTGTCGGAATTATTCCAGCAAGAAAATCTACATCAACATTCAAATTTTTGTGATCGACGTTATCCAAAAAATATTTTTGAAGAACACCTTTCACTTTTTTCAGATCAATAACAAATCCCGTTTTTGGATTTGGCTCTCCGGCAATACAGACTTCGATGTAATAATTATGCCCGTGTCCGTTAGGATTTGAACAACCGCCAAATACCTCCTTGTTTTGTTCATTGGAAAGGTTCGGATCGAACAAGCGGTGCGAGGCACTAAAATGAGCTTTTCGATATACGTATGCAGTCGCCATTATTTAGACAATGCTGTTAATATTTCTTCAGTATGTCCATCAACCGTAACTTTAGGAAAGACGTGTGAAATTTTCCCTTTTTCGTCTATGATAAAAGTGGTACGAACTACACCCATATATTTCCTTCCGTACATACTCTTTTCCTGCCACACGCCATACTCAGTCAGGATTTCTTTGCTTTCATCGGATAAAAGAGGAAAGTTCAAATCATATTTTGAAACAAACTTCTCGTGCGATTTT
>JANONI010000072.1:0-1738 GCA_031420755.1 Bacteroidota bacterium | reverse complement strand
AGCTGCTGCAAATTATGAATTAGTTGGTACACCCGATAATCACACTGGAACGAACGACCCGTGTAGAATAACTGCACCAACTTCACAGCATTATGGGAATCATTTTGGAACAGTTGCTCTGTTATCAGCGGTTGAAAATATCGCAGCCTCGTACGATTCACTTTACCCAGGAATTCGTTTGCGTGTTAACGATATGAGTTTGGAAAATGGAGGGTTATTTGATGTTGGTAATAGATGGAGGCAGGGGCTTAGAGAAGCGCATGCAGAACATCGAATTGGTGAAAATGCTGACATTGGATATACAGGCATAGATCAACGAAATAGATGTATTAATATCAGGCGACCTATATTGCTAAGAATTATTGGCAACTTTGCAAGTGGCCGCACAATAGAACACAATGATCACTTCCATATAAGAATGAGGTAAGCTATGAAAATGGTATCAAACATGTTTATCACAATATTTATATTGAATCTCACAGTAGGTTTCGCACTTGCTCAAGATACACTCCGGGTTTTAACATTTCCTCCTATTAACCTAGTTGATGAAATAGTACACGCAAAAGTAACCAAATTGGAAAGTTTATTTCGTTATGAATACCAACTAGCAAGTTTAACCTCAAGCAAACAAGATATTTGGGCGTTTGATGTTCCCATTGAAATTGATGTTCGGAACTTGGATTCACCTGAAGGTTGGATTGCATTAACTGGGCGTGGAGTTCATCGAATTGGATGGGGTGGAGATTCCGCTTATTTTATTCAACCGGGAAACAGTTTAGGGGGCTTTAGGTTTGAGTCATCAGGTCTCCCAGCAATTATAGACTATTACATTCAAGGTTGGGCAGAACTCCCTGTGCTAGATTTTGAACCCGATTCAATTATCGGAGGAGATTTTTTAGGAGACGCAAAAAAAGGGAGAACAATTGGCGCCATTCCCCTTTCTCATCATTTTGTCCCTTTAAACTTCCTTGACACCCTTCTCTCCTACACCCGCCAATCCGTTTCCCTCGGCTGGCTCAAAGACAAACGAGATGACGATGAGAAAGAAAAAGGCGGTATTGTTGCAAAACTGAACAAACAACTCGTTAAAGCAAAATCAACATTAGCAAAAGGGGATTCATTGAAGGCGCGAGAAATTTTGCGTGAGTTTGTTGGAAAAGTGGAAGAATTATATGCGGAGCATCCTTCGGATAAAGAGAGCGAAGAGCGCGAAAAGAAGAAAGAAGTGAAAGAAATAACGATGACGAGTGAAGCCTACGCGTTATTAAAATACAATGCAGAATATTTAATAGACCGCCTGCCGCACAAAAAGAACGGAAAAGACGATGATTAACAACCTTGTCTCTACGAGCCGTAGGCAAGGTTTAGCAAAAATATTTTTATAACCTTGACAAGGTTTCCAAGAGACAACTACGGGTGGTTAATTCTGAAACGAACGGACGGCAATTTCGACAGCCCTTACAATGGACAGACGCAAGATGACGGCAGAGAACGATTTGATTTTGTCTCATCATTCTTTGGTGATAGAATGAGATTGAGAGTGGAAACCACACAGCCGAACAAGAAACAATTTTTGTGGGATACGCTGAGTATTGCGGAGAAAGTTTCGGGGTTGACTAATTTTGCAACCATTACTTCTGATATATGGAGACTGACGGGAAATGCAGGAAATACGTCATATAGCAAATGTCCAAATACCGTAATTCGCCATCCGGATAGCCATTACGGAACTTCTTAT
>JANONI010000071.1:0-1677 GCA_031420755.1 Bacteroidota bacterium | reverse complement strand
ACTCTCTACCCTACGGGTCGTAGACGAGCCGTAGGCAAAATCAAAAACGAGATTCTTCTCCGCCTGTGGCGGATCAGAATGACAATAGACAATCAATTTTTCAGATGTCTCTTGTATTGATTTTTTTATCCCGTTTTGTTTTCGAGGCTAAATATATGTAGGTTTTTGTCCCCCCATGATGAAAAGGATTCTATAAAATAATGATGATCGATCTTGTAAAAGAAAAACGTGAACGCGCTATTGTTGTTGGTGTTGCCACACGCAATACAACAAAACAACAGGAAGAAGAATATCTTGATGAACTTGTTCTGCTTGCAGACACTGCCGGAGCAGATGTCCTTCATAAGATTCTTCAAGTAAAAGATAAATTCGATTCCGCATATTACATTGGCAAAGGAAAGGTTGAACAACTTGCACAAATGTGTAAGGATGACGATATCTCGTTGGTGATTTTTGATGACGATCTTTCTCCTGCACAAGTGCGAAATCTTGAAGAAATGATTGAACGAAAGATTCTTGATCGCAGCGGATTGATTCTGGACATTTTTGCGTCACGTGCAAAGACCAATGAGGCAAAAACACAAGTTGAACTTGCTCAGTTAAATTACATGCTTCCCCGCCTCACTCGCATGTGGACTCACCTTTCAAAACAATACGGTGGTATCGGCACAAAAGGTCCCGGCGAAACACAGATCGAAACCGACCGCCGAATGATCCGCGAAAGAATTTCCGTATTGAAAGTGAAGCTCGAAAAGATCGCAACGCAACGGACAACTCAGCGAAGCGGAAGAAAAGAATTTTACAGTATTGCGCTTGTCGGCTATACAAACGTTGGTAAATCAACATTGCTCAACACTCTTTCCGATTCAAAAGTATTTGTAGAAAATCGTTTATTTGCTACACTCGATCCCACAACCAGATTAGTTGCGTTAGATACATCAACTGGCGCAATGGTAACAGATACGGTCGGATTTATTCGAAAACTCCCCCATCATTTGGTCGCTTCGTTCAAAAGCACGCTTGAAGAAGTGATTGAAGCCGATATTTTGCTTCACGTGATCGATCTTTCTCATCCACAAATGGAAGAGCAAATTGAAGTCGTGAAAAATACAATTGCAGAACTTGGCATTGCAAATAAAACAGCGATCTATGTGTTCAACAAAATAGATTCCATCGAAGATAGAAGTATTATAAAAAATCTTCAATCGAAATATGAACCATCCGTTTTCATCTCCGCCCATCGCGGAATAAATATTCTCGGATTAAAAGAGATGCTTCTTTCGATGATCCATTCGGCATTCACCGAAATGACATTCACAATTTCCAATACAGATTACAAAACAATATCACTTCTTCACGATCTCACCGAAATTACCGAACAGAAATATGAAGAGAATGATATTATTATCACAGCAAAAGTGAGCGATAAAACAAAAGAACGAGTGGAAAAAATTATAGAAAATTTAAAAAGAAAGTAAAAAAGAAAGTAAAAAAGAAAGTAGATTCTCGGTCCACATTTTTTTATTTTAGTAAACCAATTGCCCCATCGTCTAACGGCTAAGACAGCAGACTCTGACTCTGCTTATCGAGGTTCGAATCCTTGTGGGGCAGCAAAAAACCCGCACTTTAACAATGCGGATTTTTCTTTTTAGAGTGTGTTACCTATCTCAGTTTACA
>JANONI010000070.1:0-1622 GCA_031420755.1 Bacteroidota bacterium | reverse complement strand
AATTAATCTCAATAAAATCATCAGGGGCTTTTATGAAATTTCTTCTTTGGCTTTTTGTTGGATGCGTTTGTGTCGGTATTCCTTTTTTTATTGGTTATGATCAACATGATATGTGGAATTCAGTGTTCGGAGGAATGATCGGAGGGACAGTATTTTTGATTTTACTCTATTTTTTCGTTGTCAGAAAAGCATTTTTCACAAAATGGAAAATAATAATTGCAAGTTTGTTCACCTTCCACATTCTTGCGTTTGCTGCTTTTACAGTGACGAGCTATCGTACGCCTACACTTCAGCGAGAAAATCTTTTCGCAGTGCGTTCATACAGTATTAATGGTGGCATTGTTCACCTTGAAATTTACAGACGGACATTGTCAACACTCCGTCACTATTATAATCAATCCGCCGGAAAAGAAAAATCGTTTGTTGATGTGTTTAATACTCTTTATGGAAAAAAAATATACGATGGGATATTTGAAATTAATGAACCGCAGACTCCTGGAGGAACATTTGTTACGTACCAAGGAGATTCTCTTGTGCAATTAGTTGCGGCAAGCAATGATACATTTGCAAAAGGGATTCGACCAGATTTTGCGAATATCAATGGACTGACGGGGAAAATTCAATATACTGCAACAATGTCTAAACATGGAGTGACGTATGAACGAAACAATTAAAACAAACACGGGTTCGCCATGGTCATCAATCTTTGTTATATTTTTTATTGGTTTCGTAGTGTTACTGCTTACGGTATATGGAATATTTTATTTGCATATGCGGTTTCATGATATTTGGGTGACACTCTTTAAAATTTTATCAATTGACCTATGGTTTGCGGGATACAATACCCTTAAACAAGCACTTGCAGAAGTTAACGGTCAGCCAATGCCGATTGTAAAATTGGGAACGTATCTTTCAATGTTCATTTCTTTTCTTTTTTTTTTTGTCGTCAACCCGATACTTTTCATTTTGTCAAGAAAAAAAATAAATGCAAGCAAATTGGATCAAAAAAAATCTTCGTTGATAGTACGCGTCGGATACTATATCTGCCTCGTAATCCTGATCGGTGTACCTGTAAATACAATAACTTCGGCAGTTGTTTTAAATTCACATTTTGAAAGAGTTAAAAAAATAAGTGTCGAACAAAAATATCAGTCGGTAGATGTCAGAAATGAATTGTTAACAATAGTATTCAAAGCTCAGCAATATTTTATCCTTCCTGTTGAAGAGGGGGGCGGAGGTAAAAGTTTTCTGAAAAATGATAAACCAATATCATTGATCAATCTTGGATTTGAGGAAAAATCCTCATTGGGAACGACAATTTTATACCAACAAAAATCCGATACAATCCTGTATCTTCATTTTTTTGGAAACAGAATCAGTTCAAGAAACAAAAGCAACAACCCCGAGATTATCAATGTTGTAGAGTACAAGGCGATAATTTATCCTTCTGATTTTAAGATTGATATGTATTAAGTGCAGTATCATCCCTTTGTGAAATCGAAAAGTCCTGTAAGCACTTCTTGTTCCACCCTCATTTTTTTTCTACTTTAATATAATTTATTACCGCTTATGAATAACAAAATGAGGCGAATAGTGTCTTCTAAACATATCTCTAAAACAAC
>JANONI010000069.1:0-2804 GCA_031420755.1 Bacteroidota bacterium | reverse complement strand
CACTTCATTAAGAATATCTGCTGCTAATTGCGGTTCCGGCATGGATATCTGCATTGTAATGACCGAGGTCTTATTATCCATGGAAACTTGAAGAAGTTCTGTGAGAGATTTTAAACCTGTCTCAAATTGTAATTCCGGTGTTTTTGCTTCAATTTCCCAATACTCTATTAGATTTGCCGGTTGAGAAAATTTTTTCGTTTGATATTTTTTATAAAGAACATTCTTTAAAAGCGTTTCGCTTTTAATATCGTTGGGTACAGCTTTAATAACGATCCATCACCGCCGGCACTTATCCCCGCGAGCGACGCAAGATCGGAAAGTCCCCCCATCGAAGAAAGTTTGCTCTTATCCGCTTCCGGTAGAATAACGGTTGTGGCAAGAAAGCTCTCTTGTAATATCAAACTAATACCAATACTTAAAACCGTAGAAACCCCAACGATGATAAGAATGAGTTTGCGTTTCGACCACACTGCACCGAGTAGTGCAAAGACATCAATACTACTTTCTGTTTCTTTTTTTACTGTTATTTCTTCTGTCGACATAATTTTCTTTATTTATTGCCACAAAGGCCCGCTAAAATACATAGCGGGCTGGCACTAAAATACAAAAAAAACAACTAATTATTACAAAGCAATTTAAATGCTCCGTGGTAAATCTGTTCTTTGCCACAAAAAGTTCGCCTTCCTTCGGCGCTCCCTCGACTCGGGCTTGCTCAGGATGAGCAAAAAATCGTCGGGCAGGCACTAAGGGACCAAAACATTATTCATTGTAAAGCGTCATCAAAATACTTCTCAGAGGTAATCTATCCTACTTCTGATTTCCGACCTTTGAATACTGCCATTAGGCATATTCGAATTGCATTTTTTTTAAGTCGGTCAACGGTATTCTTTTACTTACATTGAGAATTTCTATACCAACCACCTGGTTTTCTTTATTGTAATCCAATACAATCCCTTCCTTTACTTCTTCTGAATCCATAATATTGGATTCATCTAATCGGATATACAATGCATCAACATGTTGATCATAATGAAGTTTCATCATAGAACTCCTTTCATCCTTCTGTCAAAAAAAACCGTTACTATTAAAACGGGTTTTACCGACTTCTTACAAATTACTCTTAGAACTTTATTTCCATTTGCTTTTATAATTTTGAATTTATGTTCTCATTCTACATATACCGCATCAGCTTCAATTTTATCCGGATCATTAATAGCACTTTCTATCCATTCATAATTTATTTTTCTTTCATGAATTACTTTTTGAGCGTGTATTGATAGAGTAAAGTTTTCCATTTCTTAAGAATTCTCCGTAACATCCCTGTCCGCTTCCTTCACGTTTTTGGCTCCGATCTTCGAATCCCGCCTAGACGGAATCTGCCGCTTTTGCATTCCGCACTCACGGCATTCTGAAAGCGGAACAAAAGTCGGAAATTCAGTCGGGCATCCCTGCCTGACGGTTCCTAAGGAACACCATTGGTGCAGGCAGGCATTCTGTAGATTCCCGCTAAGAATCCCGCTGTACGGGATACCGTATAGCGGAGCATGCGGGAATGACGATTGATTTTTTCTATTTTTTATTTTTTGCCTACACCGCCACCGGCTTCTTTCGTTTTCGCTTCGTCGAGAATTATTTTCCACTCAAATGCTTTTTTCTTGGAAAGAATCCAGATATCTGCTACATCCTTTGGCTCAAAACGGAACAACGCGCTGATCTTGTTCGATAAAATATTTCGCCAACTATCAATCGTGCCTAATCGCTCGTGCGTCTCAAACTCCGTCAATGCACTTGCATTCTGCACTATGAAAGAGCCACTTCCACAGTTTTACTATGTGCTTCATTGATGAATTTCAAACCTTTCTCCGGCGTTAATTGTTCGTTAGCATTTAATAATTCTAAGCCATAAATTTTACCGTCTGTAGAAATATCAATATTCAATTCATCGCTAAGGTGCAACGTTTCAACTTCCTCTGTTGTATCTCTGAATTTTATAAACGCAATGTTATACCGGGGGTCGTATGTTATTTCCATAATTTTTCCTCCTAAAAATATTTTACCAGCACAGTGATAACGAGAAGTTCCCCAGATTCTTCAACTCCGTACACTTCCACTTGTTTCATCGGGTATCTCTTATTTCTCCAAGTGTTGTTAAATACAAAATTTCTTCGAAAGCCAACCCTGCCAAACTTTACGGGAAATTTCTCACCTTCGTTTACCGTTTGCAGCACTTCCTCTTCAATGGCGCCTCGTTCAATCATTCGCTGCAAAGCATGGGGATGAAATTTAATATTCATGGAAATATATGATTTTTCGTAACTACACAGCGTGTTTTTTTATGCCACACCTGCCCGCTCAACAAGTCTTCGACCTATAATAGAAGGTATCTGACATCTCTTAAATTATATTTTAATTAAAAAAATTCCCCGACGAAAATTCATTTTCGATACCGTGAAAACCATAGCTGTAACTTCAGCTTAAAATTCCTCGGTGGCAGTGTCTATCAGAAATTTCTTCACTTCTTCTTTTGTAACTTCGCTGCTCATCAATTCCACTTCTTCACTGTAATCGATATCGTCGAAATACGATAATTGCTGACGCAATAGTTTAGGTGAAAAAAGATCGTCATACAGATGTTCTGCTTTACGACAAATTTGTCGCAATGAATGGTGCGATTTCAGAATAAAATACAGATCCACATAATCTTTCCACTTCGCTCTGCCGCCAAGCGCAAAAACTTTCATAGCGCTCAGTTCCAACAAATTCGGCAGTCTACAAACAGATGCAAAATCTATTTTTGCTGTAAC
>JANONI010000068.1:0-2367 GCA_031420755.1 Bacteroidota bacterium | reverse complement strand
GCGAATTGATAGACCATTGTATTGGTGTACCGCTGTAACGCAAGACCATTACCGCTGAATGATGAGTAACTTGCAGAATATGTATGATGCATCTGAAAATTATTTGGATTGAACAGATTAAACCAATCGCTCGCAGACTGCGTTTGAATGAACGAATCTGAAATCTTTGGCTGCTCTCCCGCTTTTTGTTTGAATTGAGCAAAGGCAGTTGAAATACCGAAGATTACAATCATGACAAATATCCGAAGGATGTCCGATCCGAAGGATGCTTCGCAAGGACTCTTCGAGCTTCGCATTTTTTTCATACCATCACCTCTTTCTCTTATTCAAATTATGAAAATCTACCTGCTTTGTCAATATAGACAAATATTACTCGCTATTTGTTCCGTGCATTAAGAACATCTTCAGCTTCTTGGAGTTGATCTAGCGTGTTGATCCCCAGTATTTCGTTGAAATCATCAGCAGAAACGGCGGAAATAATAAAATGGTGATTCCAAAAATATCCAAAAATATCCGTAAGATAATATTCATTTTGAACATTGTGCGGATTAATATGCTGTAATGCTTCAAAAAGGAATTTCGCATCAAAAATATAGATTCCGGAATTGATCTCTTTCACTAATCTCTGATCGTCTGAAGCATCTTTGTGTTCAATAATCGCGGTAACGATACCGCTGTTGTTGCGAAGAATTCTTCCATACCCCGTTGCATCGTCGAGAATTGCTGTAAGAATTGTTCCGACCGCGTTCGATTCACGATGATGCTTGATCAGCTTTGCAATAGTTTCTTTGCGTAACAGCGGAACATCTCCCGACAACACCAGCACATCTCCAACATAATTTCGGAGCAATGGTTCTGTCTGCATTACCGCATGCCCGGTACCCAATTGCGGATCTTGAACGACTGTTTCAACTTTGTGAGCAACACTATTCAGAAATTCAATGACTGATTCACGTTGAAATCCCACGATGGGAATAATTCGCTCAGAACTGAGTGACTGTGCCAACTCAACAACATGCTGAATCATCGGTTTTTTATTTACGGGGAACATAACTTTTGCTTTGGACGAATCATTCATCCGCGTACCTTTGCCGGCGGCCATAATCACGGTAGAAAATTTTGTGTGCATTTTATTTCCTAAACTTTAATAATAATATTATCAATTAAACGAGTTGTTCCGAACCGAACTGCGAGCGGAATCAATATCGTCTCACCCGAAGTAATAGTATTTTTTTTTTCTAAATTTTCCGATCCAACAATCTCAACATAATCAATCGCCGTTGGATTTTTCGATTGAATCAATTTCATCATTTCCTTGACGATCTTTTCTGAATTGCGTTCACCTTTTTGAATGAGATTCTCTGCTAAACACAATGATTGATTCAATACAACAGCATTTTTTCTTTCTTCTGTATTGAGATACACATTGCGTGAACTCATCGCCAGCCCATCCGATTCCCGTAATGTTGGAATAATTGAAATTTCAGTCGGTAGATTAAGATCGTTCACCATTTTTTTAATCACAACACATTGTTGGATATCCTTTTGTCCAAAATATGCAATTCGCGGCTGAACGATATTTAATAATTTCAACACAACCGTTGTAACGCCTTTAAAGTGCGATGGACGAAATTTCCCTTCCAACACCGATGAAATATTTTCCACAACTACATGAGAAGAAAATCCGGCTGGATACATTTCTTCAACCGAGGGAGTAAAAAGAATATCGCAGCCTGCAAGGTTAGCAAGTTCGCTGTCTCGTTCGATATCTCGAGGATACCGGGCGAAATCTTCGTTTGGTCCAAACTGCGCAGGATTGACAAAGATAGAAACAACAACAACGTCGTTTTCACTTTTTGCTTTTCTAATAAGGGAAAGGTGCCCTTCATGTAAAAATCCCATTGTTGGAACAAGGGCAATGGATTGTTGTTCCAACCGCAAGGGATTTAACGATGTAAGAATTTCGGATATGGAAGAATTTATTTTCAATAAAGACTTTGTCGTGATTAAAGTTGCCGGTAATATTTTTCAAAACCTTGTATGTATTCTTCGGAAAGTGAGCTTTGGTAAAGTCTGCGGAAAATTTTAAGCGTCAGTTCTTTCTCAGAAATGTCTGGTGTCTCGCGAAGAATTGCACTTCTCGCAGCTCTTTTAGCGGTCGAAAATAATGAAGATACTTTCATCAATTTCTGCCTGGGTGTAAGTGCAGCGTACATTTTCTGCATTTGGGCTATAATTTCCGGCGAAGTATCATTCATAACAATCTTCGTAACTACACAGCGTAATGTTACATATTGAACCCCCGCCTGCCAGAGCGCAGCGGCGGGCAGGCCTTACGGGGTTCTGTTTGGTTTTGGTTGCACTTGT
>JANONI010000067.1:0-2542 GCA_031420755.1 Bacteroidota bacterium | reverse complement strand
CCCGATTGGACGGCTTGCATCAAATCCGCGCTTTGTTTCATCGCAATTTCGGCAAATTGTTTTTGTGCCGCAATAAAACTTTCTGCGCCTTGTTTCGCCCAACTCGATAACGCTTCGGTCGGCGCATTATTCGACATTCCCATCACGTCCGAAACGGTTTTTAAGACCAGAGTCGTCTGCTGTGTCGTAATTTCGAGCCCCCTTTTTTGCGCGTGAATCAATTGATTAACAACCATTTGCGCGAAATCCGCCGGCATTTGTGTTGCGCTCGTTGCGCTAACCTTCGGCGCAGATTGCTTTGCTTCCGTTTTCGGTTCGGCTTGTTTCGCTTCAACTTTCGGAGCGGCTTTCGGCTTCGGCGCAGTTTTCGGTTTTGGCGCGGTTTTCGGCTTTGCCTCGACTTTCGATTTCGCCTCGACTTTCGGTTTTGCTTCAACTTTCGGCGCAGATGGAATTGGAGCAGGAGATGAACTTACTGATGCACTCACATCCGTATTGATCCGCGCAATGATCGTGTGAACTCCGACCGTTGTCGTTTCCTGAAATAATAATTCAGCAACTATTCCGGCGGCTGGCGAAGGGATTTCCGAATCGACTTTATCCGTGCTGATTTCAAGCAAAGTTTCATCTTTGGCGATTTTGTCGCCAATTTTTTTATGCCATTTGGAGATCGTTCCTTCGGCAATACTTTCGCCCATTTGAGGCATGATAACATCAACTAGAGTCATATTTTTTTATTTAGTGATATGATTTATACAGTGAATCTTCAGTACACGGAATGTTTCGTGAAGTCTTGCTAAAAAAATCTAATTTCAATTTTTAGAAATGCGTAGCATGCATCGCATCACATCCAATCAAAATTTGGCAATTGTTTTCCACAAATAATTAGAGCAGATTCATTTATTCAAAAACTATTTTTTCGTAAATATCTTCAACTGAAAGCACTGCATCAATAGAATGAATTTTTAGTAAACCATTTTTATCTGTTACTTCGCTAAAAATCCATTGCTGCTGATTTTGTTTCGTAAAAAGTTCAACACGAAATTCATTTTGCGATACAAGAATATACTCCTGCAAAGAATCCAATCCGCGATAAAGTTCAAATTTCTTTACACGATCATATTGTTCTGTAGATTTTGATAACACTTCAACAATCAACAAAGGATTTGTCAGGGTATCTTTTTGTTCATCGCGAAATTTAGCATCACTACACACAACAACAATATCGGGATATGTATAGAGTGTGTTTTTTTC
Organism: Bacteroidota bacterium; assembly: GCA_031420755.1. Taxonomy (GTDB): domain Bacteria; phylum Bacteroidota; class Ignavibacteria; order UBA10030; family UBA8401; genus UBA8401. Next base: position 1,288 of record JANONI010000067.1, on the reverse strand, counting down.
TACTCTTACACGTAAATCCGAAGCGTGAACAGTACACGGTTTTTTTCGTAGCTGTTGATGCAATGAAGCGACAATATTCGTAACAACAATTGTATGTTGAACCGAAGCACCGGACATGGCAAATATTTCTCCCTGATAGAATTCGCTTTTAAAATTCGCTGCTCGCTCTAATTCAAGGTATTCTGCTTCTGTGTAAAATTTTTTTGGTTGTATTGACATTTTTAAAATGCTCCTAATTCTTTTAGAGCGGCAACAACTTTTTTTGTATTCGGTAAAAAATATTCTTCCAACGGCGGACTGTACGGCGTTGGCGTATCAATCGCACCGATTCTTTTGATTGGTGCATCAAGATATTGAAAACAATTCTCTGTAATCAATGCAGAAATTTCTCCACCAATACCGCCTGTAATATTATCCTCATGTGCAATCAAAACTTTTCCGGTTTTCCGAACTGAGGAATAAATCAATTCCGTATCAAGCGGCATTAAACTACGCAGATCAACAACTTCAACACTTACGCCGTTTTCATGTTGTAAAACTTCTGCAGCTTCCAAAGCCATATGCACCATAGAACCGTACGTGATCACAGAAATATCTTTCCCTTCCCTTTTCACATCTCCCTTTCCAATCTCAACAATATAATCTGTGTCCGGTACTTCACCTTTAATGTGGCGGTACAAACGTTTATGTTCGAAATACAAAACAGGATTGTTATCACGAATCGCCGCTTTGATCAATCCTTTCGCATCATACGGAGTTGACGGCGCAACAATTTTAAAACCGGGTTGATGAAAAAACCACGCTTCCGGATTGCGCGAATGAAACGGTCCGCCATGAATTCCCGCTCCGCTTGGAAGACGAACAACCATCGGACACGGAACATGCCAGCGATAATGAATGGAAGCTGCGTTATTCACTAACTGACTGAATCCCGTCGTTACAAAATCCGCAAATTGCATTTCTGCAACCGGACGCATCCCGACAACTGCCGCGCCTGTAGCCGCACCAAGAATTGCAGTTTCTGCAAGCACTGTATCAATTACGCGATCTTCACCAAAATGTTGTATAAATCCCTTGGTAACTTTAAATGCTCCACCGTACAAACCAATATCCTCTCCAAGAAGGAATACTGATTTATCGCGTTCCATTTCTTCCCAGAGACCTTTTGAAATTGCTTCGATGTATGTTATGGTTGCCACAATTTATTTATTTTCGATTTTTTGGGAAAAAAATTTTATGATTTAAGGGCATCTCTAAGAACCTATTATTGATGAATTCGCGCGCGACA
>JANONI010000066.1:0-6555 GCA_031420755.1 Bacteroidota bacterium | reverse complement strand
TCGATCGGATCATAATTAATAAAACTTCCTAAATTTCTTGCAATTACTTGAGCGGGTTCAGAAGAAAGTGGTCGGGAAGCACTGATGTACGACCCCGATTCTGAATTGTCTCGGAACATAAAATACGTGCCAATTTGTTTTCCCAAATATCCATACGCATTCAGACCGTTTGATGTTATCTTAGTATTTTTTCCATCAGCACGCTTGTGGTACGAGTATCCGCCGATCAGATCGATATTAAAATTTCCCGGATCACTTTGGTATTGATATAAATGCCACCGCTCTTCAATAATATTTTCATAACCGAGATTTTCCAATTCCTGAAAAAATTCTTCCTTATAATAAAATTGTTCTTCCTGTTCAATCTGTGTTAACGGCATTGAAGTCGTATCAATTTGAATAATGAATCTCGCAATTACTTCCCGCGAAAGAGGCTTTACCGCATCACGATAACCAACAATTACTTGCTTGGCTTCCATCTTATCCAAATATTTATAGACGGAATGTGTTGCGGGAAGATACACGGATTGAGCATGTAAACAACCAGTGATTATTAAAAAAAAGAAAAATGCAGATGCTAATTTTTTCATTCAGTGTTCCTATGTAAGAAATAGTAATTACTCAGATTCAGTGAGCATTGCTTGCCACTAAAACACAAAAACACGAAATTCCGTTAAGTTTATAAACAAATTTTGTGAACTTTTGTGTTTTTGTGATTTTGTGGCATATTTTTATTTCTGAGTAGTTACGAAATATTTAATTTAGTGTATATGCAAATTCATTGTATCCACAAATTTTTTTGTGATATCTCTCGGACGGGTGATTGCGGAACCAACAATAACGGAAAATGCTCCCCGTGTTAATGCTTCGTGTGCTTGTTGTGGATTCCAGATTCTTCCCGAAGCAACAGTTGGTATTTTTGTCCCTCTGAATAATTGTTCAACAAGTTCATAATCCGGTTGATTGGTCGCAAATTTTTCTGTGTAATGAGTAAAACCTGAAAGCGTGGTTGCAAGAATATCGGCTCCCATTTCGGCTGCCCGAATTCCTTCTTCAAACGAAGAAATGTCTGCCATAAAAGGAATGTCATATTTATTTCGAACGTCATCAAAAAATTCAATTCCATCCATTCCATTCGGACGTTTTCGAGGCGTAACATCAAGGGCAATGATGTCTGCCCCTGCATCAATAATATTATCGATATCGCTAAAATCAGGAGTGATACAAACCCAATCATTTTCAAATCGACCTTCAACAATTCCGATAATCGGAATACTTACTTGTTCACGAATCGCTTTGATGTTTTCAATACCCTGCGCTCGAATCGCTGCCGCCCCTCCCATTTGAGCTGCTAAAGCAAATTTAGCGATAAGTTCCGGTGTATTGAATGGATCATCGTTTTCTGATCGACAGGAGACAATAAGACCGCCTGAGAGTTTTGCTATAAGGTCATTCATAAATAATTCGGAATATTGTTAATGCAGTTTTTTAGTACTTGTTAAAAATCATTTTATTATTTCGTCTGAAATTTGTTTTAATCCTTTTCCTACATCGCCAGAAATATGAAGATATAATAATCGCGAATTTCTGTTTGCAAAAGATTGGTAATCACCTAACGATTGAGCATTTTTTAATACTTCAAATGAGAATACTTCATCGGGAATTTTTATATCGCGCAGTTCATCGCCCGCAATGATCAAGAAAATACCGTTCGATTTTCCCCCTTTGTGCAATTGTCCTGTTGAATGTAAATATCGCGGACCAAAGCCGACTGTTACCGGTAAGCCAAACATTTTCGTCAGGTCTTCTCTAAGCGTATAAAGAATTTTTTCGTTCTCTGGATTTTGATCAATATATACAAGAAGGGCAATGTAATCTTCGTTTTTATTTCCCGAAAAGTGTTTCTTCAGCAGTGAAGATACTGAAGATGCAGAAAGTTTTGATATATACGCTGGTTCTGCAAAGATCGAATACGGCATTTGCGCGATTGCCAAATTGTTCACAGGAAGTTTACCTTGTTGCTTAAATTCTTCAATCACTCGCACGGTGTTATCTTTACTTTCTTTCACATTTGGTTCATCAAAAGGATTGATCTTTAATACAACAGCAGAAATTGCCGTGGCAAATTCCCAAAGAAAGAACTGCGAACCAAGTTCATTAATGTCTTTCAATATTATATTTGCATAAGGAATATTTTTCCCGGCTAATTCTTTTTGCAGCAGAGAATATTTTTGCAAATCCTTTTCGAGGAGTAAAAATATAAAGAAGCGATCTTCCCCAAATTTATTTGCATCAAAACTTTGCGGAATGATCTCCCCTTCAACCGGTAAAATTCCTTTCCCTTCTTTTCCTGTACTCTCGGCAATCAACTGTTCTGCCCAATAACCGAATGACGCAATCTCTTTGGAAAGAATGAATGTCATCTTATCAATGTCTTCGTTATGCGCTTCGCCCATTAATAAACCGATCTGAGCCGCAGGATTCTGTACCGTCTCAAAACGGCTCTGCTTTCTTATTTCATCAGCTGAATGAAGTAATTTCTTAACATCCATACCAATCAATGCCATCGGAACAAGTCCAAAATAGGAAAGTGCAGAATACCTTCCACCAATATCTTCCGGGTTAATAAAAATCCGTCGGAATTGTTTCTCTTTTGCGATGTTCTCCATTTTAGTATTCGCATCGGTAACAGCAATGAAATTCTCGCCCGGATTCTTTTTGATCGAATCGACACGATCGTAAAAATATTGGTAGAACATATTTGTTTCCGTTGTGCCACCGGATTTGGAAGCAACGATGAACAATGTTTTTGCAAGATCGATCTGTTGCTCAATCCGTAATACTGAAGTTGGATTAGTACTGTCTAACACCAGCAACTGAGGAAAACCGAATGCAGAACCAAATGTTGCGCGGCACACATCGGGACACAAACTGCTTCCTCCCATTCCCAGTACAACCACATTTTTAAATCCAGCATCTTTAATTTCATTCCCAAACGCGATAAGTGAATCAACATTTGTGAGCATCAGATCAAGACTATGCAGCCAGCCCAGACGATTGAGAATGGATTTCTTGTGGACATCTTCACTGCGCCAAATCGTATGATCTTTTTCCCAGAGTCGTTTAATGATAGAATGGGTGGCAAATGATGTGAACTGATTATTGAGATTTTCTTGAAGTACACCCGATGATATTGAAATTGACGGCATTGTGTTCCCTAAAATGTGTGAAATTCTTTAAGAATATAGCCAGAAAAAACAAAAAAGGCGATGAATATCATCGCCATTAACCATGTCCAAAAGTAGAAACAAAAATTTACCGTTTAAAGATAATCGTTCCGGGAATGATACCAACAGTTACAGAATCTTTTAGGATAGCATTTTTTTCATACACATAAATTTTTCCGTTAGAGTTATAATCTTTCGCATCGCCAAGATAGATTCGTTCTGTCACATTATCAACGGCAATTGAATATGATGTTTTCGGAATGAATTGTGAAGATATGATTGAATTTAATTTTGTATCAAATTTCAAAATCCCATTTTTCACAACCGTAAACCCATAGCCTTTATTTGAAACAGCAAGTTCATTGGGATGACCGAATGATGCAAGAGGCAATGATATTGCTGAAACAACAGAAAGTGATTTCGGATCAATTACTGAAATACTTCCAGGGGTATCGTTGCTCGAATTGCTGAAATCAGTAAATCCATTATTGAGAACTAAGATTTCACCATCATTGTCTACTGCAATATCCGCCGGGGATTTCCCAACTTTTATAGTAGCAACAACTGAATCTACATTTGGATCGATGACAGAAACAGTGCTATCATATCCGTAACCGGAATTACAGACAAATATTTTTCCGTTTGCTGCCGCAATCCCCTGCGGATTCATTCCAACTGTAATATTTTCCTTTATGATAGAATATGATGTAGGATTAAAGGATGTTACCGTTCCTTTGTAAAGATTTGTGAAATATCCTTTTGACTCATTAAGAATAACAATCTTAAATGGTGAATTTCCGGGAACTTGAATTATTCCAAGAGTTTTATGTGTTTCGGTCGAAATAATTTCAATCTTATGCGAATTGTTCACAACGATATAGGCTTTGTTATTATAAAATACAATATCATTTGCAACATCACCCAGCGAACGGTTATTTGCAGCGTTGAACACATCGGGATACACTTTATTTGAATCCGGAACATATACGGATAATGAAGAATTCGATTTTGTGAATCCTCCTTCGTTCAGAATATAAACTCCTTTTGTAACGACTGGATTTTCCAGAACAGGAGCATTCGGATCATCCATTTTGCATCCGGCAAATAGCAGAATCGAGAAGAGAATGACGATGGTTATTTTCATTATGTTTCCTTTAGTAAAGAGTTATTGGATTAGTAGAAAAAAATTTCTGAAGTCATCATATAATTTTTTAATGGCATTGGATAACCTGAGATCAATTGATAATCTGTATTAAAGATATTATTTGCTTCAAATTTGAAACGAACCGACATTGATGAAAGTGTAATACTATACGATAGATTTAGATCGATCTTGTCAAATGTAGGTAAGATGAAACGCGGATTATTATCGGCTGTTTGATAACGGTAACCGATAAACGAATAAAGTACATTCATTGAAATACCATTAAAAGAACTGCCCACGATAAATGTTGAAGTTTTTTGAGGGACAAATGCTAATATTTTTTTTTGAGTATCATCACCCGGATAATCACTACTTGTTTTAACAGCATGTACAAAATTATAATGATAATTCACCATCAAAATATTCTTAAGGATATTCGCTTTAACTGATATTTCGAGACCTTTTGAAGAAACAGATTGAAGATTTTTTGGTGACCATAAATTCCCTGACATTGGCTGCCACACTATTTTATTACTCGCATCAATGGCAAAATAGTTCATTTCAATATTTGCATCGAGCAGTTCATCACTTACACCGGCAATAATTCCAGCATCAAAATTATTTGAACGTTCCGGCTTTAGTAATGGATTTCCACCATTAATCCAATAAAGATCATTAAAAGTTGGGACACGATAATTTTTACCATAACTCGTTCGCAATCGCAATAAAGGTTGATCTAAAATTCCAATATTAATTCCAATCTTTGGTGATAAAGCTCCCTCCATATCCGAAAAAGAATCATAACGGGCGGATGGAAAAACAATGATTTCAAACGGAATATTGAACGTGTGCTGAGAGGATATAAATCCGCTGAATTGCACGCGCCGCGACTGAAAGACTTCATTGCTTGAGATTGAAGCAATTGTTGCATCACTTCCTACAATGAGAATATGTTCAGGAAAAAACGAAAGGTGAAATAATGGCGCAAAAGAAAAATTGTTGTTCTCATAGAAACTCGATAACGGCAAATTATTTGAAGTGAGATTCGGATTACGATATGTTTGATATTTATTGTAGAATGAAACCGGCAACGTAAGTGCTATTACATTGGAAAGTTCGATTTCCGTATTACTATTGATAAAAAGATCTTTATCATTAATCCGAGCGAGATTATTCTGATAATTACTCGTTACGGCATCGGGCTGCCCTCTATCAGCATTAGAATAACGTATCGTAATAGTAGAAACTGCAATAGTATCAAAAACATTTCGTGCCGTAATTGAATAATTACTGAACAAATAATCAGACCCAGCTCTTTGTAATTTTTTTTGTATGATCCCGTCGAAATAAAAGAAATCAAAATTATTACTTGCTCGTTCTTTTCTTAATGAAGCAAGAAGAGAAAATTGTTCATCACCACTTCCAATAGAGAATTGAAAACCATTCATTCCAAACGACCCGATATTGCATGAAATTGAACCAGTTGTTCTACCATTTGGTTTTTTTGTAATAATATTTACCACACCACCCACTGCATCAGCACCATACAATGAAGAATTTCCACCGGCAGCAACTTCAATTCGATCGACATCCAATAACGAAAATATTCCTATATCAACTGTATTCGTTTGGAATGTTGTAAAACGTTGTCCATTAACAAGAATCAAAGAATAATCTGATCCCATCCCCCGAATTGAAATAGATTGCAGAGCTGCGTTTCCACCATAGCTTCGAAGCGATACTCCCGATAACGAACGGATAACATCTGCAACTGTAGAACCATTGTTCTGTGCAATCATAACACTATCTGCAATTTGAACTGTTGACGAAAGCTTTTCAACTGCCACGGGATTACGTGTTCCCGTGACTACAATATCATTCAATTTGTACACGCGTGAAGAATCCTCTTCACAATAAAGAGAATGCGCTAACACTAATGATATAATGATAATTTTTTTCACAATAGATTTAGAAACAAAAAAGCCCAACCTTCATCAGTAGAAAGTTGGGCTAAGAAAAAATAATCGTAAACATAATTTCTCAATCCATCCTCTGTCCTCGAAGGAGTATTGAATTAAAACATTGGCAGGTCTCCTGGCTTATGGCGCCTACGGCGCCAATCACAGTTGCGGGTCAGCTCTCGATTGTTCAGATTAATGAATTACGAGATTCCCATTTTCATCC
>JANONI010000065.1:0-9848 GCA_031420755.1 Bacteroidota bacterium | reverse complement strand
GAATTCTTGCCCGCGCAGTCAATTGTCTCAATCCAAACCCGAAAAATTTTGAACCGTGCAACGAATGTGAAGTCTGCAAAGAGAACATCGAAGGACGATTCCTTGATGTTATTGAGATTGACGGAGCATCGAATAATGGTGTTGAACAGATTCGCAATTTGCGTGAATCAACTCGTTACTTACCTGCACGAGGTAAAAGAAAAGTTTATATTATTGACGAAGTGCATATGTTATCGATGGGTGCGTTCAATGCTCTTTTGAAAACATTGGAAGAACCACCGCCGCATGTTATTTTTATCTTTGCGACGACTGAACTTCACAAAGTTCCCGCCACTATTCTTTCTCGGTGTCAGCGGTACGATTTTCGCAGAATCGGTTTGGAAGAGATTGTCGGTCGCTTAAAATTCATCGCTGGTGAAGAAAAGATTACCATTGATGATGATTCATTACTGATCATTGCAAAAAAAGGTGATGGATCGATGCGCGACGCGCAGAGCATTTTTGATCAGGTCGTTTCGTTTTGCGGTACAACAATCGTGGCAAAGCAGGTGGGCGACGCATTGAATATTGTTGATCAGGAATTATTTTTCCGTGTTTCCGATATTCTGCGAAATAAAGATTCCAAAGCCGCACTTGATCTTGTGCAGGAAGTAGTGAAAAGCGGATATGATGTGAAAGAATTTGTATCCGGATTGACGGAACACTTCCGCAATATGCTGATTGTAAAGACGACCAACTCCACTCATCTTATTGAAGAATCTGAAGTGCATCGAAAACGGTACGCTGCCGATTCACCGGCATTTGTGCTGAACGACCTGCTGCGTTTCATTAAAGTTGCGACTGATACGGAGAATGCATTTCGATTTACTTCACAGCCTCGTTTCAAACTTGAGGTGATGATGGTGCAATTGACGAAAATGGAACAGTCGGTAAAGATCGACGAACTTCTATTACAGATAGATGAGGTGAAAAAAAAACTTCATTCTGAAGGAACTTCTTCCACCGGCTCGAATTTATTGGATAAACAATTTCCAAGTATCGTTACACCGAAAGAAGTTTTCGAACCATCTGTAGAGTATACATCTTCGCAACCCTCACAATCTTCCAATGTTGTTGCACCAAAACCAAAGTTTGTCGTTCAAGAAAACCAGCCTCGGTACACATTTGTTGCTCCGGTAAAAAAAATTGAAGAAGAACAAAAATCAGAACCACAGATTGTACAACAGAATTCCAACATCTCTTTTTCGGAAATTCAACAGCGCTGGAGCGCTATTGTTGATGAGATGAGAAAGAAAAAAATCTCTGTCGGTACGATTCTTGGCGAAACGTCACCGTTAGATTTTGTGAACGGAACACTGAGAATTGCATGCGGCGATGATTTTCATCAAGGGACATTGTTTCGGAACAAAGAAATTCTTGCGGAAACTATCAATACAATCGTTAACGCACGCATCAGAATAGAACCAATTCTTCACGACAGCGGCGTGCCAACGAAGGAAACTCATCGCAAAACTGAATCGAAACAATCCACAATTGAATCTTCTCCCATATCCACGACTTCTATTGAAGATCATCCTCTTGTTAAAAAATTGTATTCGGATTTTGGTGCTGAACGAGTCTAACAATTGCATACTAGTGTCAATTCAAAAAAAAATAAAGTTGTACTTTTAGAAATTTTATTCACCGCAGAGGACACAAAGAACGCAGAGACTTTTTCAGTATTTGAAACTCACACATCTCAGCGAACTCTGCGGTGAAAATACAATAGTTACTATTAGAAACGGTATTAGTAAACAACGGAAAGTTTCCACAACAACAGAATGAAAAAAAAATATCTCATATTGCTTTTCCCGATTATTATGTTTGCACAACAGAAGATCCTCGTTCCAATGGATCTGAAGCAGACCAATCATTTGAAAGCATACGGCATTGCGTTCTGGACGTTAGAAAAAGGAATCGAGATCGATTGGCTGCTCAATTACCGGGGCGGATCGTTTATGATCGACTATATTCCAGTTGTTGCCAATGAATGCCGCATTCGCGGAGTAGCGTTCGAACAAATGAGCGGTGCACAAGCGGCGCAAATATTGGGAGAGATTGCCGGCGAGAATACGAATATGGATGTTGTTCGTTTGGAAAAAGCACCGAAGGTTGCGGTGTATGTTCCGCCGGGATTCAAACCGTGGGATGACGCGGTGACGCTGGCGTTGGAATATGCCGAAATTCCGTACGCAAAATTGTGGGATACCGAAGTGTTGAAAGGAAAACTTTCCGAATACGATTGGCTGCATTTGCATCACGAAGATTTTACGGGACAATACGGAAAGTTCTACGCATCGCATCGTAATTCTCCGTGGTATATTGAACAGCAATTAAGTTATGAACGAACTGCGCGCGAGCTAGGATTTAGAAAAGTCTCGGATGAGAAGAAAGCAGTAGCCCGAACGATCCGTGATTATGTTGCGGGAGGCGGTTTTATGTTTGCAATGTGTGCCGCCACGGATAGCTATGATATTGCACTTGCGGCAGAGAATGTTGATATCGCCGAAACAATGTTTGACGGTGATCCGGCGGATAGAGATGCACAACAAAAATTGAATTTCACAAAAACATTTGCCTTCCAAAATTTTACATTAGAATTGAATCCGTTCCGATATGAATTTTCCGATATTGATAATCCACAGAGTGATCCGGTGCCGCTCCGCGATCCGAACACCGATTATTTTACATTATTTGAATTTTCCGCAAAGTATGATCCGGTTCCGACAATGCTCACGCAAAATCATGTGAACATTTTAAAAGGATTCATGGGACAAACGACATCATTCAAAAAATTGCTGATCAAATCGAGCGTGATTACATTGGGCGAACGGGAAGGAACTGACGAGGTGCGGTATATTCACGGAAATTATGGACGCGGCACATTCACATTCTACGGCGGACATGACCCTGAAGATTATCAACACGCAGTCGGTGATCCGCCGACCGATCTGAATCTCCATAAAAATTCTCCCGGATACAGAATTATTCTAAACAATATCCTTTTTCCCGCCGCGAAAAAGAAACAACAAAAGACATGATCTGCACTCCGCACGTATTTCTTGTCGTTGCTGTTTAGACCGATTGTAAAAATCCTGATTTTCACCGATGTTCTGCTGCGATTCACCGAAATATCCGAAACATTTTTGATTAAAAACGGTAAGTTACGGTACTTCAAAAACAGAAAGGAACATCGGATATGTCTTACACACTTGACCGAAGCACCAGTGGAAGAATGATTATTGGCGGAATGTTTATTATTGTTGGAACGTTACTTCTCCTTCACAAAATGGAAATTATTTATCTTGAAAAGTTGCTTGGCATCCGAAACATTTGGAGTGCGTGGCCGATAATATTTATCATCATTGGTCTGGGAAAAATAATTGATTCACCAACAATGAAAAAAATTGGAGAAGGAGTGTGGTGGATATTTCTTGGCGTGTGGCTGTATGTTTCGCTTAACCACATGTACGATCTGAGTTTTCGAGAAACGTGGCCCGCAATCATCATTGCGTGGGGCATCAGTGTTCTGTGGGAATCATTCGCAAAAAATTCAAGCGTTAACGCAAAAGGAGTAGAATAATGGAAAACAATAGACCGTCTATCTTTTCGCCGCATTTTTTTCTCGGCATCATCATCATCGCTGTTGGTATCGTGTTTATGCTCGACAATCTGAATATTATTTACGCCGGAGATTTTATCCGCTACTGGCCGGTACTGTTGATTGCGTATGGAATTACAAACGTGTCGCAAGCATCCAAAAATTCAGGGCAGATATTCGGCTGGATACTTATTCTTATCGGTTCGTTGAAACTTCTTGATGTATTGAATTTTATCGATTTTAGAATTTGGGATTGGTGGCCCGTCGTATTCATCCTGATTGGTTTGAATTTTCTTCGAGGCTCGTGGAATAGATCACGAAGTGCTGGCACACTCTCCCCGCACGATTCACTAAACGATTCCGATTCATATATAAAAAATATTGCACTGATGAGCGGAATAAAACGGAAAATAACATCGAAAGATTTTCGCGGCGGTGAACTAACAGCGTTTATGGGTGGATGCGAGATTGATCTTCGCGAAGCAGAGATGAAAGGTGCGGAAGCAGTGCTTGATGTTGTTGCCGTGTGGGGAGGAATAGAGATTCGAGTTCCGATGGGATGGAGTGTTTCTGTGAAAGCGACTCCGATCATGGGCGGTGTTGAAGATGGAACCTATCCTTCAAAAGACGGAACATCAAAACGATTGATCATTACCGGAAATATTGTGATGGGCGGAGTGGAAATTAAGAATTAGTAATTGATGTTACGCAGAAACGGAAAATTACGGCTCTATCACCCCTATCCCAAGGGGATGGAGACTGTGTCAAAACTATTTTTTCAGCGTTAACATCCCCGAAATCTCAAAGATTTCGGGGATGTGTTTCACAAAATTTGACTTTTGACACAGTCTCGACTCCTTCGGAGCGGGGTTTTAATTGTTTCGCTATTGTGCCTTGCTACAAATATGTCGCTCCTATGCGAAGCATCCTTCGGATCGGAGCTTTTTGCATAACGTACTATTGGTTGTATGTTGACCTATTGTTTAACGTAATCCCGTAGGGATGATATGTTTGTAGTTCAATGAACCACACACCGTTCAAACTCCTTTAGGAGTGACATAAAAACTACGCCATTGAATGGGGTGTAGAGCACGGTTTTGCGTAACATGAGTTAGTAATTATCAATTCTTAATTCATAATTTAATTCTATGCACCCAATCCTTTCCGACAGAAAAAGAATATTTATTTACTTTGCAGTATGGAGTATTGTAGGCGTAATGTTTGCGGGGGGAATGTACTATATTCTCAATGGAAATATTTTTCTTTCACTTCTTATCACACTTCCCGTTATCATGATATATTCGCAGATTAATTTATCTGCGTGGTATATCGCAAAAGCATTCCCATTAGGAAAGACAAATATTTGGAAAATTGTTGTTCTTGTCTTTGTTAGTTCAACATTAATGAGTTTACTATTTGTTGGGTTATTCGTTGGATGGATTTTTATCGTCTCACAATATGTTACAATTCCGCAGCCAGGCACCGATCAATGGCTGCTTTATTTACTCCTGAGTGTATTAGGAGAAGAATTATATCTTGTTTCACTGGCTATTGCATATCTTTTTGTGGCGTTTGAAGTTTCTCGAAATGCTGAACGAGATACGTTTGAATTGAAACTTCTCGCCCAATCATCGGAATTAAAAGTGCTGCGAATGCAAATCAATCCGCATTTTCTGTTTAATAGTCTAAATTCAATCAATGCATTGATCTTGCAAAAGCCGGAAAAAGCCCGCGAAATGACAACTCTTCTTGCCGATTTTTTTCGGAAGAGTCTGCAATTTGGTTCGAAAGATACAATTACGCTTGGCGAAGAATTTTCTCTTCTCACAAACTATTTGGATATAGAACGAATTCGGTTTGGGGCACGATTACAGGTAGAGCAAAAAATTAATGACTCAGTGTTATCGTGTTTAGTGCCGCCATTATTATTGCAGCCGATTCTTGAGAATGCCGTTAAATATGGAATAACAAATTCGGTAGAAAACGGCATGGTACGGATTAAAGCCGATGTAAAGAATGAAAGAATATTTATAACGGTAGAAAATACCCATGAAGAAGAACGCCAAACCAAAAAAGGAACCGGATTTGGATTATCAATCGTTCGTAAACGGCTTCATGCAATATTTGGTAACAATAGCGATGTTCAACTATCTCGAGAGGGAAATGTATTCCGAGTAATTGTATTCTTTCCGGTGAGGAAATAAGAGAGATGCGAAAAAAAATTAAAGCGGTAATTGTTGACGACGAAGAACTTGCCCGTTCATTGGTAAAAGAATATCTCGGCTCACATTCCAACATTGAAATTGTTGCGGAATGTGCGAACGGATTTGAAGCGGTGAAAGCTGTTTCGGAACTGCTGCCCGATCTGATGTTTCTGGATATTCAAATGCCAAAATTGAGCGGCTTTGAAGTGATTGAATTATTGGTGGAGCCGCCATCGATTATTTTTGTTACGGCGTTCGATCAATATGCGTTGAAGGCGTTTGATGTGCACGCGGCGGATTATTTATTAAAGCCGTTCAGCAAACAACGATTCGATGAAGCACTGGAACGTGTTTTGCCAACAATCAATCGACCGAACAAAATCAAAGAGATTGCCGTTTCCGCAAGACCGGCGGACCAGATACTCGAACGCATTTTGATTAAAGAGGGGAGCAAAGTGCTTGTGATTCCTGTTGAAAAGATCGATTTTATTGAAGCGCAGGATGACTATACTTCGTTCAATGTTGAAGGAAAATCTCATCTAAAAATTCAGCGCATGGCAGAATTAGAATCATCGCTCGATCCCCGCCGGTTTGTTCGCATTCACCGTTCGTTTATTATGAACATTGAACGGCTTGCGAACATTGAACTGCTTGGAAAAGATTCGCACACCGCAATCCTGAAAGATGGCAGACAGCTTCCCGTTAGCCGAACGGGATATGATAAATTGAAAAAACTCCTCTAAGAAATTCCAAAGAACAAAATAACAAGCATCAAACAAAATTGATTTTAATTTAGTGTTGAGAATTATTTATGTTCAAACGTTTGGAAGTTGGATTTTCTTTTTTTAATATCCATGTAGTCAAACATTCGATTATATCTTCGCAGGGAACGATCTGCAAAAATATATTTAAAAAATAAGGATATCATTCGATGAAAATAAAATTCTATACGTGCGATGTCTTTACGGATAAACCATTCGGCGGAAATCAACTTGCGGTATTTCCCGATGCGAAAAACATTCCGGAGGAACGTTTACAGGCGATTGCAAAGGAATTCAATTTTTCCGAAACGACATTTGTTTATCCGCCAAACAATTCCGCCCACACGAAACGTATTCGCATTTTCACTCCGGGCGGCGAACTTCCATTTGCGGGACATCCGACCGTTGGGACCGCAATAACGTTGGGAATCATCGGCGACATCAAACTCACGGGAACGAAAACGAAGATCATTTTTGAAGAAGGAGTCGGTCCTGTCCCGGTTACAATTCAATCTGTCAATGGAAAGCCAACATTCGCACAGTTGACGGCAGCAAAACTTCCAGAGTGTTCCGAACATGTTCCTACGACACATACTCTGGCTGCAATGCTGACACTGACGAGAGAAGAAATTATGGATGAGCAATTCCCGATCCAATTTGTCTCAGTCGGATTTCCATTCTTGTTTGTTGCGGTGAAAAATCGTGAAACGCTGAAACGCATTCGTGTGAACACACAGATCATGGAAGAACTACAATTAAAAGAAGTATTTATCTTTACGAACGATGCGGAACAATCTGATTTTCATTTTCGCGCGCGAATGTTTGCTCCGCTGCTTGGCATCCCCGAAGATCCTGCAACAGGAAGTGCCGCCGCCGCATTTGCCGGATACCTTGCCGCAAAAGATCCGCTACAGAACGGAACATTGAAATGGAACATTGAACAAGGATTCGAAATGGGAAGACCGAGTCTGTTGTTTATTGAAGCGGATAAAAAAGATGGAACAACAACAGCAGTGCGCGTTGGGGGAAATGCGGTGATGATGACGGAAGGGATTTTAGAAATTTAATCTTGAATCGCCACAGAGAACACAGAGATTTTTTTGTTTTTCCTCTGCGAACTCTGTGGCGATTCTGTTTTACATCTTACTCAAAAAATACGGCAGCATGGAACGCCACGTGGGCCAGTCGTGCGGCATATCGTGTCCCCACACATCTAACCAATGCGGAATTGATTTTGAATGTAAGATTCCCGAAAGACGGCGCGATGCATCGGGATTCTCAAAATTTCCCTGACCTGCAGCGATAATAATCTTTCCTTTGCGCATCTGTTCCAGATAATCGTGGTCGGTAATGCCGGGAAGATATTGTTCCGGTGAATTGAAGAAGACATTCTCGTCATAATGTCCTTTGGTGTACGACTGCAGATTATAATCACCGCTCATTGCAATTGTTCCAGAAAAAATATCCGGTCTGCGGAAGTACATATTCAGCGCGTGCAGCGCGCCGAGCGATGCTCCGGTGGTAACGATCTGCGTGAGTCCTTTGCTGTGATTGTGGATGAACGGAACCACTTCGTTAATCACGTAATCATTATACTGCTGATGCCGGATCGCTTTATGATGCGGTTCCATTGAATTGTTCATCCAACTTTCACTGTTGATGCTATTGATGGAGAACGCTTTCAGTTTTCCTTCGTTGATGAACGGCGCGATTGCATCGATCATCTGGAAGCGTTCATACTCAAGAAAATCTGCGGCTGCAGTTGGGAACATCAACAAAGCCGGACCATAATGACCGTACACTGCGATTTCCATATTTTTATTTAAACTGGGACAGTGCCATTGATGAATTTCGCGATGCATTGAAACTCCAACGTACGATGAATGATTGGATTCAATATAAGAAGGAAAAATGCAAAATGGAATTGGAGGAACAGCCGTTTGCGCGTTGGGTTAAGAGTTTGGTCTACGACTCGTAGAGGAACGAGATTAAACATCGGGACTCGAAGCACTCGCGTAATGGTTTTACTATTTCACAATATATTCGTTGCTTGTTAATTTCGTGTATTCTTCATTAGCACTTGTATTATAGCTGAAAGCGATTCTTGTTTTCACATTCTTTTTGATGACGGGAGCGAAGATCACAACCGATTCGTTCGGCTTCACTTTTTGTTGTTCGGCACCCGTGCCGCACCAATCCCACGCAGCAACCGTCCAGCCGGTGTCAGTTAATATTTCAATAGTTTTTAAGGGAGATGATTTTGAATATCCATAGTAGAGGAGAGATTCCGTAGTATTATTTTTCAGAAGAAGGTTCACATCAAATTCTGTTGCTTCAACAAATGTTAACGACACCGGCGGTTGTTCTGTCGGCAACGCAGGGTTTGAACAGTGGGAAAAGAACAATGCAAGAAGAATTACAGAAAATAGTTTCATAGCTCACCTAAATTATTTGGTTACTCCCGTTAGTGTGCGTTGATAAATTTCTCAGTTGTCCGAGAGTTGAACTCTCCCAAAGGGATTTACAATCGGACATGAAGTTCTTCGACAGTTCAACTGTCGAAGAACTGTTTTTTTTTTGATTTCTATAGTGAATACTCTGCACCCTAAGCATTTATTATCTAAGATCGCAAGATGTTTACGGTGGACAGGTGCTTCCTAAAACTTATCGGGTCGAATCATAGTAATATCAGAAAGATAGATCACCATCGCATAATTAGCATAATAGTGTTTTGTTAAATGTTCTATGATAGAATCGGCAACAGCGGATGTGCAAATAATTTCTACAACAATATTTTGTGATTGATCCCAATCTGCATTTCGTATTCCGCGCGCTTCTTTTCCTCGTGCCTGTAAAACCGTATATCCTTTTGCGCCTAATTGTTGTATATCGCCAAGGATTATATCTTCTAAAATTGATTCTGTGATAATCGTTAAAAGTTTTTTGGGCTGCATACATTCCTCTTAATAAAAAATAGTAGAAGCAATCCAATAATATAACGGAATACCGAAAATAACATTAAATGGAAATGTGATTCCAAGAGCGGATGTTATATATAACGTCGGATTTGCTTCCGGAACGGCGATTCGCATCGCTGCCGGTGCTGCAATGTACGAAGCGCTTGCCGCTAATGTTGCCAACACTGTTGTTCCTCCAACAGAAAGTCCGACAAGGTATCCAACACCGCATCCGAGTAAAGCAGAAAGTATTGGCATAAAAATTCCAAAGCCGATGAGAAATAAT
>JANONI010000064.1:0-1561 GCA_031420755.1 Bacteroidota bacterium | reverse complement strand
GATAGGAATGAAAATTCCGGCAAAAAATT
The DNA here is from genome assembly GCA_031420755.1 of Bacteroidota bacterium. Lineage (GTDB taxonomy): Bacteria > Bacteroidota > Ignavibacteria > UBA10030 > UBA8401 > UBA8401. The sequence goes on along the minus strand of JANONI010000064.1, from coordinate 1,532 downwards.
TTTCCCATCGTGTTTCATACCACGATGCTTGTCATCTCATCCACGCTCAAAAAATATCAAAAGAACCGCGCGAACTTATTAAATCAATTCCCGGAATTGATTTTGTTGAACTCAACGAAGCTTCTTGGTGTTGCGGAAGTGCTGGTATTTATAATGTTACCCACCATGAAGATTCAATGAAAATCCTTGATAGAAAGATGGAAAATGTCGAACTTGCAGATGCTGAGTTTATTGTTGCAAATAATCCGGGGTGTATAACACAAATGGAATATGGTATGACAAAAAAGAATCTTACAATAGAAGTGGTTCATTTATCAACGTTATTATCAAGAGTTTATCGTTTATAGGAGGTAATATGAAACAGTTTGCTTTACTAATAATTGTTCTGCTCCAAATTCTTTATTCGCAGACCAATACAAACAATGCAATTCAATATGTCGAATATGTCCGGACGATGGACAATAATGGACTGTCAACATGTACCGAATATACTCGTACGGAAGAGTATATAAAAAATCTCCACAGCAAACTTCAAACTTTTGAACTCTTTATTATTCCGCAAACAATTGGTAGAAAGAATCTTAACGGCACACATAGCACACAACAAATTGGATTAGATATTATTCTGCGGGGCACGCAGCAATTATTGGACAATCCAGCAGCGGTAAATGCGTTTGCTGCTGCTGCCGCACGGCTCGAACAACGGTTGCTGAATCCTGTTACCGTTGTGATTGATGTTGATTATGGAACAACCCGTTTTGGACAGCCATGGAGCAGCGCAAATGTTCTCGGTTCTACAAGTTCGGCTATTTTTTCTCTTTCTACAACAACTTGGAAACAATTTGCGAATGCTTTAAGCACTCAAAATCCGCAGGTTTCATTTCTTTATAACAATATTCCTGATACACTTTACAACTCTACCACTGTAGTAAATCCTATTCCTTCAGCAACATTGGCAAATCTTCAAGCGTTAGGTTTTCGATCGCCAACAGAAAATCTTCCATTCGGTTCTGCACCTTCAATTGGTTTTAATTCCGCCTTTACTTTCGATCTCAACCCAAATGATGGAATCACATCGGGGCAAACAGATTTTGATGGAGTTGCCGTACATGAAATAGGACACGCATTAGGTTTTGTTTCTGTAATAGGAAGTACGGGTTCTGCGAGAACATGGGATATTTTCCGTTTTAGACCCGATGTTGTTAAAGATTCCATTACATTCAAAAATTCGCAACGCATATTAACTCCAGGTCCTGCAACAGCAGGTGGAGATCATATTTTTTGGGATGGCGTTGTTGAATATGAATTATCAACGGCAACTGGTGCTCGAACTGGAGGAGATGGACAGCAAGCATCACATTGGCGTGATGATGCTTTGCGAACTGCGTTACCTGTAGCAGAACGAAAAATAGGAATTATGGATCCAAACTTAGCTTTCGGTGTGCGCGATACAATGTCGTTAGCTGATTTAAAAGCATTATCCATAATGGGATGGCAAATTGATTTTGGAAATAAAATTTATCCTGTAACAC
>JANONI010000063.1:0-10730 GCA_031420755.1 Bacteroidota bacterium | reverse complement strand
TCCCGTTCCAAGAAAAATTTCTTTGAACTGATTCATTCCTGCATTCGTAAAAAGCAATGTCGGATCGCCGTGAGGAATAACCGGCGCGCTGGGAACAATGGTATGCTGCTTTGATTTGAAAAAATCTAAAAATGATTGTCGAACTTCGCGTGAATTCATAATAATTGTAAGTAGTAATTACCTGTAAACATCTTTTCGATGGAGAATTCTGTAAATTGTTATATGCTGTAATTTGTCGTTGATGTTATATAAGATTCTGTAATCTCCAATTCGGACTCTCCAAGTATTTGGTAACCCTTTTAATTTTTTACTGCCGATTGGTCTTGGATTAATATTGAAACGATCGATGATTATCTCAAATCTATCCTGAATACTTGATGGAAGTCGAAATATATCTTTTTCTGCCGCTGGAGTTACCTCGACAAAATACATTTAGTTCTTTTTCCGTAATCGTTTTTTCACTTCAGTCCAAGGGATTGTTTTTTCGTGCATAACGGCCTTAATTGCTTTAATGTCCTCGGCATCTTCCAATCGTTCAAGAATTTCTTCATACATTTTTACCGGTAAGACGACATGGGTTTTTTTCCCACGAACATCATACAAAACTTGCGCTTCTTTTACAACCATATCAAACCTCCACTTGTGTCATCAATTTAATTTCTTCCAACACGCTTGTTACTTGTAAACATTTCACTAATTCGCCGGTAAAGACGCACGATTTTCCTATATGATGAACTTCCAATGTCATTCGTTCTGCAGTGGGAAGGTCGCAGCCGGTTGCCTTCCTTATCTGTGAAATTACCTCATCAAATGTATGCACTTCATCATTGAACAAAATCGCTTTTGCCGGATGCTGTGTCTTTACCTCGTCAACGACTTCTTCTTCGGTTTGAGTATGTAAATCTGCCATAGTTCAATTCAATTTTTATTCAAAATACGGAAAAATGCAACCCGTTGCAAATGGACATTTCCTTGCAGAGGAAGGGAAGTCTTCATATATTTAACAAAAAGGAGACAAAATATGCGCTCATCAAGTGGCACAGTGGCACGAAAAAAACTTGTTCATGAGATAAATTCAATTCCGCAGGAATATATTCAACCACTATTAAAGATCGTTCAGGTATATAGGGAAAGTATTGAATTAAAGCCTGCTAAAGAAAGTTTGAAGCAAGGATTGAAAGAGGCATTAACTGGCGAGACATTTCCGATAAAAGAACTTTGGAAATAGATAATTTCAAATTTTTAACAGAAAGAAGGAACCCATGATTTTCGATTTAGATATGATCAAAAAATTGTATGCCGGTTACGGCGAAAAAATTGCGCACGGACGCGCACTTGTTGGCAGGCCGCTTACATTGACGGAAAAAATTCTCTATGCACATTATTTCGGAAAGCCAACATCGGCAGGAGAGCGGGGCAAAAGTTATGTTGAATTTGCTCCGGATCGTGTGGCGATGCAGGATGCGACCGCGCAAATGGCACTGCTGCAATTCATGTCTGCCGGAAGAAGCACAGTAGCAGTTCCTTCAACAGTCCATTGCGATCATTTGATTCAGGCAGAAGTTGGATCGGAAAAAGATTTAGCGAAAGCAAATTCTGATAATAAAGAAGTGTACGATTTTCTTGCAACTGTTTCTAATAAATATGGAATAGGTTTTTGGAAACCCGGCTCGGGAATTATTCACCAAGTTGTGCTGGAAAATTATGCATTTCCCGGCGGAATGATGATTGGAACAGATTCGCACACTCCAAATGCCGGCGGACTTGGTATGGTTGCGATTGGCGTTGGCGGCGCGGATGCGGTTGATGTAATGGCGGGAATGGCGTGGGAATTAAAATTTCCGAAAGTGATCGGAGTTCATTTAAAAGGAAAAATGAACGGATGGACTTCTGCGAAAGATGTAATTCTTAAAGTGGCAGGAATTTTAACAGTGAAGGGTGGAACCGGTGCGATTGTTGAATATTTTGGTGAAGGAACAAAATCAATCTCTGCAACAGGAAAAGGAACGATCTGCAATATGGGTGCGGAGATTGGCGCGACAACTTCCGTATTTCCGTACGATTCGAGAATGGGAGATTATCTTCGTTCCACAAAGCGCGATGAAATTGCAACACTTGCCGAAGGAATTGCAGAACATTTACGTCCTGATGCTGAAGTACTTGCAAATCCCGGACAATATTACGACCGTGTCATTGAAATTAATTTAGATGAACTTGAACCGCACATAAACGGACCGTTCACGCCCGATCTTGCTTGGCCCATTTCTCAATTCGCAAAAGCGGTGAAAGAAAAAGGATATCCCGAAGAATTAAAAGTTGCGCTGATCGGAAGTTGTACGAATTCTTCGTACGAAGATATTGAACGCTCGGCATCCGTTGCACGACAAGCGCTTGCAAAAGGATTGAAAGCAAAATCCGAATTTACGATCACGCCGGGCAGCGAACAAATTCGCGCAACAATTGAACGCGATGGACAATTGAAGACATTAACAGATGTCGGCGGACTTGTTCTTGCCAATGCGTGCGGTCCCTGTATCGGTCAATGGAAACGACACGATGTTGCGATGGGCGAAAAAAATTCCATCATTACTTCGTACAACAGAAATTTCACCGGACGAAACGATGCAAATCCGGCAACTCATGCATTTGTTGCATCACCGGAAATCGTTACGGCATTTGCAATCGCCGGCAGATTGACATTCAATCCGTTGACCGATACGATTGAGAATGCAAAAGGTGAAAAAATAAAACTTGATGCACCAAAAGGTGATGAACTTCCAAGAAACGGATTTACACCTGACGAGCATGGATTTGCTGCACCGGCGAAAGACGGATCGAAAGTGAAAGTTGCGGTGAATGCAAAGAGCGACCGATTGCAGTTGCTTGCCGCATTTAAAAAATGGGAGGGAAAAGATCTTGCGAACCTTCGCGTTCTGTTGAAAGTAAAAGGGAAATGTACTACCGATCATATCTCACCCGCAGGATTATGGCTGAAATACCGAGGTCATCTCGATAATATTTCCAACAACATGTTCATCAACGCAGTGAATGCGTTCAGCGGCGAAGCGGGGAAAGGGAAAAATCTTTTCACAGGAGAAGTGAAGGAGTATTCAGCAGTTGCACGCGATTACAAAAAGCAGGGAATCGGCTGGATCACCATCGGCGATGAAAATTACGGCGAAGGTTCATCACGCGAACATGCAGCGATGGAACCGCGCTTTCTCGGCGGGCGGGCGATCATCGTAAAAAGTTTTGCACGTATTCACGAAACGAACTTGAAGAAACAGGGAATGCTGGCTCTGACGTTCAAGAATCCTGCTGATTATGAATTGATTCGTGAAGATGATGTCTGCGCGATTCGCGGATTGGAAACATTTGCACCGGCAGTTCCGCTGACATTGGAATTGAAACACAGCGACAATATATCGGATTCTGTCGAATTAAATCATACCTTTAACGAAGGACAGATCGCGTGGTTCAAAGCGGGAAGTGCGTTGAATCTTATTGCTGAACAGTCGAAGAAATCATTGGCAAAAAAATCAGTGAAGAAGAAGACTGTTAAGAAAAAAATAAAAAAATCTGCGAAGAAAACAGTAAAGAATATTGTAAAGAAAAAAGCTAAACCGGCAAAGAAAAAAACAACGCCAAAAAAGAAAAGTAAAGTACGAAAGACAAAAAAATAATATGATTGCAGAACGTGATAAAATAGAGGTCAGAAGAATAGCCCAAAAGTACAATGTTGGCAAAGTGTATTTTTTTGTTCTCATCTCGATTTCGCAAAGGAATCGTCCGATATTGATGTAGCGGTTGATGGAATCACTGGTTCTGATTTCTTTAAATTTTATGCGGAATTGATCTTCAATCTTTCAAAACCTGTTGATGTGATTGATCTGAAAAAAAAATCAATACTAAATGATATGGTGAAGAGAGAAGGCGTAATTTTGTATGGCTGAACTGAAGGAGCGAATTGATGCCGAATTTGAAAATATTGGAAGTGTTTTGAAGGAAATTCCATCAGGGCATCTCTAAAAAACTAATGCGCTCGACCGTACCTGCCCGCCGATTAAAAAATATAACGGCAGGTCGAAGACTCTTCGAGCGGGAAGGTTGAGATTACATTTGTAAGTGCATCCTTTATGGATGCGATATAGTTCAGAAAGAATGTTTTAGAGATGCCCTACAGCAAAACACTTTCCCGAACGTTCATTATTGGAACTTGCAGGTGTTGCAACATTATTGCATAATTATTATGTAATGCTTTGGATTTGCATACTGATAAACTTGAACCGTTAGTGGAAAATATACACAATGTGTTTTTACATTTTCAAAATGAAATCCGAAATATACTTTAGCATACATCCAAAAAATTATATATAATCGGGGAACGAAATAAGACCATTTAGTCGTTAATAGAAGCGACATCCAAACAACAATTATCATAAAGGAAATATATGCCATTCGATCCAGTAATGATCCAACCGTTCCGTGATGAACTTACCGAATTAGGAATTAAAGAACTCTACACGTCGCAAGAAGTGGATGATGCGATCAGCAATAACAAAGGGACGTTGCTGATGGTTATCAACTCTGTGTGTGGCTGCGCAGCAGGAAAAGCGCGTCCGGCAATTCGTAAAGCATTGCAGCATGTAAACAGACCAGACAATAAAGCAAGTGTATTTGCTGGACAAGAAGTTGAAGCGACCGCGCAGCTGCGTGAACGCTGGTTGCAGGGAATTCCGCCATCATCACCCGCAATTGCACTTTACAAAGACAATGAACTTGTTCATTTTATTCCGCGTTTCAAAATTGAAGGGCGCATTGCCGACGAGATTGCTGCTGAATTAATTTTAGCATTCGATGAGTTTTGCGGCGACAAGGTAACAGCGTAAATCTTTTGTAAAAAATGTGTGTGAACGTGCCACTCACTTTCCGCCTGTGGCGGACAAGTAAAAGTGAGTGGCACGTTTTTCTTAAAAAATGATACCTCCCAAAGTAAAAATCTGCTGTATTTCTTCCGTTGAAGAAGCCAATCTTGCAATACAATACGGTGCATCAGCACTCGGACTTGTTTCGGCAATGCCGAGCGGTCCGGGTCCAATCTCAGAAGAATTGATTACAGAGATTGTCTCTCATATTCCTGATGGAATTGCATCGTTCCTGTTAACAAGCAAACAGGATGCAGATTCGATCATTGCTCAGCAACGAATGACAAAAACAAATACATTGCAGTTGGTTGATTCGGTTTCTATTGATGTGTATGAAACATTACGGAAAGAACTTCACCAAATTTCCATTGTTCAAGTAATTCACGTTGTGGATGAATCTTCGATTGAAGAAGCAAAATCGGTTGTACCATTTGTGGATATGATCTTGCTCGATTCAGGAAATCAAAATCTTACAGTGAAAGAACTTGGCGGAACTGGAAGGAAACACGATTGGAATTTAAGCAGAAGAATTGTTGAGTCGGTGAACAAACCGGTTTTTCTTGCAGGAGGATTGAATGCGGAGAATGTGCGTGAAGCGATGGAGTTTGTTCAGCCGTATGGATTGGATCTGTGCAGCGGGGTGAGGACGAACGGGAAGTTGGATGAAGAGAAACTGAAACGATTTTTTGAATCCGTTACGTGTCAATCCGCCGACTAAAGGGGTTGGACTAAAGTCCAAAAGGAGTTGTCATCATGTTTCCCCGACCTGCCTGCCCGCCGACTAAATGAAATGGTGGCAGGTCGAAGACTCTTCGAGCGGGAAGGTCGGGGCTATTACGTTTATAAAGAAAATTGCCACGAACTTTTCTACGAACCGTAGGTAGTTCGTGGTTTCAATGCACAACACATTATCGGGGTTTTGCCAAAAAAACTTTTCTTAAGTTGACAGCATTTCCCCATAACCCCCTTTTCAAGTAGGAATAAAAACTTTAAAAAATCACTAAACAAAAAAGTGATATTTTTGAATCCACAATTTCTGAGTAGTTACCTTTTTTTAATATCTTCGGGTGTAATTCTCCGCGGATTGCCGCGTCATTCCGGCGAAAACCGGAATCTAAAAACTGGATGCCCGCCCGCGCTCCGTCGCTGAAGCTCTGGAGCGCGGGCAGGCGTACGCTGGCATGACAAATACTTCGCCGCTTGTCCGCCAAGATAGGCAGACAAGCTCGAAGGATTTTAGAGTCTTTTTGTTGTTATTCGCTATAGTGTGAAAATCTTGAGAAGGTTTCTTGAAAGATTATTGTAACCTTCGCAAGATTGACCGATCTATTTTTTCAACGATTTGGTTTTGTTGTTATTATTCATATTTAGAAACGGTTTCAACATTTCCATCGGCAGCGGGAAGATGACCGTTGAACTGTTTTCCGAAGCGATTTCTGTGAGCGTTTGTAAATAGCGCAATTGCAATGCAATCGGATTCCGTTCGATCACCGCTGCCGCTTCTCCCAATTTAACGCTTGCCTGCAATTCGCCTTCGGCGTGAACCACTTTGGCGCGTCGTTCGCGTTCTGCTTCTGCTTGTTTTGCCATTGCGCGCTGCATTTCCGGCGGAAGGTCGATCTGTTTTACTTCTACGTTGGCAATTTTAATTCCCCACGGTTCGGTGTGCTGATCGATGATCATTTGCAGTTCATGATTGATCTTGTCGCGCTGTGCAAGCAGATCGTCCAATTCAAATTGTCCGAGAATGCTGCGCAATGTTGTTTGCGCTAATTGCGATGTTGCGTAGATATAATTTTCAACGCTCACGATCGCTTTGTCTGGCTGCACCACGCGGAAATAGACAACGGCATTCACTTTAATCGAAACGTTATCTTTGGTGATCACATCCTGCGGGGGAACATCGAGCACAACGGTACGCAGACTAACCTTGACCATGCGATCAATTCCGGGAATTAAAATAATTAATCCTGGACCTTTTACGCCGAGCAAACGTCCGAGACGAAAAATAACACCACGCTCGTACTCGGCTAAGACTTTAATAAGATTGAAAAGAATGATCGCGGCAAATGCGATCAAAAAGACAAAACCAAACATGCCGTCCATAATAATTCTCCTTTGTGTATGAAACCTTGCGCCTACGGCTCGTAGAGAAGGTTGTATTATGTTTTTTTTACGTTCAACAACAATCCGTGAATTTTTGTTACCGTTATCTTTGAATCTTTTGCAATTTTTCCATCCACACTTTCCGCACCCCAAAGTTCTCCCTGTATGCGAACCTGTCCGGTGGGATTCAGCGTTGCCACCGCAATTCCTTCTGCGCCGATCATTCCTTGTTCACCGGTATCAACTTTTCGTTTTTGCGCTTTTAATCCTGCGCCGACTACAAATACAAAAAATAATGTGGTGAGCATTACTACCGGAATGATCACCGCAAGCGAGACTTCAACAAATTCCAACGGGTCATCATTTTGATACAACATAATGGAACCGAAGAAGAGAGCAACCGCACCACCGACCGAAAGCAATCCGTAACTGGCAATATTTATTTCGAGAAGGAAGAGAATAATTCCCACAACGATCAGAGCAAGTCCGGCATAATTAAGCGGCAATGTTTGCATCGAATATAATGCAAGGATAAGGGCGATTGCTCCTACTACGCCGGGGAAGATCGATCCGGGATTATAGAGTTCAAAGAAGATTCCATAGATACCGATGAGAAATAATATGTATGAGATATTCGGATCGCTGAGCAGGTCAAGAATTTCATGCTGCCAGTTCATTTTGTGTTCTTCAATTATTGCGTTTACTGTTGCCAGTGTCAACGTATCGTTTTCAATAATAATTTTTTTTCCATCGAGCGAATCTAACAAGGCGGAGCGGTTTGGAGCGATGAGATCGATAACATTTTTTTCTAATGCTTCCGTTTCGGTGATGGAGACACTATTGCGTACGGCATTTTCAGCCCATTCAACATTTCGGTCTCGTTTTTCCGAGATCGTGCGGATGAACGCGGCGGCATCGTTCGTTACTTTCCCCGACATTATGGAATCCATTTCTCCCTGCGAACTGACCGGATGCGCTGCGCCGATATTTGTTCCGGGTGCCATCACTGCAATATGAGCAGCCATTGTAATAAAAACTCCGGCTGATGCGGCGCGCGAACCTTGTGGTGAGACATACACAATAATCGGAATCTTCGAATTCAAAAACTCCGTTACGATGCTGCGCGTGGATTGAAGCAAACCTCCCGGCGTGTTTATCTCTATAATAACGGCTTGCGCATTTTTGTTCTTCGCATTTTCAATTCCATGTTTCAGATAATCGTATGTTGTGGGATTGATGCTGCCGTTGACGGTGAGAATGTGGATCGGTTGTTCGGCAGCAACGGTGAATTGGATCGAAATGATGATAAGGAATAGTATAATTTTTTTCATAGTTTCTCAATAATCTATAGCGGTAAAGTAGAAAAAGATAAATGGGGAAACAAGGTACAATATTGCTGTTGTCCTAAATAATTTTGAAGCTGTATAAGATAAGAATAGCTATTTTTATTGTTTTAGACGATATAATCTAGTTTTGTTAAAGTAGCCCCTTGTAAAATTTTATGCTGCCCAAACCACAGAAACTACTTGAAAGCGTGTTCGGATCGAAATTTAAGCGGGGTGAACGGTAAATTTCAAATCCTTATTTTATTCGAAAGAATACCTCGACGATAGACATGAATTTGCAAAAATATTCTATGTTTGTGCCGATGGATTTATAGCGCAGTGCTCTCCTGATTTTGTTGTAAAAACAAAAAAGGAATATATATAGTAGAAACAAAAGCAGAAGAACATCTTTCTGTTGAAAATGTAAAGCAAAAGAAAAAAGCGGCAGTTGATTGGTGTATGAGAGTGAACATGTTAAAACTGGAAGAACGAATGAACCTATCTTGGTCATATGTGTTATTAGGTGAAGTTACATTTGAATCAATGAAGGATAACGGAGCAAATCCTTCTGAAATGTTCGAATTCTGCAAAGTTCACGAGAATGTTGTAATGGAATTATTCAGTAAATAATAAGTGAGATATTCATCTAACACCGAAGCAGACTTGTCCACCGCAGGTAGAAATGCCTCGGCGTTTTTGTTTTTCCTCAATTCTTTCATACTTGCTCTAAATCAGGATTTTTGTATCTTAATTAAGAACAATGAGAGGAAATGCAATGATAAACAACCAAATAGATGTTACTTCAAAACAATTTGAAGTGGTGAAAAGTATTGAGGGATTTGTTGAAGAAAATCTTTCACACTTGTTGAAGCCGATCTCGGAAAGTTGGCAGCCAACCGATCTTCTTCCTGATATGCGAGCAGAAAATTGGCGTGAACAGATAACAGAATTTCGTCAACGCGCAAAATCTTTAACGGACGAAGTATTGGTTGTTCTTGTGGGCGATTTGGTAACCGAAGAAGCGTTGCCAAGTTATCAAACATGGCTCAATCGGTTTGGTGGAATAAACGATCCAACTGGAGACAGTCCATCACCGTGGGCAAAATGGAGCAGGGGATGGACTGCAGAAGAGAACCGTCATGGCGATTTATTAAACAAATATTTGTATCTCACCGGTCGAGTGGATATGCGTTCGGTGGAAACAACAGTGCATCATCTTATCACAAATGGATTCAACACAAATTCAGGAAACGATCCGTATCTTGGATTTATTTATACATCATTTCAAGAACGCGCAACAAAAATATCGCATCGCAATGTTGGTACGCTTGCTAAACGATGCGGCGATGAACATCTTCACAAAATTTGCGGATTGATTGCCGGTGATGAAGCCCGCCATGAAAAAGCGTACAAACTTTTTATGTCAAAAATTTTTGAAATTGATCCTGCAAACGCAGTGTTGGCATTTGCTGCAATGATGAAGAACAAAGTGACAATGCCTGCAAGTTTAATGAGCGATGGAAAAGATATTGATCTATTCTCAAAATTCTCCAATGTTGCTCAACGGATTGGGGTGTACACAGCGAAAGATTATGCGAGCATTATTGCTGCGTTAGTGGAAGAGTGGAAAATTGAAACTTTAAGCGGATTGTCCGACGCCTCGGCAAAAGCGCAAGATTATTTAAGTACGCTTGCTGAACGATATGAAAAAGTTGCAGAACGTTTGAAAATCAGCGGCTCGCCAAAGTTTAGCTGGATATTCGATCGCGAAATTGTTCTCGATACTCCAACCATACAACTGGTATAATGCTTAAATTGAAATGAAACAGAACACAGAATCAAACGCTGTTTGTCCGAAGTGCAACACGATATTTGAATGCGGGATTTCCGCCGGCAAAAGTTCGTGTTGGTGTTTTGCTCATCCGAGTCTCAACTTGCCTGATTATGGTGAGCGGTGTTTTTGTGAACAATGTCTTTACGAATTAGCAGCGAAGCAAACCATGCAAGAAAAAAAAACATAAAAATTATCAACGCTATGATTACCTTCACACCATGAAAAAAGTTTTAGTTGTTGATGATGCTGAAGCGAACAGAATGCTTCTTGGAGCAATTCTTACCGAATTGAATCTATCGGTTGAGTATGCTGAAGATGGTGATGAAGCAATCCATAAATTTCTTCAATTACAACCCGATGTAGTTTTTATGGATCATATTATGCCAACCAAAAATGGTGCTGACACAATGCGCGAAATGAAGAATCATGATAAAAACTTTGTTGGATTTTTGATGTCTGCATATTCCGATCCGGATGAAATTAAAATTATCTTTGATTCTTCATGTGCCGAAGAATTTATTCCAAAACCGGTTGAATTTG
>JANONI010000062.1:0-2881 GCA_031420755.1 Bacteroidota bacterium | reverse complement strand
TAGCAAAGTAGAGAATGTATCTTTGCTTACGATGAAACCTAAAACCATCTGCGGGTGTAACTCAGTTGGTAGAGTATTTGCTTCCCAAGCAAAATGCCGCATAGAAAAACCTTATAGATTTTCGATATTTTCACTCTGATGTTACAGTAGATGTTACCAAACGCTTCAGAAATGAGGCGTCCAATGTTCCTTTCCAAATCTTCTATTGGTATTTACTACCTATGGTATTCCGTTGACGGCAAACGTCAAAGGATTTCTACTCGGTGCAAATTCAAAGCCGATGCACTAAAATTTCTTCAATCATTCAAAGCAGATGAACACAGGAAACGGATGAAATCGAAATCTGTTTTGCTTCAATCGTTCATAACGGACTTCCTTGTGTTTGCTGAAGGAACATTCTCAAAATTTACGATTTATCTTTATAAAATTTCTCTCGATAAACTTCTTTCCATTGTGGGGAATATTCCGATAACTTCCATAACCTCACAGCATTTCGATACCTACAAAATGGAACGGCTGAAATCCTCTCCGATATTTGATGATAAAAGAACTGTATCACCAATAACAGTGAACATCGAACTGCGAACGATACGGGCTGCATTCAATACAGCCGTCCGGTGGGGCTTGTTACTAAGCAATCCGTTTTCAAATCAGAAATTTGTTTCCGTGCCTGAAGCATCACCGATATTTTTTAGCAAGGCAGATTTTCAAAAGTTGCTGAATGCAATTAAGGAAGGCTGGCTGAAAGAGATAATTATATTTGCTACTCTCACAGGTTTACGGCGTGGTGAAATTGTAAACTTGCATTGGAGTGATGTAGATTTACAACGTAAAACAATTACCGTGCAATCTTCACCAACATTCAAAACCAAGAATGGCAAAAAAAGGATTGTTCCATTAAGTGATACAGCGTTTTACATTTTACAATCAAAAGCAGACAAAAACCTTTCCCAATTTGTATTTACATTGAACGGTAAACCGTTATATCCCAATTGGATAAGTGCCATAATGAAAAAATATGTTGTAAATATCGGATTGCCAAAGAAATTGCATTTCCACTCATTAAGGCATACATTTGCGAGTTGGTTAGTACAAGACGGGGTTTCGATTTATGCAATAAAGGAATTGCTCGGACACTCAGACGTAAAGACAACTCAGGTTTACAGCCATTTACAGCCGGAACAGATGCACAACGAAGTAAATAGGATACATATTTCAATGAATTAGCAACAACGTTTTGAAAGGATTGAACTATATTTGCCTTTGTGCTACGTAAGTGCTACATTATAAATATAATAAAAGGAGAGTTGCACATGGCAAAAACAGCAATGGTACGGGCACGTATAGAACCGGAACTAAAAAATGAAGTTGAAAATATTTTTAATCAAATTGGATTGAATGCGACTGAGGCAATTACAGCATTTTACAAGAATGTGAAACTTTACAGAGGTATTCCTTTTGAGTTGCGATTGCCAAACAAAGGAACACAAAAAGCAATTGAAGATGTGCGAAAAGGAAAAGGGAAAAGATTTTCAAGTGTAGCATCGCTGCGTAAAGAGTTAGAAAGCTAATTGTGCTATCAATAAGCAGAACTTCACAATTCAAAAAAGACTACAAACGAATAGCCAAACGTGGTAATGATATTGAAAAACTATTTGATGCCATAAGCATTGTAGCAGAACAAAAACATTTACCGGAACGATTTCGCAATCATAAACTTTCTGGAGAGTACAAAGATTGTCTTGAATGCCATATACAGCCGGATTGGTTATTGATTTATTTGTTGACCGATACGGAACTTGTTTTAATACGAACCGGAACTCATTCAGATTTATTTGATTAGACAATGAAGTGAACTTATCCCTCGTTAAATTTTATAGCGTTAACTGGCGATTACGATAAAGCCCTTGTTTGCAGTGATACGAAGCTGGCAAGGGTTTTGTGTTTTATAAAACTTCAACTTGGTGAACAAAAAAGCAGATAAATTGATTTTGGAATTTATAAACGGAACAATTACATAACACAGTGAACAAGATACAGATTGCCTTAAACTAAACTTATGGAGAACCTATGTTCGGAATATTGAATTTCTTTATTTTTATCTTAGGTGCAGTGGTTATAGGTTTCATTATTTTTCTAATTATCAAACAAATTCAATTTACTATTTTGGCAATCCCTCTTTACAGAGAAATGGTTTCAAACCAACAAATAATGGTAATTCAATTGGGGAAAATAAAAGATGAAATTGAAACTCTTCGTTTTACTACTATAAACCTAAAAGAGACACCTATTGAAACTCAAATTAAACCTGAGTCCAAAGGTGATATTTCATTGAAAGAAATAAAACTTTAAATTTTGCGTTATAGGACAAGATAATCTTTGGGGTACGCTTGGTTACCATTTACGCCTGAGAAGTACTTTAAAAATGAAACTTAAACGATTGTGGATTATTTTATGAATAAGTTAAGATTTGCTTTTTCTCTTATATTGCTCACTCCTTTTTTTCTTCATACTCAAAACAAATTCACCGATAAAATCCTAAATCCAATAGAGGTGTTTTCCAAATTTCAAAAAGTTGTAATACAAGAAAAAGATGAATATGAAACCGACGAAGAGTATTTAAGGAAATTGCCCAAAGCCGATACGAACAAAGTGTATGTATTTGAAATTTCTGTAAAAACAAAATTTAATATAACGGATAGTGTTTTAACATTTCTTATTGGTGATTTTAATGATTTTTCTAAGATTGAAAATTATTATGGGGGAAAAGTTATTATATGGCTTCGTGAGATAACCTTAAGGCATAAATTACTTGAAAATAGCTCTTACAAAACTTCCAATGCAATGGGTGCTAAAGTGAAAGTAATGAAATTAAGTAGTG
>JANONI010000061.1:0-3892 GCA_031420755.1 Bacteroidota bacterium | reverse complement strand
CCAACCATTAGCTTTTGCAAATGCAACACCAAGCATTTGAACATACGCTGCCATTACACCACCGGAAATATGAGCCATCCCACCAATCATCATCGTTAATAGCTCAGACTTTGTCATTGTAGAGATATATGGTTTAACCGTAAGAGGAGCTTCTGTTTGTCCGATGAATACACTTGCAGCTACAGCCAATGATTCTGCTCCGCTCGTTCCAAGAACTTTTGCCATGAACCATGCAATTCCTTGGACAATTCTTTGCATAATTCCGAGATAATAGAACACTGACATTAATGCAGCGAAGAAAATAATAGTTGGTAAAACTTGGAATGCAAAAAAGAAACCCATCGTTCCTGGTGCTGCAGGTCCTATTGCAAGGGGACCAAAAACAAATGAAGCGCCTTCGGTAGTAAAATCCAATAATTTTACAAATCCGCCACTGATTGCATGAAAAACAGATTTTCCGATTTCTGTTTTGATTATAATAAATGCAAAAATAAACTGAAGCGTGACTCCAGTTCCAACTAATCGCCAATTAACTTTCCGTTTATTGTTCGAGAATAAAAAAGCAATTCCGATAACAACAGCTAAACCAAATAATCCATGAAGAATGGAAAGTATGTCCATAAGTGCCCTTAAATATTTTTTAATTCTGAAATAATTCTTTAATTAGCTAACTCATTCTGGAATATAATGACACTTCCGGCAACGCGCTTCATATGAATCAGCCGCGCCTACAACAACACGATCAGCATTTGCAATTTTCCTTTGAGTTCTGTCTGCCGGATTTCCACATACAACACAGATCGCCAATGTTTTTGTGATGTATTCAGCAGCCGCTAATAATTGAGGAACAGGTTCAAACGGAACGCCGCGATAATCCTGATCTAAACCCGCAACGATAACACGTTTTCCTTCGTTGGCAAGTTTATCACAAACACCTACTATCGTCATATCAAAAAATTGCACTTCATCAATGCCGACAACTTGTGCATCTTTAGCAAGCACAAGAATTTCTTCAGCGTTATCTACGACTATTGATTCGAGTGATTGAGTGTTATGAGAAACGATTTGATTTGCAGCGTAGCGATTATCGATACGAGGTTTGAAAATAAGTACTTTTTGTCTTGCTATTTGTGCTCTGCGAAGTCTCCGAATTAATTCTTCCGTTTTTCCGCTGAACATACAACCGGCAACCACTTCGATCCATCCGGTATTTTGAGGGGCTTGGTGTTGGGTAACTTCCATAAAATAAGAACATGTCAATGGTTATTCTTTCAGTGAACTATGAAAGAATATAGATAAAACACGTCCTAATTTCAAAGAAAAAACAACGAAACTTCAGTTAGAACTTCATGAGGTATTGTATTTATGAAAAATTAAAATGACCGTCCAGAATTGCGGACATTAAGAAATACATTTTTATGCGAGGGTTATAACTGTCAATTCAGGGGGACAGTTAATTCTAAAAGGAACTCCGACTGAACCTATGCCTTTATTAACGTAGAGTTGAGATTTACCAAGTGTATATAATCCCGCAATATATTTTGATGCAAACGCTGCTAGAGAAATTGAAATTCCATCAACTTTACCAAACACGATCTGCCCGCCGTGAGTATGCCCGCTCAATGTGAGATCAACTCCATGATTTTTCGCATTAGAAAAATAATAAGGTTTATGACAAAGAAGAATCTTTGGGTGCTCGTTCTTCACCGATGATAAAGCTCTTGCAATATATTCGTCAGGTTTCACATTCCTTCCGATATCATCTACTCCAATAAGATTAAAGAAAGAATTTCCTTTTTCGATCTTCATTGCATCGTTTCGCAGAAGCTTTATACCGCACTCGTCAATTTTTTTAGCAACAAGTTCAACATCGTTTACAAAAAAATCATGATTGCCAAGACATCCATAGACTCCATTCGGAGATTTCAGGTTCGAGAATGCTTCGGCAAATTGATATACTTCTTCGGTCTGACTGTTAACAAAATCTCCGGTAACAACAACAAGATCGGTTTTCAACACATTCATAGCACTAACATAACCATCCATATCTTCTTTATTCATAAAAACACTGGAATGAATATCACTCATCATTCCTATTGTAAACCCTTTAAACTGATCGGGTAAATTTGGAATAGTGATTGTAGTCTTGATCAATTCAAAATCATTTCCACTTAAAGCTCCGGCTGTTGCACCAACAAAAGAATAGGCAGAAAGACCTATAACGCTTTTTTGAAGAAATGAACGACGCGATGCATCAAATTTTTTGTACCCTGTAGTTTCTTTCATGATGTATACCTTTGATTTTATAAGAGGGTGGACAGTTACCGCGTAATACGACAGTTTGAACGATAATTTTATTACCGTCACAGCCAACAATACAATGAATATAAAAAGAGTAGCAATATGCCATACAAAAAACGGTGTTAACAACACAAGAACTTCTTGTGAAAAATGAGTTAACTGCCAAATATAAAAATAAACGAAGATCAGAGGAATATTGAAAACAATAAAAACTGGAAGCAAAGTTTTTCTAAACCAGATAGGAATTTTTTTTCCCCGTCTCAAATAGTTTCGGAGACGAAAGAAAAGATATGCCTGACCAATAAGAATGAATAGTGTAACTGATATTCTAAACATCGAAATAGTTATTCTTGATTTTGGCTAATATTTTTGCTACTTTAATTCAATTAATTTTCTTCATTTCATTATTATTAGGAACACAATGTATTCGTTTTTAGTTCTATCAGAAATCATCATCGCCTTTCTTCTTATCATAGTAGTATTAATGCAAAACAGCAAAGGCGGCGGACTTTCTGCCGGTATGGGCGGTGGAAATATCGGAACCGTATTTGGTGTTCGTCGAGCATCAGATTTTCTTTCCCAAGCAACAACATATCTTGCAACTGCATTTATTGTTATTGCTCTTGTGGTGAATCTGTTCTTCTTGCCGGGAAAAGGAAAAACACAAGAAAGTGTTATTCAAAGCGGACAATCACAAAGCGTTCCGGCGCCACAGATTCCGCTTCAAATTCCGCCACAACAAACAACACCATAAAACATTTTTGAGAATGTGTTTACTTAAGCCCATAGGAAATTTACTATGGGCTTTTTCATTACGGCACAAACGAAACCTGAATGGACGAATACTCAAAAGAATACTATCAGCAGTTCTTTCTATTACGGCATAGGAACTTCGCAAGTTTCATCCGACGAGGCTGATACACGAGCATTCATAGAATTTTCCCGTAACGTTGAATTGAAAGTAAAAAGCATTTTTCAACAGCAGGTAACCGAAGAATGAAAAGATTTTTCTGAACGAACAAATATTTCAACAGAATTAATTTCCGATGTCAGTTTAAAAGGCATTGCAATTACCGAACGGTACGCCGATACAACATCGCGATTCTATTTCAGTTTAATCCAATATCGGAAAACTGAATATGATTCGGTGGTTCAATTTCAAATTGAACGCGAAGTTGTGTTGATAAAAGTTCGCAATAAAATGATTGAAGAAAAACGTCAAGAGGAATTACGTTCACAAAAAGCGAAAAATTTATTCACTATTGGGTTTAATACCCGGACGCTTGCGTCGTGATGTCATTCTCTACGAGCCGTAGGCCCGCGTGCTTTTGGCGGGAATCCCCGCCTGCGTCGGGCAGGTATTCTTTGGATGCCCGACAGAAACATTCGGGCATGACGAAGATACCCCGCTGCTTGTCCGAAGGACTACTTCGTAGCGGCGGGGTACTTCATTGGAGGAAGATCGAAAGAAGGAAGAGCTTCGTGCGAAACAGGAAGTGTTGACCATTGAACAAAAACGCCAACAACAAAAAGATCAGGAAGCCAAGTTACATAAAAAGATGTATGGAGAATTCTTGCAAACTTCTCCGCC
>JANONI010000060.1:0-5074 GCA_031420755.1 Bacteroidota bacterium | reverse complement strand
CCGACGGTCTCGTAGAGAAGCAATCTTGTTTATACTCTAAAATGAAGATTACCTCGTCTCTTACGCTCATCGTAATGACAATTATTTAGTTTTTCAGATGTCTTAAATATTATTTCTATTCTATTTATAAGGGATATAATTTTGTAAATTGTTTCTATGGAAATAAAAGATTCACATGGCAGATCGTTTCGAACTCTTCGAGTAAGTCTTACCGATGTGTGTAATTTCGGCTGCGTCTATTGTGTAAACGGTGAAGATAAGGGAGAACGTAATTCTGCCGGCAAAAAAGAGAAAGTAATTCTTCACTATTCTGAAATAACAAATATTATCCTTCGTTTGCATTCCGTCTTAAATATTTCGACTGTTCGATTAACCGGCGGAGAGCCGACGTTATACAAAGATATTGTTCCTTTCATTCAGCAATTAACATCACAGGGAATTACAAATATCAAAATGACAACCAACGGATTTTTGTTAAAGCAAAAAGCTGCTGAATTGTATTCTGCCGGTATTAAAGAAATAAATATATCGCTCGATGCGTTGGATCCTGATGTTTTCGCAAGAATATCGAAACGGAATTATTTAACCAGCGTACTGGACGGAATTGAGGCCGCACTGCGATCAGGAATTTCCGTGAAACTTAACGCCGTAATAATGCGAGGCATCAACGAACAGGAAGTTCTTTCATTGCTGGAATATGCAATGGAAAAAAATATCCAACTCCGGTTTTTAGAATTGATGCGAATGGGACATTTTTTTTCTCACAATTTTGAACAATATTATTTTTCAATGAAAGAGATCGTTGATTGTATTCAGCAAAAATACCGGGTGAAATCGTTGTCGCGCAAGCCTTCTGCAACTGCTCAGCACTGGCAATTGCAGAATGGATATGTATTCGGCGTTATTGCCAACGAATCACAGCCGTTCTGTTCGGATTGTGACAGACTACGGTTAGACAGTTATGGAAATATTTATGGCTGCCTAAGCGAAGAAAAACATGAATTTGTCGGCGATACAATTTCTGATGAACAACTTAATGAGAGATTGAAATTAGCCTTGACACACAAACAACCGCTAAAATTCAAAGGTAGCGCCTTGAAAATGATAGCGATTGGCGGATAATTATTGACGGAAAAACTGTGAAGATCACAATAAAAACATTTGCGGCTGCAAAAGAATATTTTTCTTCGACATTTGAATTTGAATCTATGTCGATATCAACCGTTGGTGATTTAAAACAGGAATTAACACGCATCAAGCCAGAATCTAAAAATATTCTTGCAGTTAGCCGTTTCGCCGTCAACGATGTTTTTGTCAATGAATCGACACCATTGGATGAGCATGCAATTATTTTTATTATCCCTCCGTCAAGTGGAGGTTAAGATGAAACATATTTCTGCCGAACCTCTGGAACTATCAGCGTTGCTTCAACGAGCGCATCATCCTGAAGCGGGCGGTATTGTTCTGTTTAGCGGAGAAGCGAGAAATAATCATAACGGTAACGAAGTTCTCTTTTTGGAATATGAAGCGCACATTCCAATGGCAGAAAAAATGATTGACGATATAGTGCAGAGTGCAATTGAGCGTTGGAATCTTATAGCTGCCTATGCGATACATCGCATCGGCAACGTCGGTATTTCTGAAAGTGCTGTTGTTGTTATTACATCGCATGCACATCGCAAACCCGCATACGAAGCAAATCAGTTTATTATTGATCAACTAAAAGCGGAAGTTCCAATCTGGAAATGCGAACATTATACTGACGGAACGCATGAGTGGAGCACAAATAATTTTAAAATAACGTAAATACTCTGCGTGCGCTGTATTGTCCGATCCGAATGCACAACGTGCTCCATCTGTTCTATTTTCTTTCGCCGAGGAGTTACAAAATCATTTTGTCAATTGTGCTGAATAGCGCAGGAATAGAAATGTTCGTTTAGAAAAATATTTGTTACTTCGCATGCGTTTTTGTTATCCAGTTCGGAGTTATCAATGTTATTGAACCCTACCACTATTCTGTTTATATTTTAGAAATAATATAATCCTATGATTCTATGAAATTTTCTCCTCCGAAGTATGTAACAGATGTAACGTGTCTTATCTGCGGCACAAAATATAACAATGGTAATGTCTTTACGTGTCCTCGGTGCGGCATCGAAGGCATTCTCGATGTTCACTACGATTACGATGCAATAAAAAAACAGCTTACACCAACAACTCTTCACTCTCGAAATTTTAATCACTGGCGGTACAAAGAGTTGATCCCAATCTCGGAAGACATTCAACTTCCACATTTACATGTCGGTTGGACTCCGGTGTATGATGTTCCGCGTCTTGCATCGCATCTTGGAATAAAGAAAATCTTAATAAAAGATGATGGTCGAAATCCGACTAGTTCATTTAAAGATCGCGCAAGTTCCGTTGGCGTGTTGAAAGCCATTGAATTTGGTTTCGATACAATCGCGTGTGCTTCAACAGGAAATGCCGCATCATCGCTCGCCGGACTTTCTGCAGCCGTTGGATTGAAAAGTTATATCTTCGTTCCGCAGCGCGCACCCGAACCGAAAGTAACGCAGCTTCTTATTTTTGGCGCAACAGTTTTTAAAGTTCAGGGAACATACGAAAATGCTTTCGATCTTTGCCGCGAAGCGTGTGAAAAATTTGGATGGTACAATCGAAACAGCGGAACGAATCCGTTTTTAGTAGAAGGGAAGAAGACCGCAGGATTAGAAATTGCAGAACAATGCGCAAACAATCTACCTGATTGGGTTGTGGTTTCTGTCGGCGACGGATGCACGATTGGCGGAATTGGAAAAGGATTGCAGGAGATGAAGCGGCTCGGATTCATTGACCGTGTTCCACGTTTATTAGGAGTTCAGGCAGAAGGAGCAAAGCCAATGCTCGATGCGTTCAAATCTGGAAAAGATTTAATTCCATCCGATACAAATACAATTGCTGATAGCATTGCCGTTGGAACTCCGCGTAATTGGCGAAGAGCAATTCAGCAGATCAAACTTTCGCACGGCGATATGATTGCTGTTTCCGATGAAGAAATTTTTGAAGCAATGAAAACCACCGCACGTCTTGCCGGAGTTTTTGGAGAACCCGCCGGTGTTACAGCTTCCGCTGGATTAAAAAAAGCAATTGAACAAAAAATTATTAAGCCAAACGAATCTGCACTTGTTATGGTAACAGGAAATGGATTGAAAGATATTCAATCTGCAAAACAAGCGGCAGGAGAACCAATAAGTTTACCGCCAACTATAGAAGCACTCGAAAAAGCACTGCAAAAATAAATTATGCTGCGAACTTGCGACGAAACCTTCAAGGTTTTTATTTTTGAGACACGAAATAAAAATTTAGATTCATAATATTTGATTATGATAAACTGAGCGAAGCCATCACTTCGTGACTTGAAGGTTTTTAGAGATGTCCTCAATTGAACTCTGAATGATAAACAAAGAAACGGCATATAAGAAAATATCTGAACTCGTTGATCGCTTTGAGGAACAATATACCTCTTACAAAAACGGGGACTACAACGAGACATTGACACGGAGAGATTTCATTGACCCGTTTTTCAAAGCATTGGGTTGGGATATTGACAACGAACAAGGTTCTTCAGAGGCTTACCGAGAAGTAATTCACGAGGACAAAGTAAAAATTGGAAGTGCAACCAAAGCACCAGACTATTCTTTTCGTATTGGCGGCGGCAAACGACTTTTTTTTGTTGAAGCTAAAAAACCAAATGTAGTTGTTAAGGACGATATACTTCCAGCATACCAAGTGAGACGGTATGGATGGAGTGCAAAACTTTCAATCAGCATCGTTTCCGACTTTGAAGAATTTGCAGTTTACGACTGCACAAAAAAACCACTTCCTACGGACAAAGCATCTGTCGCACGGGTAAAGTATCTCACGTTTCGTGATTATTTAAAAGAGTTCGATTTTATTTGGGACACGTTTTCAAAAGAATGTGTTTTAAAAGGGAGTTTTGACAAATTTGTAATTGGCACAGCCAACAAAAAAGGGACAGCAACGGTTGATAAAGAATTTTTACAATCGCTTGACCGTTGGAGAACGAATCTTGCAACGTCGATAAGTTTGAACAACAAAGACCTTAACGAAGACGAAATAAATTTTGCTGTTCAACAAACTATCGACCGAATTATTTTTCTGCGTATTGCCGAAGACCGAAGCGTGGAACCTTATGGAAACTTAAAAATTGCTTTAGAAAAAGGGGACTATTATCAAAATCTTTTCGGCATTTTTAGAGAAGCTGATGATAAATACAATTCAGGTTTATTTGATTTTAAGAAAGACAAAATCAGTAAGAATCTGACCATCGACAATAAAGTAATAAAAACCATTGTCAATGAATTGTATTACCCGGAAAGTCCTTACGAGTTTTCGGTGTTATCGGTTGAAATTTTAGGAAGTGCGTACGAGCAGTTTCTCGGAAAAGTAATCCGCATTACCCCTGCACATCACGCAAAAATTGAGGAAAAGCCCGAAGTACGAAAAGCTGGTGGAGTGTATTACACGCCTCAATACATTGTTGAATATATCGTGAAAAACACGGTTGGAAAACTTATTGAAAATTCTCCCTCCCCTTCGGGGAGGGCTGGGGTGGGGCTGACACCGAAAGAAATAAGCACCATAAAAATTGTTGATCCTGCTTGCGGCAGCGGCAGTTTTTTAATTGGTGCGTATCAGTATCTGCTGGATTTTCATTTAAATTATTATAGCGACAACGGCAAAATAAGCAAAGGTAAAAAAGATAGTCCTTTAACACCCGAAGGGAACCTCACTACTGCTGAAAAGAAACGGATTTTGCTCAATAATATTTATGGAGTTGATATTGATGCAAATGCAGTAGAAGTAACCAAACTTTCGTTGTTACTTAAATGTATGGAAGGAGAAACGCAGGCTTCTATTTCGCACCAATTAAAAATGTTTAACGAAAGAGTGTTGCCAACATTAGACAACAACATTAAAGACGGAAACAGTTTAATTGATACAGATTTTTATGGAACTCAACTGGATTTTGGTGAGGAGAAAAAAATTAAACCGT
>JANONI010000059.1:0-4086 GCA_031420755.1 Bacteroidota bacterium | reverse complement strand
GGAAAAAGTTAGTACTGTAATAATAATTGATATTGATTTCATGCCACGAAGTGAAAAACAATGCGAAGCTCGAAGAGTCCTTCGGACATGCATACGCATATTTTCCTTAACATTCGTGTAATTCGTGGCTAATCTTTTCTGCTGAGTTACGATTTTTTTATACCTGTTCGTAAATTTTTTTTGGACTTTAAAATTTTACCCTATTTGTCTCAAGCCGTCCACAACTCTCATTTTAGCAGCATGGAACGAAGGAAATATTGATGCAATAATTCCGACCAAGAGTGAAAATCCAAACGCAATAACAACCGTAGAAGGTGCTACCGTAAACACCGGAAACATTGTTGGAAAAGCCGTGCCTATTGCGCTGGCAGCCGGGAATGTCAGGATAATTCCGACGATTCCTCCGATCAAGGATATAAACAGTGACTCTCCTATTATCAATCCCACAACATGGAACGTTGTGAAACCAAGCGTTCGCAATACTGCATACTCACGGATACGTTCACGAGCAGACATGATGATGGTATTGGCAAGCACTATCAGAATAATGCCGATGATAACATATGAAACAAATTCAAGCGATGTAATAATTGCACCCGAAAGCGAAACGAAACTTTGTTGAAACGCTTTTTCAGTTTCAGTTTTTGTCTTTGCTGCAGAATTAACATACAAAGCATCGATTGATCCGGAAACAGATGCGGCTTCATTCGGATTCTTTATTTGAATGATGTACCAGCCCACCTGATCCGTTGCAAACGAGCCTGTCTGACGGTTACGCTCATTCAAATAATCCCAGCTGAAAAACATTTGCGTTTCATCCGCAGTCTTATTGTTCCCTTTATAGATTCCAACTATTGTAAATTCCCAATCACCGGGATAAATATCTCCTCTCACCGGTATTACGTCGCCAATTTTGAATCCGTGTTGGTCCACTAATTTTTGTCCGATAACGCAGGAGTTCCGTTGTTTTTTGAATGCTTCCAACTGATCCTTGGGAACAATATATTCCGGATACACATCAAAGATTGTTTCGGGGTCGACCGCAAGGCGCGGGAAGAAGTTTGATAAACTCCGATCTTTGTAGATTCCCTGAAACCATGATGCGTATGAAACCTTTTTCACATCAGAAAGATTTAGAATTTGTTCGCGGTAAGAATAGGGAAGAGGAAAAATGAATGATACGGCATGCCGCGTTACCAAACGATCCACCGAAGCAGCTTCCACGCCGAATGACCACGCAGTTACAATAGTGCGAACTGTTCCAAACATAAACAATGCTACAGCAACTCCAAGTATCGTTAATACATTGCGAAGTTTATGCCGCAGCAGATTTCTATAAACGAGTTTTAAGATTTTCATACTATTACGTAATTGGTTTTGCAGATTTGAGCAGATGGTTCCACTCGTTATGTAATTCTAATGTTGTAATCCATAGTTCTAAATATTGTATATCGAGTTTCCGATACTGTACTTCAAAAATTCTTGTGGCATCTTTTAATTGTTGCGCGCTTCCACCCGAAAGCTTTGCCCACCGTAGTTTTGCAATAATCGTATCTTCTGAAGTAGTGATGAAAACATTGGTATCATAAATTTTTTTCTGCATGCGTCGAGAAAAACGTGAAACATCAAACGCATCGTCAGTTAATATCCAAAAATCAACTTTATATCCCGATTGAATATCGATAAGGTTAAACATGCTTTTATGCTTCAGAGCGTCAATAATACTTTCTTCATCAAGATAATAGTTTGGCTGCTGAAATGTTTCTACAAGTTTTTTAATACTTTCTTCTTGTAACGCAACGACAAGAATATCAATATCGTGGGTTGAGCGCGGCTCACCAAGCAAACTTGAAACAATAGAACCTGTCAAGACATATTCTATATTAGCAGTTGCAAGGGTCTGAACAACCGTTGTCAGTAATTGTTGTTGTAGCATTGTTTTAGTCGTTCAAGATACAGTGCGTGAAACTCAACATCGTTTAAGTTGGGAAACTGTTCCTTTAATCCCTGCCGAAATAAATTTCTGCTAAATTCCGACAAATCGAATGCAACATTCAATCGTTGTTCCGGCGTCATCATACGAAGTGTTTTAATATAAACTGCGTGATTTGGGCGAGGTTTGATATCCATAATTAATTATTCTGCAATTCTCCCTTATCGAGATGCTGAATTTTGTGTGCGCTTTCTGCCGCATGCGGATCGTGTGTAACGATGATGATCGTTTTTTTGAACTCACTGTTCAATCTGCTGAGCAGCAGAAGAATTTCTTCGGCTGATTTTCTGTCGAGGTCTCCGGTCGGTTCATCGCCGATGATCACTGTCGGATCGGAAACGACTGCGCGCGCAATAGCAACGCGCTGCTGCTGTCCGCCAGAAAGTTGTTTCGGATAATGCTTCATTCGATCAGCAAGACCAACAACATTCAACACCATCTCAACGCGCTCTTTCTTTTCTTTCTTTGAAAGATTGGTGAGAAGAAGTGGAAGTTCAACATTTTCGTACGCTGTTAACACAGGCATTAAGTTATAAAATTGAAAAACAAAACCGATATTTCGTGAGCGCCATTTTGCCAATGCGGATTCATTCAATGTTGCAATATCGGTCCCGGCAACAATAATTGAACCTTTGGTTGGCAAATCTATTCCCGAAATAAGATTCAATAGCGTCGTTTTTCCGGAACCGGACGGACCCATCAATGCAAGAAATTCACCTTCCGCAACTTCCAATGAGATATTCTGAAGCACCGGAATTTCCAATGTGTCTCGTTTGTACACTTTGGTGACATTTTTTACTTGTACAATTTGTGCCATATAATTTTATGATTGTTGTTATTGACGTCGTAATTTTTTTGATGCGAGATTTATTTTTCCGTAGTAAATCGTGTTCCGGTAGAAAGTTTTTCCGACGGGCGAAGTACAACTTTTTGCCCTGCGGTAACACCGTGTTTTATTTCAATGCGATTTCCCATCACTTCGCCAAGCGTAACGGCTGTTTCGATAACAATGTCATCTTTTGTTACAAAGACAACCTTCTGTCCGTTTCGCGTGGTGATGGCGGAAGCGGGAACAGAAATTTTCGGAACAGAATTTCGTGTTTCCTGTTTTTCTTCTTTTAAGAAGTTCACCTTGGCACGCATTTCTGGAAGCACTCTTTCATCGCGTTCTTTGAATCGCACCTTGGTCAATACCGTTGCTTTAGCGCGGTCTGCCGTTGGAACGATCTTATTCACAAAACCTGAATATCGTTTTTCCGGATAAGCGTCAAGCGTTATCTCGCACGGCATACCTTCTTTAATCTTTTCAATGTTCGATTCTGAAACATCCGCTTCTACTTCGAGCGAAGTCATATCAGCAATCGTAACAATGGCGCCGCGCGATCCTGCCGCAGCACCAAACGGTGAAATAACTTCGCCGACATTCGCATTTTTTGTCAGCACAACGCCGTCGAACGGCGCGCGAATTAATGTGTATTCCAATTGAACTTCCGATGCGCTGACATTCGCTTCGGCATATTTAATAGATGCTTCTGCAGATGTAACTCCGGCAGCCGCACGTTTATATCGCGCATTAGCTCCATCATACTCTGCGCGGGAAATTGAGTTTTGCGCAAACAATATTTTTTGCCGTTCAAAACTTGCCGATGCATCTTCCAATTCCGCTTTTGCACTTTCCAACATTGCTTTTGCAACAGAAAGATTTGCTTTTACTTGTCCTAACGCCGCTTCAACATCTCTCCGTTCCAATCGTCCGATGATGTCGCCGGTTTTAACGCGGTCTCCTTCAATCACACCAAGAAATTCTAATCTTCCTGTTCCCTTGGATGCAACGGCCGCTTTTCGTTGTGCAACAATATATCCGCTTGCAGAAAGAATAGCGCTTTCTTGTCCGGAAGTTGTGAGCGCGACGGTGCCGAGTTCAACTTTTTCTACAGAAGAGCCGGAACTTACCGCAAAAAAGGAACCGATTGCAACAATAACCGCAGCAACGGAGAGCGATAAAATTATTATTATTCTTGAGCCGCCCTCTCTTTGGCGCGGTTCGTCACGATTGATCTTTAAAAATGAAAGGTCGGTATTTTTATTTTCAG
>JANONI010000058.1:0-5432 GCA_031420755.1 Bacteroidota bacterium | reverse complement strand
TCCCCAATTCCCATCCATATCATCCAAAACATCATCACAACTATTCCAACAACTGCTATCAGCAAGTTTGGTTCTGTGATTCCTGAAGCACGAAATACCTCTGCGCCAAACTGCATTGTGTTTCTAAATGAAAAAAATAATGGATGCTTCCAAAGAACTGTGTTGATAAAAATAAGAACAATACTGATCAAAGAAAAACTTCCGACAATAATATTCGAATACAAAACTGCATTCAATCCCCCGGACATGGTGTAAACCCCCGCCGCAACAATCATAACCACCAGCAAGAAATATTGAGTGCTTCCGAAAAATTGGACGATCACCAAATCAGCAATCTGCACCACCACAAGCAACTGTACCGAGCATAAAAAAAATAATCCGAGTATGTTCAAAAATACCGTCGTGATCTTGGGGCTAATTTCTAAAAAACTACCGATGAAAACACTCGTTTTTTTCAGAAACAAAAACGGAACTATAAAAGCAATACTTATTATAGCAACTGATACACTGTTTGTTAACTGAAGCGAAAGACTCGGTAATACTATGATCAATGCATTAAAAAGAGTAACCAGGAAGAACGAAAACATCATCATTCCGCCCGCTTTTGATAACCCAGCCCAAAAATAGCGATTTACATCCCTATCCATAGAACGAGAAAAAAATAGCCCAACAGCAATAATGAACCCGATAAAACTGTAGAAAATAATATGCGATTCAGAGTGTGGTGTCATTCTACTGGTTAGAATGGCACATAATGTGCCAAAAATTCAACACTCCTGAATTGGGAATTTTTAGATATTCCTAATTTTTTAAATGCGAAATATTATCAAATTGATAGTACGCTGTTATTATTCCGATAATAAATTTTCAAAAAGGAAATAAAACAGACAGCTTTATCGCAATTAAGAGGAAGGGTTTTTATTTGATTCGTAATTCTTTACACATGCGGTGATAATTAGATGGGGCAAGACCAAGTTTTTTTGCTGCTTCTGCATCTGAAGCGGAACTGGAGCGGATGAATTCAACATACTTTTGCCGCACAAGCCGTTCTACCTGCCGAAGCGGAAGTTGTTCCTGCATTAACGAAAAATCAAGCACCGAGGACGATGCAATATTTTTTCCGCTCGAAGAAATTCCTAAAGCAAGCTGCATACTTTCTTTTGTGATAATCGGCTCATTAACGAACAGCAGCCGTTGTATCACGTTTTTCAATTCTCGAACATTTCCTTTCCACGGGGCAAATTTAAATTGCAGCATCGCCTCTTCCGTAATTTCCGGTTTATTGGCTCCCATATCAGCGCAGAACTCCGAAAGAAAATATTCCACCAGTTCAGGAATATCCTCTGTCCGCTCCCGCAGCGGCGGAACATTAATCGGAACAACATTCAATCGATAATAGAGATCTTCGCGGAATCGTTTTGCTTCTACTTCTTTCTCGATGTTTTGATTCGACGCTGCGATGATACGAACATCAACTTTTATCGCTTCTGTTCGCCCAATCTTCTCAATCTCTCCTTCTTGGATCACCCGAAGCATCTTTACTTGAGCAGAAAGAGGAAGTTCCGTGATTTCATCAAGAAAAACCGTTCCATGATTTGCCGTTTCAAACAATCCCGGCTTCGATGACACTGCGCCGGTGAACGATCCTTTTTCATATCCAAATAATTCGCTTTCAACAAGTTCGGAAGGAATACTGCCGCAGTTGATTGTAATAAAATTCTCGAACCGCCGTTTGCTGCGAAGATGGATATTGTTTGCAACAAGTTCTTTTCCTGTGCCGGATGATCCGGAGATGAGAACGTTCACATCGGATTCGGCGCATTTTTGTATTTGATTCCGGAGATTCTCAGCGATCGCCGAGATACCGATGATCCGCTTTTGAGATAACCGCTCTTCAATGGAATACAATAATTTCCGGTTCGTTTTGTTCCGTTCTGCTTCTAACAACGTTTTGTTGTATGCGTTTATAATAGAGAGGATAAAGTCGGTCGGTTGATAGATATAATCTTCGATATCGCCCGGATATTTTGTGCAGTACCAAAATGCTCCTGCGCGCATAAGACTGTCCGCAAATTCAAAGTCTGCAATATTCAAAGTCATCTTGGTAATAACGATGATCTGGATTGCCGGATCGATCTTCTTGATCTCACGGATCAAATTCTCTCCCATCAAACCCCCGGCAATCTGAAAATCCATGATCACTACATCATACGATTCATTTTTTTGATTCAACAGCTCAAGAGCTACTCTGCCGTTGGAAACGATCTTCTTAATATGAATTCGATTTGAAAATGGTTTGATCGTATTCTTTACGCGGCGCACATCGAACTCTTCATCTTCAATAAGAAGTACTTGTATCTGTTTTTCAATCGTCATAGTTTCGCGTTTGGAATAGTGAAAGTAAAAATCGTTCCGCGTTCCGGTAAATTCTCCGCATCAAGTTCCCAGCCGCAGCGCTGTTGTGCAATTTCGTGAGCAATGTAACATCCATACCCTGAATGCTGTTTGCCGACAGTAGGTTTAGTGGAAGTATGTTCTAAAAAAATCTTCTTCTGTCCATGAATATCTTTTTCCAGCAGCCATGGCTCTATACCGGCACCATTGTCCATAATCATGACTTTGATCTGCTGGGTGTGAACGTTGAATTCCGTTTTTATCGTTACAACAACTTCATCCACACCGGCATGTTCAACACAGTTCTGAATAATCGGTTCAAATACTTCCCAGACAACAAATTCATTAATGTTCACCACCGGAACATTCTTATCAAACTGAAGAATAAATTTGTTAGTATCAGAACCAAGCGAGATACGTTTGAACACATATTGCACTAAAAATGCAAGAACATCGTTCAAATTTGTCTTAAAAATTCCGCTTCGAATAGTCTGCACAGGCGGATCATACCATTTCATATCATAAATGACGCGGGCAATAAAGTTCGCGTATTTATTGATCCTCATTTTTATCGCGTCTATATTATCCGGTTTTAACATTCTTAAATCTTCTTTAATAAACCCCATAATCTTTTCCGCTTTGTGATGCGTATGATAGATCCGTTTCGTAAAGAGCAGTTCATTTGCAATGTTGATCTGTTCAGCAAGATGTCTCTTCTGCTCATCGAACAAGCGGTGCTGCGCTTTGTTTCGCTCTCGAAGCGTGTAAGTAGAGATATAAAACATTGCAAGCAATCCAAAAAAGATCAACGCGGAATACGTGATCGATGTTTCATCGTATGCCGAGATCATTTCGTTGGTGATCATACGGAAGTCCGGCGTGATTTTCATATATACTGCACCGGAAAATTCTCCGCGCGGCACAAACGGAACAAATGTGTGAAATATCTGGCGTTCAGAAATGATTGTCTGAATCTGTTCCTTCGCTCGAAAATCACCCTTCATTGTTGCATACATTTGTACAGCTTCATCGTGGCTCCACGATGAGGATGGAAGCATTTTCTTTTCGTTAAAGATGTAATCATACAACACATGACCATCATCGATCGCAACAACGGTTGAATCGATCACAATCAGCAGACAAATCTCCTGCACGCTCTGATTCAAATACTGTTGACTTAAAATGATGTTCAGATTTTGAATGATCTTTGTAATCTCGTGCTGTTGAAGAGACTCGTTTTTGGAACGCGATTCAAGAAGTAACTCAAGCGATGTAGACGTAAGATTCGCCATACGCTCCGCCGAATCCTGCTGATACCATTCCTGCGTGTTCAACAGAATCTTTTGCAGCGAAAATTTATGAACGAACGATACAATGATCTGGAAAAAAATCAGAATGATGAAGATAACCGTTAAATGGCGAAGTTCAAACTGATATTGCCCGAAACCTTCTCGAAGTTTATTGAACGTAATTTTCATTGCTATTTAATCAATACATTTTGGGAACCGATCATCTCTATTGCTCGGTGTAATGCTTCGTCTGTTGTCATCTCCCCTTTGATTGCACGATGAACAACATGCGCAATGATATCCGAAAGTTTGGTGTAATCCTCCAGCGATGGACGGTGAAACCCGTTCTCAAGAAGTTGCCGGTAGAACACGAGATTGGGATGCTGTGCAAGATACGCCGTATCGGCATACACATCGCGATTCACTGGAATGTAGCCCCCTAATTCGAACATCATTTTCTGTGCTTCCTCCGTCTGCAAGAATCGAATAAACTCGATCGCAGCTTCTTTTTTTGTCGAAAACTTCGAAACCATCAAATTCCATCCGCCAAACACCGATGTTGGTTTCATTCCTGCGAAATGCGGCAGCGGTGCGCGTTCAATATATTGGAACGTCGGATTGTTCGGATATTCTTTTTGAAAGTTTTCTACAAAATTAGGCCAACCGCGCACAAAGACGGCATCGTTTTGCAGCATATAATGGTAACTCTGATTCTCGTCGAACTCAACCACTTTTAACGGACTAATCTTTTGCTTGTGTACAAAATCAACCAACATCTGTAGTGCTTTTTTTGCCGCTGGGGATTTCAGATTGATCGTGTTATTCGCAAAAAAATTACTATCCAAACTTTTAGCGATCTCAAAATAATTACAGATCAGCCCTTCATAATCATTCGCTTGAAAGATATAGTATGGACGATTGTTATATCCAAGCTTGGATCGCAGCGAAAGAAGTTCGTCCCACGTAATGGATTTTTTTAACGTTCGTTCAATCTCGTCTGCATTCGGCAGCCGCTGAATAATGTCCCTTCGATAATACATCATTCCAATATCAATGTACAATGGCATCGCAACAATCTTCCCATCACTAATACACGATTGGATTGTCGGGGAAATAATTTTTGTCTGCGCATATTCCGCAAAGTACGGATCAAGAACTTCACACCACTTTGCAAACCGCGAGGTCCAAATATAATCCACAGAAAAAATATCCAGCCGGTTGCTTTTACTGCGGAGTGAACGCGCGAGCAGTTCTTTCCGCTCATTCGTACTGAATTTTGAGAATGGAAGATCGACCGGTACAACTTCTATCCGTCCTTTGTATTTTGTATTGAAGGCGTCGATCACTGCCTTATGCGCAGGTGAGATGTGGTCTGCAAAATAGACCTTTTGCACATCGTCCTCTTTAAATATGAATGTTTGATTTCCGATGACAATCGAAATAAAATAAATCACAAGGATAATGCCGATGATACCCCCAACCCACGAAAATAGTTTGACGAAGTTCTTCATAATGTTGTAAAATAGAGGAAGACCATTGGAAATGCAAGGAACAACAACGCATATTTACACAATGCTGAGAAAGGAAATTTTCTGTAAAGAATTTTTATCGTATATTGAACTGTCATACAACAAAGGAAACAATGAAATCAGTCTGTATTTTCTGCGGTTCAAAAAATGGAATTCGAAAAGAGTATGCCGAACGATCGCGCGAACTTGGCGAATTATTCGTCCGACACAATATTGCAAT
>JANONI010000057.1:0-8311 GCA_031420755.1 Bacteroidota bacterium | reverse complement strand
GTTGTATCAACAGTGTATGTTGGCAGCCACGCTTGTTTCGGATTTTGCGGAAGGTTGTTGAAGAAATTATTCAAACTGATCTGGACCGTATAAGTGTTGTTATCGGAATCAGCATTTTTGATCTCAACAGTAAATGTTCCGGTCAAGGCCGTTTCAATTTTATTCAGATACGTCAATACGGTATCCAGATCTTTAACAGCAATTCCGTCGGTCCCTCTCTTGATAATATCATCGTCCTGATTGTCTGTTTCACTTTTCAAAAAATTAACGCCGCTGCGAATTTTGCCTACCGCGTTGACAAGGGAGGACTTCACACTTTGTGCTCGAGCCGCACCATCCGAAGCGAGTACGAAAAACGTTGTATTGTTCTGTTGTAATGCAACGACCGCAGCTTTCGAGTTGTATCCGGAAAGTTCAAATTTAAAGACAAGAAACTGTTCGACTGTCGCTTTCATATTTTGAAGCATCGCATCCATAACATAGACTTCGGTCAAATCCAGATACACATCTTTTTTTCCGGCACTTCCTTGCATTTTTCCACTGATGCGCAATTCAAAGTTTGGATTCTGTTCCACCACCGCTAACCGTGTGATTGCATAATTGATGCGCGGGAGAACTTTGTCGCGGATAAGATTTTGCATTTCCGTGATCGTTGGCGGGTCGCTTGTAGCAACCTGAATCATCTTTACAAGATTCTTTCCGAGCATTTCTGTCGGAACGGTCATTTCCGAGGTTCCGGCAGGGATTCCAAATTTCAACATTGATGATTGACCGCTTACATTAACGCCTTCCCAGCGTTTGAACGTATTTTTAATTGAAGTATCGGCAAATGTTGCAAGAATGTGTGAGAATGCCGCGCCGAAGTTCGCCGTTGGATTAGTTGGGTCTGCCGCAACGGCTTCCATGTATAATTTTTCAACATTGGAAAAATTTTTATTTTCAATGCTGCCTGAAGCGGCAAAAAGATTTTCCATTTCAATATATGCCTGCGCTATTTTTTCATTTGCCGTCGCCGGATTAGTTGGATCTGCTACAGTCGGAGTTTTGTCGCATGATGAGATCCATACTGCTGCGAGTGAAATAAAAAATACAAATAACAAAAATTGCTTTTTCATAAATACCCCCTCTTTAAATTGTGGTAGAAAAAATTTGAAGCAATGAAGAGATTGTTAAAGAATTATTTTTTACCAATTAATAATGAAGGTGAATCCTTAATGAGTTGATAATCATTTTGTTGTTCGACAGTTGTGCTGTCGAACACAAACCGTTTGATGAGTTTTACTCATCCAATATGCAACAGTAAAACTGTTTATTTGGTTTTATATCCGACAGTGTAACTGTCGGACAACTAACTACAAAATTTTTATGGTGAGTAGTTACTATTTTTTACCAATGAATAATGGTAACTACACAGCGTGTTTTTTTATGCCACACCTGCCCGCTCTACGAGTCGTAGACCGCTTTGTTTTACTATGGCAGGCGGGGATTACACAGATTTTCAAAGAAAATATTTTATGTTTCTACTCTGTGAACTCCCCGCCTGCGGCAGGCAGGTGTGGCAATGATTTTCCTCAATGTTTTAATAGAAAGTCTTTGTCTACGACCTGTAAGGAAACAATAAATTGCGCTGTGTAGTTACAAAGCATTTATAATTTTAAGACTCTGTGGTATTCTTTATGAAATCCATCGAATGGTTAAACAATTCAATCCGCTTTGTAGATCAAACCGAACTTCCGCTTAACGAAGTCTATCTTGAAACGTCAGATATTTCTAATGTAGCAGATGCAATACGAACCTTAAAAGTGCGTGGAGCACCATTGCTTGGAATTGCATCCGCGTACGGTGTGTTGTTGGGAATTCAAAACGAAGCACAGTCACCGAAAGAAACATTCATTCACGCATTTGAGAATGCGGTAAATCTTATTTCTTCCACCCGACCAACCGCGAAGAATCTTTTTTGGGCATTGGAACGAATGAGAAATGTTATTCGTCTAAATTCTAACGATGATTCGAACATGCTCTTTGACAAATTGAAATCCGAAGCTATTGCGATCCACGAAGAGGATCGGATAATGTGTGAGTTTATTGGGAAATTCGGTGCAAATCTCATCCCAAATAATGCGAAGATATTGACGCACTGCAATACGGGTGCGCTTGCAACCGGAGGAATTGGAACAGCATTTGGCGTTATTCTTACATCTCATCTTTCTGGAAAAAATATTTCTGTTTATGCAGATGAAACTCGTCCGTTGCTGCAAGGTGCGCGCTTAACAATGTGGGAATTTCAGAAAGCCGGAATTCCGGCGACTCTTATCACGGATAATTCTGCTGCGTGGACGATCAAAACAAAAAACATAAACCTGATTATTGTTGGTGCAGATAGAATTGCGATGAACGGAGATACGGCAAACAAAATTGGAACATATAATCTTGCGGTATTGGCGAAGGAACACAATATTCCTTTTTATATTGCTGCTCCAACTTCAACGATTGATAGTTCGATTCAAGATGGAAAGCAAATTCAGATTGAAGAACGCGCTTCCCATGAAGTTATCAATGGTTTTGGAAAACAAACTGCACCGAACAATATTTCCGTATTCAATCCGGCATTCGATGTAACTCCGCACCATTTAATTTCGGCGATCATTACAGAAAAAGGAGTTCTCCGAGTTCCATTCACACAATCGATTGGAAGCGCGGTGAAGCAATGATCGTTGAGACGGAAGCGGTGGTTCTTCATTCATTCAACTATGGCGATACCAGTAAAATTGTTACAGTATACTCGCGGAAGTACGGCAAGATTAAAGTTGTAGCAAAAGGAACAAGGAATCCGAAATCGAATAAATTCGGATCATCCTTGGAATTGATGACATATTCGTCAATCGTACTGTATAAAAAAGAACACAAAGATCTTCATTTACTTTCGAAAAGCGAGATCGTATTTCCTTTTAACAGAATGCAGGATGATTCGGAAAAAATATTTACCGGACTTGCGCTGATTGAATTGGTGAGCATGGTGATGCACGATGAAGAAGAGAACGAAAGAATATTTTCATTACTTGTTGAATCGTTGCAGACGATCGATCAATCGTCCAAAAACACCACAAACGTTTTACTAACATTCTTTCTAAAAATGTTCCAGCAATTTGGTTTTGGTTTAAGTATTGATGCGTGTTCAACTTGTGCTCGAAAAACTGTGACACATGAGTTTCAATTTGTTCAATTGCGATTATCGGATGGAAAATTTGTCTGTTCACTTTGTTCAGAGAACCAAATGGTAAGCGGAGTAAAATTATCCGGCGGGATACTGAAATCATTATTATATTTACAGGACAACTCTGTGGCGAAATCAATACAATTGTCAATTTCAAAGCGTGACGATCTTTTTACAGTTGTGCAATCATACCTTCGTTATCATATTGAAAGCGTTAGAACTTTAAAATCACTTGCGTTGTTATACAACATGCAATAATATTGAATCACAAAGGAGTAACTTCATCTATGAAACGTTCCATTATAGCAGCGTTCTTTTTTATTACCATAGGCATCATTTTCGGAGCAGTGCTCGTTTCTGATTTTGACGGCGTTGATCTTGGATTTGCACAGCAAAAACAGATAAAACTTGGTGCGGATAAATTACCGACCAAAGCCGATCTGAACCTTCAAGCGGCAAATGATGCGTTTGTCAAAGTATCAAAGGAGGCTACTCCATCAGTTGTTTCGATCGTAGTAACTACCAAAGTACGAAAACTAGAAGGACGTGAACGAGAGTTCTTTAAAAATTTTCCAGATTTTCGGTTTCACCAACCCGACGAGCAATCACAAGGTTCCGGTTCAGGTGTGATTATTACAAAAGATGGATACATCATCACCAATAATCATGTGATTGAAAATGCAGCCGACGATGGTATTGAAGTTGCGTTGAACGATACTCGTCGTTTTAGAGCAAAACTTGTGGGAACAGATCCGCTGACGGATGTTGCAGTGATAAAAGTTGAAGGAGAAAATCTTCCCGTTGCAATGCTTGGCAATTCTGATGATGTTCAGGTTGGGCAATGGGCACTTGCAATTGGAAATCCACTCGGATTGAATTCTACGGTTACAGCGGGAATCATCAGTTATCTTGGCAGAAGCATTCGAATCATCAACGATAATTATGGCATTGAGAATTTTATCCAAACTGATGCAGCGGTCAATCCGGGAAACAGCGGCGGCGCATTGGTGAATATGTATGGTGAGGTTATTGGAATTAATACTGCAATTGCAACAACCAATCAACGATATCAAGGATATTCTTTTGCAATTCCGATAAATCTTGCAAAAACTGTTGCATCAGATCTTATTCAATTTGGGAAAGTGGAACGCGGTTATATTGGCGTGCAAATATCATCGGTTGATGAAACTCTTGCAAAAGCGAATGGTCTCGACAAAGCGGAGGGTGTATTTGTTCAAGAAGTTGTTGGTGAAGCGGCAAAATCTGCCGGTGTGAAAGCAGGCGATATTATTTTAACGATCGATGGCAAACCGATGAAAGCTCCGAACGAATTACAGGCGTACATCGCCTCAAAACATCCCGGCGATAAAGTAAAACTTATTATCTGGCGCGACGAAAAAAAGATTGAAAAAATAATTACGCTCAAACCGCGGTCTGATAATGGAACCATTTCAGCAACTAACAGCGGAGGTGATGATGGTGAATCTGATGCTGAAGAAACAACATCGCGTTCGGTTGATTTCGCTGCGCTTGGGTTTTCTGTGAAGAAAGCCGATAGTAAATTACTTAAAGACCGGAATGTTACCAGTACAGTGCTGGTTTCGTCTGTGAAGAATTTCAGCGAGGCAGCAAAACGAGGATTAAATGAGAGCGATATTATTCTGCAAGTGGATAAAAAACCGGTAGCAACTGTTTCGGAATTTGAAAAGATTGTGAAATCAAAAAAATCGGGTGAAGCATTGTTGCTGCTTGTAAAAGGAGCTCAAGGAAGTCCTCGATTTGTTGCAGTGATGATTCCGTAACAAACACCTGTACTGTACAATTAAAGACCTGATAAGCATAAAATACTTATCAGGTCTTTTTATTTTTATTTGTATATTACTTTCAACGATTGCTTTCATCACTAAAATAAAATTCTATGAGTTTTTCATTTACAACCGAACACAATATGTTGAGAGAGATGGCGCGGGATTTTACGAATGCGGAGATTCGTCCTATTGCAGCGTCAATTGATAAGAATGAAGAAATTCCAAAAGAGCTATTGAAAAAAATTGCTGATGTTGGATTAATGGGAACGGCAATCCCTGAAGAATACGGCGGCGGCGGTTTCGGTAAAGTCGGATTCTGTATTACACAAGAAGAAATCTCGCGAGTATGCGGATCGACTGCCGCAATGATCGGCGCACACCAATCCATCGGCGCTCAAGCAATAATGGTCGGCGGAACAGAGCTATTAAAGAAAAAATATCTTCCAAGATTGGCATCCGGCGAAATGATCGCGGCGTTTGCATTGACCGAAGCTGAGGCAGGTTCTGATTCTTTCAATCTTTCGACACGCGCAGAGAAAAAAGGTGACAAATGGATATTGACCGGTGAAAAAGTGTGGATCACAAACGGTTCAATTGCCGATATCTATGCTGTCTTTGCCAGGACGGAAAAAGGAATTACAGGATTCGTGGTTGAAAAAAACTTTTTAGGAGTGAGTGTCGGAAAGAATGAAAAAAAACTTGGTATCAAAGGAAGTGTCACTAACACGCTTGCATTTGATAATGTCGAAATACCGGAAGAGAATATGATCGGTACGGACGGACGCGGATTTCTTGTTGCGATGGAAACGTTGAATTCCGGCAGACTTGGATTAGGTGCTGGTTGTTTCGGTGCGGCGAAAGAGATGCTGGAAATGTCTGTTGTATTTTCAAAACAACGAAAACAATTCGGCGAACCGATCTCAAAATTTCAAGCGATCCAGTTTATGCTTTCGGATATTGCTGTGCACATTTACGCAATGGAAAATATGGTCTACAAAGCCGCATTTAAACTTGATAGAGGGGAAGACATTTCACTTGATGCCGCGATTGTAAAATTGTATTGTTCGGAAGCAATTTGTGAAATTGCAGATAAGGCATTGCAGATTCATGGCGGAATGGGATTCTCAGCTGATCTGCCGCTCGAACGCTTTTACCGCGATGCACGTATCTCAAAAATATTTGAAGGAACAAATGAAATTCAAAAACTAATTATTAGTCGACAGATTTTAAAACAAAACGGCAAATGGAAATGATTTCTCAGATTACACAGATTATTGAGCAGATGATATTTGCAAATGTTTTCTGAAAAAATATAAATCTTGAAACTCTAAACTTGAAACTCTAAACTCTAAACAAATACAATGATACGCTACTACACAGCAGGTGAATCTCACGGAGAAGCACTCGTTGGAATTGTTGAAGGAATTCCGGCGGGGCTTTCTATCTCATCCGAATACATCAATCATCAACTCTGGAGAAGACAGCAGGGCTACGGTCGCGGCGGAAGAATGAGAATTGAAACTGACAAAGTTGAGATTCTTTCCGGCGTGCGATTTGGAAAAACACTCGGTACGCCAATTGCATTGATGGTCAGAAATAAAGATTGGCAAAATTGGACAGAGAGAATGTCCGTTGAGGGAAGTGGAAAGGGAATTGAAAAAATTACATTACCGCGTCCCGGTCATGCTGATTACGTTGGTTCAGTAAAATACGGATTTGATGATATCCGTAACGTAATTGATCGTGCAAGTGCAAGGGAAACAGCAATGCGTGTTGCCTGCTGTGCGATTGCAAAAAGATTCTTGGAAGAATTTGGTATCCACATTGGCAGTCACGTTCTTTCGATTGGTTCTGTTGAATTAGAAAAACGAACCGCTATTGATAAACTGATAAAAAAATATTCTGATGAAATTTCAAAACTCTCTGTTGATGCTGATAAATCTGAAGTAAGAATATTAGATACACAGGCTGAGGCGAAAGCAATTGCAGCAATTAAAGTGTGCAAGAAAAAAGGTGATACGCTCGGCGGAATATTTGAAGTGCTTGTTTCCGGTGTTCCGATTGGATTGGGAAGTTATGTCCATTATGACAGAAAACTTGATGGACAGCTTGCACAAGCAGTGATGTCAATTCAAGCAATAAAAGGAGTGGAGATCGGCGATGGATTTGAAAATGCACGCCGGTTTGGTTCTGAAGTTCATGATGAAATGATTTCAAAATCAGGAAAAATCATTCGTCCAACAAACCGTGCTGGTGGATTAGAAGGTGGTGTTACAAACGGTGAACTTCTTATAATTAGAGGTGCGATGAAACCAATCTCAACTCTTGCAAATCCATTGCGCACAGTTGATATTAAAACCAACGAGACACAAAAATCACGCTACGAACGGTCGGATGTTTGTGCGGTTCCTGCAGCATCAGTTATTGGTGAAGCAGTTGTAGCTCCGGTGGTTGCAAATGCATTGTTGGAAAAATTCGGCGGGGATTCAGTGAAAGAGATTTCGAAAAGAATTAAGGGCAGTTCTCAAAATAGGATATATGAAAGAAAAATGTCGCGCTGAGCGAAGTCGAAGCGTGATATTTGCGAAAAAACCGTGATTCGACTCCCTGCCTGCGGTTCCGAAGGAACACCTTTGGTGCAGGCAGGCACTCACCACAACAAAAATTAATTTTGAGAACCGCCCTTAAATAGATATTTGGTAGAGTTACAATTTAATGTGTGGCTGATTACATTTATATGACAAAAAGAGAGAATAACTATGGCTAACGTGCAATCTATAGAACAAGAAATTTCACAGCTTCCGAAAGAAAAACAGTGGGATTTATTGCAATATCTTTTGCAAAGTTTTTCCCCGGAAGCCAATAAAACATCTAAAGTAATTCGGTGGGCTTCAATTGCCGGATCGGGAAAAGGATTGTGGGGCAATATTGATGCACAAGAATATGTTAACGAATTGAGACGTGACCGATAATGCCGACACTTCTCCAAACTCTAAAAAACGAACAAACGATATTTATTGAAACTGCGCTGTTTATTTATTACTTCGAGCGATCCGAAAAATTTTCTCAAATAACCACGAATTATTTTCTGCGCTTGATAATAAAAGTATTAATGCTGTTACTTCGGTTATTACGTTGACAGAAATTCTGATAAAACCATATCAAAAAAATGATGGCGACCTTATTGAAAAATATCTTTTACATTTTCGGTCAGGAAGCAACCTCAAAGTACATCCTATAACAGAATCCATTGCAATACGAGCGGCTCAATTAAGAGCTTCATATCCTT
>JANONI010000056.1:0-2838 GCA_031420755.1 Bacteroidota bacterium | reverse complement strand
TTTTGCAACGTGAGATTTGAGGATTGTATTGGAGCAAATCGTTTCACTTGAAAACGAACGTATGCTAAAATTCCATTGCCCGTAAGCGTATCGGAACCTGCCATTGCAACAGAAACAAAACCATTGCCAAGATTCGGTACCACGTCCCAATTTGGCTTACGTGCAAGAGTAGTGGAATCAATGATCACGCCTTTCGCAACAAGTGTGTTCGTGTTGTAATTTAATATCCATTGCGCGGAAATAATTCCGAGCGATGTTACATCAGAAATTCGTATCGGCAGATCGAATGTCAAATTCTGTTTGAACGATGTGTCACGGATGGAGATGATGAGACTGTTCAGCGTTGGCGAGTTAATAGGAAATATGTTCGATTGATCAAATAATCCTGCTGCATCAAAAACAATAACTTTGGTTTGTCCTACTTTTTTTCCGATCAATCTTCCTGTTGTTGAATTGATTGAAGCAATGGCTGTATCGCTCACGCTCCAACTTAGCGGCGGTGTTACATCTCCTGTTGCAGAAAAAAAGATTGTATCTCCCACAATTTTATTTTGCGGCGGATTTTTCGGATTGATAAAAATATCCGTTGGACGAATTGAGCCGTTTTTAACGAAGATGATTGGCTTTCCTTCATTGAACAGTGGATTGACCAAAGTAACTGGCGATGTTCCGCTCGCATTCGTTTTAATCTGAATTTTGAGATACAGCAAAACTCCTTTGCCGGTGATCGGCTGTGCGTTTATAAACCCAACTTTTTTTGTTGCCGAATAAAATAAAACACTTTGCACTCCCGAAAGCATTGTCCCAACGGTATCAATTCCCACAATATCCATCACCACGTCGTTGTGGCTTACCGTGAATTGACCAGATATCACAGAATCGGCAACAGTGAGTGTATCATCACAAAAAATTGGATACGCATAGATGCTACCGCGTTTGCCGAACGAGTCTTGCAGACGCAGATGCACTGTATCAATCTGTGCGCCGGCAATCCCGATGCACACTGCGCTCAACAACGCGCACAACATTTGTGAAAAGAATTTTTTCATCACTTATAATGATCGAATGAAGTGTTGATTGTACTATCAATGACAGCGAATTATTTGCGTTACGTTCCCAAATAGAATTTGGGAACGAGATGAATCCGCCAAAAAAACAAGGCGGATAAGCACAACCTTGTCAAGGTTATGTAAATATTTTTCTAAACCTTGACAAGGTTTCGGATTGTCATTTTATCATCAACATTTTTTTTACTTGAACAAAATGGTTCTTCTCTGCGCCGCGTGCATCAATTCTATAAATATAGACACCGCTTGCCACTGTGCGATTGTTGTTGTCCGTTCCATTCCATTGAATCGTATAAAATCCTGCAGATTGTTCTTCGTTCACAAGCGTTTTTACTTCCTGACCAAGCAGATTATAGATAGAAATTCTTACGCTTCCGGCACTCGGGATCTGATATTTGATCGATGTAACAGGATTAAATGGATTCGGATAATTCTGCGACAGACCAAATGTTGTAGGAATTTCAACAATGTCTTTCACATTCAATATAATAGAGCCCACATCCTTCGTAACATCCATTTCATTCAACACAAATTTTTCAACCGTGAATAATACTTGCTGCTGCGCTTTTGCGGGATCGAGAAGTGTGAATGTAAATCGCGCAACATCACCTTCCGAATTCAGCGGTTTCAATCCTGCCATTGCAACATTAGCATAACCGCTCGGGAAATAATGCACCATCATCATACTATCAGATTCCATCGTCTTTTTCATTCCAATCGGCTTTACCAATGTTGTATCAAACGAAAGTTTGAAATTCAGACCATAAACATTTGTCGGCTTGTTGAGATGAATGATAAGATCGAACTCGTTTGGATTCTGTCCTTTTTCAATTTTGAATGCAAACGCACTGGCAATATCAGTTTCGAGCGATTGTTTTCCGAGTCTCGGAAATCCGGAGATCAATCCGACAACGTACCGTAAAATCAAGGAAGCATCTTGTGCGCTCACCGTTGCATCACCGCTGACATCTGCTGCGAGCAGTTTAGACCCACGCAGCGTATCGAGTTGCACAACGTGTCGCAACACTAACGCGCCATCATACGCAGCAATTGTTCCGTTGCCGCTTACATCACCAAACAAAATTCCGGAGCGCGTAAAGTTGAAAGGCCGGTAGGTAACTGCTCCTGGATTTATTCCGATCCTGTTCCCCGTTCCCGTGAGGTTTTGGTCCGTACCTTGATTAACAAAAGGTCCGCTTGCGGCGCCCCAGAAATTGTTCGCAGCGTTGATCGTGTTGCTTGTGCCGTTGTTGAGACCATCCGAGATGTTGAGATAGAAATTGTTTTGTTGAATAACCGGATTCGAAGTTCCAATAACATACACGCCGGTTTGATTGCGATGGATTTCATTTCCAGTGATTGCATTCGAGGAACTGTTAAGATAAATGCCAAAACTACTGCTGAATGAGAAGAAACTCGAGTCGATTGGCGCAGTATTGTTGATGGAATACAAGTTTCCTCCACCAAATTTTCCACCGTATCGGACAATCGTGTTCAGCAAACGAGATGCGTTGTTGCTGGCGCCATTCAGGTGAATACGATACCAATCTCCTGCTGCGGGAACGGCTGTGCTTGTATCGGCATTTGAATCGCCGCCGTATGTATCATCTTTCCACGATGTAAAAACGATTTTGCTGTTTGTCGTACCTTCTGATTTCAAAACGCCGTCAACTTGAAATTCTCCATTTCCATACTCAACGGGAAACTTGAAGATCGTTCCGGGAGCAACGGTTAATGTTTGTGCGGGTGGAACATACAGGTCGCCGCGCAC
>JANONI010000055.1:0-7368 GCA_031420755.1 Bacteroidota bacterium | reverse complement strand
GATTTTCAAAAAACAAAACGTCCGCATATCAAAAAAACGTTTAATATTAGGGTTGTAGACGCAAATGAAGTTTTAGATTAATTTGGTATAAATT
Source organism: Bacteroidota bacterium (assembly GCA_031420755.1). GTDB lineage: Bacteria > Bacteroidota > Ignavibacteria > UBA10030 > UBA8401 > UBA8401. The sequence goes on along the minus strand of JANONI010000055.1, from coordinate 7,274 downwards.
AATTGTAGGGAAAAACTATACAAAGCATGAACACTCAATCAAAAACCATCGTTTTTATTCACGGACTCTTTATGAATCCCAAAAGTTGGGAGCCGTGGATTCAATATTTTGAATCAAACAATTTCAAATGTTACGCGCCTGCGTACTCTTTTCACGAAGGCAATCCTGCTGACTTACGAAAGAATATTAATCCCAATTTAGGCAATCTGACCTTTGGGCAAGTTGTTAAAAGTTTATCTGCATTCATTGACACGCTTCCGGAAAAACCTATTCTTATCGGACATTCGATGGGTGGACTTGCCGTGCAAAAATTGATTGGAATGAACAAAGGCGTTGCAGGAATTTGCATTGATCCTGCGCCACCCAAAGGAATATTTTGTCTTCAATGGAGTTTCTTAAAAGCGAATTTGCCCACAATCAATCCGTTAAAAGGAAATTCGGTTTGTGTGCCAAGTGTAGAATGGTTTCACTACGCTTTTTGCAACACAATGACATTGGAACAAACAGGAATTGAGTACAACAAATTTGTCGTCCCGGAAAGCAGAAACATTGCACGAAGCAGCACGTTGAATGATGGAAAAATCGATTTTAAAAAACCGCACAATCCGTTATTGATTATTGCCGGTGAGAAAGACAACATTATTCCTTCATCACTCAACAAAAAAAATGCAGAAGCATACAAAGACAACAACAGCAAAGTTGATTTCAAAGAATTTGCAGGGAGAACCCATTACATCTGCGGACAAAAAGAATGGGAAGAAGTTGCGGCATACATCAACGAATGGATTACAAATTTAAAATAGAATGAAATGAATTGCTTCGTCATGCCCGAATGCTCTTATCGGGCATCCATTATATAGATTCCCGCTAAAAACACGTGGGAATGACGATTGATTTTTAGGTTTTGCGTAATATCCATTAAGAAATTCTTTCTGCTCCATTATTTTCAATCCTCATTATCTCTGAACTTGCCATCTGTCCATTCTTCTCAAATGTTTTTTGCATCGTATCAGCGCCAAGTCTCATTTATTTTTCAACCAAACAATATCAATTTCTTTCTCAACACTGTGAAACTCTTTGTCTCCGGTAAGAAGCGATGAACCTTTATACTGTGCGGTAAGCGCGGCGGCAAAACAATCTGCAAAGGACATTTTATGCTGCGATTTGTATGTTGCCGCTTGCCGTGTCAATTTCCAATCCGGTTCGTGAAAATCAATGCCAAGTTGTTTCAGTGTTGCAACTGCTTCATCGGCATCGTTCTCGGTCATCCGGCGTGCAACAGTGTACCATACTTCACCAACATTGATAATGCTCATCAACAGTGAAATATTATTATCGTGCGCTTCAGCAATAATATGCTCAACAACTTCTCCGGCTGGTTCATCTTCTAGATACGCCATCACCGACCACGAATCCAAAATATATGCTGAAGGTTTCCGCCCCATTATAATTCACGCTCTCTTTTTTTATCTTGCATCAGCGCTTTCAACAAACCCTTGCCGCGAAATTTTCCGCGCATCTTGTGGACATATTCACGGGTGATCGGTTTAAGAATGATACGGTTTTCCTGTTCATCCGTTTCAATACGAATGCGCGTCCCCTCTTTGATTCCGAATTGTGAACGCACTTTCGAGGGAATGACGATCTGCCCTTTTGTAGTAGCGATAGTTTCCATAAATTTTTCTCTCTTTAGTTATTGAAAAAGTAAGAAAAATAATATTGTAAGTCAATCAATGAATTTCTTACTTTTGAACAGTTGTCCCACTATTTTCAATCCTCATTACTTCCACACTCGCCTTCTGCCCATTCTTCTCAAATGCCTTTTGCATCGCTCCGGCAATTTCATTTTCATTTTTCACAGCAAAAGCAAATACTGTAGGTCCCGCACCGCTGATGTTGAATGATAATGCGCCGGCATTCAAAGCGGCATTTTTAACATCGTTAAATCCGGGAATACGTGTTGCACGGTATTGTTCGTGAAGTCTTTCGGCGGTGGTGTAACGAAGCGCATCAAAATCTCCGCTCATCAATGCGGCAACAAGCGAAGCGACATTCTCAATGTTTGTAACTGCATCTTTTAAGGAGACTTGCTGAGGAAGAATTTTTCGTGCTTGTTTGGTTTGAACTTGAAAGTGCGGTGAACAGGTAATAACGGAAAGCGGTTTATTAATCTTCACGCTTCTACAATGCGCTTTATGTTCGGTATCAAAACAATTGATCGTTAATCCGCCGAAAATCGCGGCAGAAACATTATCGGGATGTCCTTCGATTTCCACGGCGATATTGAGCATTTCATCTTTGGATAATTTCCCATTCAGTAATTCGTTCGCAAGAAAAACACCGCCGGCAATTGCCGCGCCGCTTCCGCCAAGTCCGCCGTACGCAGGAATCTCGTTTTTGATATGAAGATGGATCGGCGGCAACGTCCTTCCAACTTTTTGCGCAGTCGTTGTCATCGCATCGTAGACAAGATTTGTGGAATCGGTTGCGATATGATCTTTGCCGTTTCCTTCAACAGTAATTGATAATCCGTTGGATTGTTCGACCGTAAGATACAAATATCGATTCAACGCCAAGCCAAGCGTATCGAATCCGGGACCGAGATTAGAGGTAGAACATGGAATTTTTATTGTCATAATTCATTTTACCGCAAAGGCGCTAAGGCAGAAAGAATATTAAAAGTTATGTACAAATCGCTTAAAACCATTTTTCAATAATGGGACATTAACATTGATTAAAAATCCAAGTCGCTTGTTTGTTAATTTCAAATAAGAAATCAACTGTGCTTCATGAACAGGTAATAAAACATCAACAGATTTTATTTCAAGAATAATTTCATTTTCAACAAAAATATCAATGCGAAAATCTTTTGATAATTCAATTCCTTTATATCTCAATGGAATTGAAACCTGACTTTCGGTTTTTATTCCTCTGCTTGCAAGTTCACTCAAAAGACATATTTCATAAATGGATTCCAATAAACCTGGACCCATTTCCTTATGAACTGTAATGCACGCATCAAGTATAAGTTTTGATAGATTGTTGAGTTCTTCTTTCGTCATATTTATTTGCGACTTCGCGTCTTTGCGGTGAGTTACAAAAAGTTCTTTAACTCATCAATAGTCGCTTCAATATCATGCGGTGGGTTTGCCAACGGCGTCTTGCGTTTGAAATGATAATCCACGATCACCTGCGGATCTTTTAAAATATTTCCCGTAAGAATGCCGACAACAGTTTCGTTTGATTTTATTTCTCCGCCGGCAATCAATTTTTTTATTCCCGCAACCGTTGCGCATGATGCCGGCTCTGCGCCAATTCCCGCTGCGTCAACATTTGCTTTTGCTTCAAGAATTTCTTCGTCCGTTACACTTTCAACAATTCCGTTCGTCCATTGCAGCGAACGAATCGCTTTTGTATAATTCACCGGATTGCCAATTTTGATTGCCGTTGCAATCGTATCAGCTTTCTCAACTTTCAATTCGGAAAAATTATTTTTAAACGCTTTGTAGAACGGACTTGCCCCTTCCGCCTGAATAACAGCGAACCGCGGCAGTCTGTCGATCAATCCAAGTTCTTTCGCTTCGTGCAGTGCTTTTCCAAATGCGCTGGTGTTCCCAAGATTTCCTCCTGGAAAAACGATCCAATCCGGTATTTGCCAGTTCATTTGCATCAAAATTTCCCACACGATCGTCTTCTGTCCTTCAAGACGAAATGGATTGATGGAATTAAGCGGATACGCAGAAAGTTTTTCCTGTGCCTCACGAATTAAACGCATACAATCGTCAAAATCTCCGTTCACAATTAACGTTTTAGTTCCATAAGCCAATGCCTGCGATATTTTACCAACGGCGACATTGCCCTTCGGAATAAGAACAAGTCCGGTCAACTCTGCTTCCGATGCGTACGCAGCAAGCGATGCAGATGTATTTCCCGTTGATGCACACGTTACCGCCCGCTGTTTTAGATGTTTCGCCATCGTGATTGCAACAGTCATGCCGCGGTCTTTGAATGATCCGGTTGGATTTTCACCTTCATGTTTTAAAAAGAATTTTTCTTTGTTCAATCCAAGCCATGCAGAGATTTTTTTGCTGCGATAAAGCCGTGTGTTCCCTTCTTGTTTTGAAATGATCTCTGATTCAGGAAGATCGGGCATCACCAATTCACGAAAATGCCACACGCCTCCGCTCGGCTGTCCGTTGATTGTCGCACGTTTATTAAAAAAATATTCGCGTGAGATATTGTATTGTTTTTTTATGCGAAGCATACTTCGTATCGCATCAAAATCATGAATCACGTCCAGCAATTCGCCATTGTCTGCGGTAAAACGAATTTCGTTCAGCGGATATTCTTTTCCAGAAGCGATACTTTTTAAAATTGATTTCATATTAACACACATTACTGACTGGAACACCATTGATCGAGATCAGTTGATCCAATCGAATCACGATTCCATTGTTAAGTTTTAAATATTCTGCACCATCTTTAGCGAACAGATCAACGATGATTCCTTCTGAAGTTTTTTCCTGTTCATCAACACGATACACAACCGCACAGTGCGTCCGCTTGGTTGCGTATGCTTCCAACTGATCGTAATACGAACAGCTAATGTTTTGATATTTCTCTGTTTTTTGCTCCATAGTGAACTGCTTATTGACTCTTACTACGTACAAGCATAGAAGAAAAAACATTTATCACGCCTGCCCGCCGCTTAGTTTTGCTATGGCAGGCGGGGATTACACGGTAAAAACCGTTCTATTCCGTGTCATCCGCGGTTAAAAACACTTTTGTGTAACATCGTTGTTAATTGTTTTTTTTTGTGCTTTAGTGTTTTTGTGGCAAAATAATATTTTTTAAAAACCGATCTATTGATAAAAAGCATCGTGAACCGCCTGCACAGTTTTTTTTGCATCCTGCTGTTCCACCACGAACGAGATATTCAACTCCGAAGAACCCTGCGCGATCGCAATAACATTCACATCCGCTTTTGCAACCGCATCAAATGTTTTTCCGGCAATTCCTTTCGAGCCGATCATTCCTTCTCCGACCACAGCAACAATGGAAACAGGTTCTTTCACCAGTACATCATCAATAATCTTTTTTGCCATATCAACACTAAATTCTTCGCGTAATGTTTTTGCTCCGGTATGACAATCTTTTTGCGGAACAATAAAACAGACGTTATGTTCGGAAGATGCCTGCGAAATCATCATCACGTTGACCTGAGCGCGCGCCAATGCTGAAAAAATTCTTCCCGAAACGCCGGGAACACCGATCATTCCGTTTCCTTCAATGGAGATGATTGCAAGATTATCAATCGACGTTACCGTTTTTGCCGCGCTGTTTCCCGATTTTGATTTCGCTGAAATGAGTGTTCCCGGATGTGTTGGATTGAAAGTATTTTTAATTCTAATTGGAATTTTCTTTTCAATCGCCGGCACCATTGTTTTCGGATGAATCACCTTTGCGCCAAAGTAACTCATCTCCGCCGCTTCACGATACGAAATTTCGGAAAGAACTTTTGCACCCTTCACAAACCGCGGATCGGCAGTCATCACTCCGTCAACATCTGTCCATATCCAAATTTCTTCGCTGTTCACTGCCGCACCGACAATCGATCCTGTATAGTCCGAACCGCTGCGTCCTATTGTTGTCGTAATTCCATCTTCAGTTGAAGCGATGAATCCTGTAACAACAGGCACAATTCCTTTTTGCACAAGCGGTGTCAGCGCATCGTTTATTATTTTATTGGAAAATAAAAAATCAATGGCTGCCTCTCCAAAATTATTGTCTGTTCGAATAATCGTTCTGGCATCAACAAACTGCGCGCTGATATCGTGTTCCTGCAAAAGAGCGGCAATTTGTCGGCAGGAAAGAATTTCTCCGAATGATGCAATCGCGTCCAGTGATCGAGGAGTAAGTTCGCGCAGCAAACTGACTCCGCGATACAAATTGTCAAGCTGGTCGATTGATTCCTGCTGTTCTTTGATCAATACTGCTCTGCGGGAATAATCTTGCACAAGGGTGTGTGCAATATGCAGATGCTTTTCCCGCAGATGCGAGATTGCATTACACACTTCGCCGGTTTTTCTTTCTAATGCTTGCTGCGAAGTTTCAAGCAAAATATTCGTTACGCCGCTCATTGCGGAAGCAACAACGATCGGTTGTTTGTCCAAAAATTGTTTGACAATAGCGACGACTTCTTGCAGTCTTGGAACATCGCCAACCGATGTTCCGCCAAATTTCATAGTTAACATTCTTTGTGCTCTTCGTGTCTTAGTGGTTATACATTATCAATTATTTTTTCTGTCATTTCTTTTGTTCCAAGCAGTGTTGTTCCTTCGGTATCCGAAGGATGCTTTGCATAAATATCTCCTGTGCGGAATCCTTTGCTCAACACTTTTTCTATTGCGCTTTCTATCGCATCCGCTTCATTGTTTAGGTTAAACGAATATTTCAACATCATTGCTACAGAAGCGATAGTCGCAATTGGATTCGCTTTATTCTGTCCCGCAATATCCGGTGCACTGCCGTGAACAGGTTCATACATCGCAACCGATCCTCCGAGGCTCGCAGAAGCGAGCATTCCGATGGATCCGGTGAGCATTGCTGCTTCATCACTCAAAATATCTCCGAACAGATTTTCCGTAACAATCACATCAAACTGTTTCGGATTGCGGATCAACTGCATCGAACAATTATCTACATACATGTGCGAGAGTTCAACATCGGGATATTTTTTTGCAACTTCTACAACAATTTTACGCCACAACTGTGATGTTTCAAGAACATTCGCTTTATCAACCGAACACAATTTTTTTCTTCGTTTGCGTGCAATTTCAAATGCGGAAACGGCTATTCTTTTCACTTCGGATTCTGAATAAATCATTGTGTTGAAACCAACTTCTTCACCATTTCGTAGTTCAAATCCGCTTGGTTTTCCAAAATACAGTCCGCCGGTCAGTTCACGAACAACTACGATATCTACCCCTTCAACAATCTCTTTTTTTAAAGTAGAAGCATCAACAAGCGCAGAATAGATTTTGGCAGGACGAATATTTGCGTAGAGTCCTAATTCTTTTCGAAGTCCTAAAAGTGCGCGCTCCGGTTTCAAATGCTGCGGATTAGAATCCCATTTCGGTCCGCCGACTGCGCCGAGCAATACTGCGTCGCTCGACTTTGCTAATTTCAACGTTTCTTCGGGAAGCGGAATTCCGGTTGCATCAAGCGCAGCTCCACCGGCTAACGCATTTTTGTATTCAAACGTATGATTGAAT
>JANONI010000054.1:0-2231 GCA_031420755.1 Bacteroidota bacterium | reverse complement strand
GGAACGATTTCAACTCCTTTATCAAACGTTAATCGTGTGTCGCTATTCCGTTCGATATCATGGATCCAGAGATCTGTATTTTTTGCCGCTTCATCATAAACATCGGTAGCAAAAAATTTTCCGTCAAAAGAAAATGCTGCTGCTGTTGGAGCAATTTTTGACTTGATCGTTTGCTCAATAACTCCGCTTGCGTTATAGATAATTTTTTCATTATCCGATTTTGATGTTCCAAGAAACACCAAACGATTATTTCGTGACAAAGAAAAAGCCCCTTTGCTTCGCAGTTGCGCATACAAAATATTTTCAAGAATCGGGATCGGCTCGCCTCGTAATTCCAATGAACCGTCATCGAATTGCTGCGCTAACAAAGAATTTTGTTTGTAATACAATACCCAGCCCTGATTGTACACTGCATTACTTGAAGCACGAATAACAACTTTGGTTGTACTGTCATTCAAAGACCCGACGCGAATATTTTCCGATTCTTCTTCAAGTGTTGGTTTACTGGTTTTCACAGAATAAAAAAAGTGTTCTCCATCAGGCAAAAAATAAGGCCAACGGTGGCTCACTTCAAATTCAGTTGAATCGAGAGTTGTAAGTTGTTTTGAAGTACCCCCCGCCGAAGAAACTTGGTGCAATGAACCGTTACTAACTGGTGCAAAAACAATAACACCATTCTTGCTCCACGATCCCCCTCTCCCGTCTGATGCTTCGCAGATGGTAAACGAAGGACCTCCTTTTGCATCGATCTTTTTCAATTTTCCATCGGCAAAGTATGCAATCATTTTGCTGTCATACGACCAAAAAGGATAACTCGCATTATCAGTTCCTGTAAGTAATAACGGAGCCGGCAAATTAATCGGACGAACCCAAAGAAAATCTTTTCCCAATGAATCACGGCTGACGAACGCGATCATCGAACCATCGGGAGAAATTTCAATATGACCTCCGACCGTAGAATTAAAGATATTACTATTGGGAGATTCAAACGATAATCGCATCAGCTCCGGTGCTGTTTTTATAAAAAGAAAATAATAACCTACAGTAGAGAGCAATAACACTCCTGTTACAATCGTAAAAACCATCCACACGTTGAATGAAAAAGATTTTTTCTGCGGAACTGTTTCATACTCCGTTGTTTGCGGAGCAAGTCTTGAGCCGGAAGAGATTTGACTTTTTCTTACAGCAAGAATTCTGCTTGCGGTCTGTCTGCTCGATTCTCGTTTTAATTTTCTTAAATCCTTTACAATCTCTTTTGCCGATTGATACCGCTCATCTTGTTCTTTTGCTAAACATTCCATTAAAATTGCATCGAGATCAGGTGGAAGTTCAGGTTTAATAATCGAGATCGGTTCGGCATCAACATTCACAATTTCGTAGATAATCGCAGTCTCATGCATTCCTTTAAATGGCGATTGACCGGAAATCAATTCATACAATAGAACGCCGAATGAAAAAATATCTGTCCGATGATCAACATTGAATCCTTGGACTTGTTCCGGAGACATGTAGCCTATTGTTCCGACAGTGTTCCCTTCCCTCGTTAAACGGGATACACCTTGTAATTTTGCCAGACCGAAATCCATAATCTGCACGAGACCATCTTTTCGCAGCATCACATTTTCCGGTTTAATATCGCGATGCACGATCCCTTTTTCATGGGCGGCGGCTAACGCTTCGGCAATCTGAATTCCAATATCAATGGATTGTTTGAACGAGATATTATTCTTCCTGTCGCGGAGAGTTTCTCCATCAATAAATTCCATCGCGATGAATAATTGTCCTTCGTGTTCCGCAACATCATATATCGTACAAATATTCGGATGATTGAGCGTTGCCGCGGCTTTCGCTTCCTGCATAAAACGCTGCCGGTCGGAATCTGAAGAAGATACATTTTTTGTTAAAAACTTTAGCGCAACAAAGCGGTCAAGCTTGGTGTCTTTGGCTTTATAGACAATACCCATACCGCCCTCGCCGAGTTGTTCGACAATTTCGTATTGTAAAATTGTTTTACCGATCATAATAAACACCTCCCGCTTTCGCCGACTTGCCCGCTATTTCTTTGGCGGGGTTGTTCGACGATCTCATATTGTAATATTGTTTTACCGACTTGTCCGCCCCGCCAGACCGTAGGCTCGCCCGATAACGCTGTTCGAGCGGGCGGGCTGGCATCTTTTTGGTGGATCATACGTACTCCATTAGAGTTGATAGAATTTAAAACACCTTTTTTA
>JANONI010000053.1:0-6813 GCA_031420755.1 Bacteroidota bacterium | reverse complement strand
TGTCCGGGAATTTGCAGTCCGATTTTGACAGAACTGACATCCATCGTAAATTTTCATGAGATGGAGATTGGCAAAGATTACCAGATCGTAACGATTAGTTTTGATGAACGCGAAAAATTTGAACTTGCCGCTGCAAAGCGTGATAATTATTTCGCATTATTAAAAAAAGATATTCCTGATGATTCATGGAAATTTTTATCAGGTGACAGCGCATCAATTCATCAGATAACTCAGGCAGCAGGATTTAATTTTAAGCGAGAAGGAAATGATTTTATTCACGCTGGTGCGTTAATTATTATTTCACCCGAAGGAAAGATTGCTCGCTATTTGAATGGAACAAAATACCTTCCGTTCGATGTGAAGATGGCGATCACCGAAGCAAGTGAAGGACGAACGGGACCGACGATTACAAAGTTATTGGCATATTGTTATAGTTATAATCCCGAAGGGCGGACGTACGTGTTTAATGTAACACGTGTAACAGGCGGGATAATTCTTTTGTTTGCAGCTTTGTTCATTGTGTATTTAACAGTAAAACCTCGGCCAAAGGCTGATGCGCCTACAGCGCACAAAAAAAATTAATCGTAAGGTGAGAGTAAATTATGGTAAATGATTCAATGCCGGTTGAAAAAATAGAACCAAGCTATTTAGATGTATCGACAAATAAATACAAGACGGGTATTCTTTCTTGGATATTAAGCGTTGATCACAAACGAATCGGCATATTGTATCTCTTTTCAATGATGGCGTTTTTTATTGTGGCAGTGATCTTCGGTTTTTTAATCCGTCTTGAATTGATTTCGCCCGGTAGAACGATTATGGATGCGCAGACGTATAATCAATTATTTACTCTGCATGGTTTGATCATGATCTTTTTGTTTATCATTCCGGGGCTTCCGGCGGTATTTGGTAATTTCTTTTTACCAATTATGATCGGTGCAAAAGATGTTATTTTCCCTCGTCTCAATTTGATGTCGTGGTATATGTTTGTAATCGGCGGTTTGCTGGCAGTTCTTTCCATATTTCTTCCCGGTGGTTCTGCAGATACAGGGTGGATGTTCTACGTTCCATATTCGATCAGGACAACAACAAACGTTATTCCTGCGTTGATGGCAGCATTCATTCTCGGATTTTCATCGATCCTTACCGGACTGAATTTTATCACCACAATTCACCGTATGCGTGCGCCGGGAATGTCGTGGTTCAAAATGCCGTTGTTTGTTTGGTCTCTTTATGCAACAGCATGGATTCAGGTGCTGGCAACTCCGATAATTGGAATTACCCTTGCGTTAGTTGCTATCGAACGTTTGCTTGGCGTGGGAATCTTTGATCCTGCACTTGGAGGCGATCCGGTTCTTTATCAGCATTTATTTTGGATATATTCTCATCCTGCGGTTTATATAATGATTCTTCCGGCAATGGGAATCGTTTCCGAAATTATTCCAACATTTTCACGCCGATCGATCTTCGGTTATAAGTTCATAGCATTTTCAAGTTTAGCAATTGCATTGTTTGGTTCGCTTGTGTGGGCGCATCACATGTTCACTGCCGGAATGAGCGATACCGCACAATTTGTATTCTCATTTATTACGTTTATTGTTTCAATCCCCAGTGCTATTAAAGTGTTCAACTGGCTTTCCACAATGTATAAAGGTTCTATCAAAGCTGATCCACCGTTGTTGTATGTACTCTCATTTATTTTTCAATTTTCAATTGGCGGTTTTACAGGATTGATGCTTGGGGCATTGTCGGTTAATATTCATTTGCAAGACACATCATTTGTTGTTGCTCACTTCCATTATGTTATGTTTGGCGGAACGGGCTTCGGAATTTTTGCGGCAATGCATTATTGGCTTCCCAAAATGTTTGGTCGAATGTATAATCTAAAAATTGCCACGTGGGCGTGGGCAATCGTTACCATTGGATACAATGTACTCTATATGCCGCTGTTTGTAATGGGTTATTTGGGAATGCCGAGACGATATTATGATTACCTTCCGGAATTTCATTCGTATCACATGGTATCGACGATTGGTTCGTGGGTGTTGATCATCGGATTAACAATTATGTTTACGAATTTATGGATTGGAATGAGACGCGGGAAAAAAGCTCCGATGAATCCGTGGGGCGGAGAAACGCTAGAATGGAAAATCCAAACACCACCGATTCTGGAGAATTTCCATGAGATACCAGATATTCATGCTGGTCCGTATGATTATTCCAAATATGAAGTTGCTGAGAAGGAGGCAAAGTAAGTGAGTTCATTAGATCACGCTGCAGTCCGGCACGTTCATCGCGATGATTATGGTTCAAGAATGGGAATGTGGTTGTTCCTGTTTACTGAATTGATTTTGTTCGGCGGACTGTTCATTGTTTATGCTGTTTATCGTTTTACACATCAGCAGGAATTTCATCTCGCTGCTCAAGAATTGAATACAACGATCGGACTCATCAATACGATCGCATTGTTGACGAGCAGCATGACTGCCGCGATGTCAATTACGGCGATGCAAAAAGGGAACATTCGTTTTGCAAAAGGTTTAATTTGGATGACAATCGGTTTTGCATTCATCTTCATGATCAATAAATATTTTGAATGGGGAGCGAAGATTCATCACGGAATTTACCCCGGTTCAAAAGAACTGTTAGCAAAACCCGATGGCGAGATATTATATTTTGGTTTGTATTATGTTATGACGGGATTACACACACTTCACGTTATCATCGGAGTGATTTTCTTTTTGTTTATTCTTCGTCAAATTAAACAGAAGAAAATTCATCCAACTGCTTATGTGCGACTGGAAAATTCCGCACTCTATTGGCATTTGGTCGATTTAATTTGGATTTTTTTGTTCCCATTATTTTATTTGATTCACTGATTATAAGCAGGAAACAACTATGAGCGATCAACATGCAAAGCTCGAAGAGTCCTTCGGACATCCTTCGGATCACGAAGAAACTCACCTGCGTGCCGAAGCGCTGCACTCCGGTGCGCAGGCACACATTGTAGAATACGGTCACTACATTTATATATGGCTCGGTTTGCTGGCGTTTACCGGAATCACCGTTACTGTATCAGGCATCAATCTCGGCAACTGGACGATCGTGATAGCATTACTTATCGCTTCGATAAAATCGTATTATGTATTGAATTATTTTATGCATTTAAGGAACGAAGATAAAATATTTAAGGCATTTGTCTTTACCGCACTGTTGACCTTTTTCATCTTCCTGAGCTTTACGTTCTGGGATTATTCTTTTGCGAGGTAGTTTACATGTTTACATCAGCTTCAAATTTTACGAATAATGTTGACGCGGTTTTTCTGTATATCACTGGTCTTTCGCTGATTGTTCTAATTGGAATAACCATCGCCATGATCTATTTCGTGATACGATACAGTCGAAAACGAAATCCGGTTCCCACGCATGTTGAAGAGAATCTTACGCTTGAAATTTTGTGGACGGGAATTCCGCTTGTGCTGTTCATCAGCATGTTCTATTTTGGATGGGTTGGCTATACTGATATGAGAGCGATACCTGCCGATGCGATGCAGATAAAAGTGACCGCAAGAATGTGGCAATGGGGTTTTGAGTATCCGAATGGTTTGAAAACAGACACATTATATGTTCCCGTTAGTAAGGCGGTAAGAATCGAGTTGCATTCTAACGATGTTAACCACGCTTTTTTTGTTCCGGCATTTCGCATAAAAAAAGATGTGTACGCCAATAAAAAGAACGATCTGTGGTTTCAATCAGAAAAAATTGGACGCTATGATATTGCTTGCGCCGAGTACTGCGGTTTAAACCACTCGGCAATGTATTCAGCAGTGCATATTATGAAACAGAAAGATTTCGATCATTGGTACAGTAATGCTTCGGCGAAGGCAGGATTACAACCTGTTCTCGTAACACAAACAAAAAAATAAATTTAATTTTTGGTGTGAATCACAATGGATTTTCTTAAACAAATTGCTTTACCACAGTCGGAAGCACAAATAGGCGTTCTTCATTTTGTGTTGAATGTGATTTATCTTATTCTGCTTCCGTTCATTAGTTATTTGTTCGGTGCGTTAGTTCTTTCTCTCTATACTAATCGCCGCGGAAGAATAAATGGTCAACAATACGATCTTCGTTTTTCCGAAGAAGTAATCGGTCACATCCTTCCCACCAAAAATATTGTTATTCTTTTTGGTGTTGTTCCATTTATGGCGCTTGTTTTTGCATACGCACAACTGCTTCAAAGTTCAACAGCCATCAGCGTTAGTATTTTAACATGGGGAGTATTATTGTTCGCCGCCGCGGCAGCGTTTGCTTCTTCATATCAATCGTCAACAAAATTAAGTGGAATGTTGAATAGTGTTTCAAAATCTAATGAAGAAATTGATTCGTACCGTTCTGAAATGAATGAAACTCGTCGGACATCCGGCAAATACGCACTTTTATTTCTCTCGCTCTCAGTCTATTTTTTGATTGCCGGAACTTCTCTTGCTTCACAGCCAGACCAATGGCTAACAACATCCACGATTGTGCAATTAATACTCTCTCTTGAAGTTTGGGTGAAGGTAATTCAATTCATTTTACTCTCTTTCACAATCGCTTCACTTGGAACAGTATATTTTACTTATAGCTGGCAAGGAGGCGCAAAGAACATCTCTAATGGATATTCTGATCACGTAAAAAAAATTACACTGCCAATCGGTTTAGTATCGTTATTGGCGCAGCCGATTTTTGTTGTTCTATCAATTGTTCTTTTACCTGTCTCTGCTCTGAGCGGACTGGTATTTTTTTCAGCATTTCTTGTAATTTTCTTTGTCTTCGTAACAAGTCATTTTGTCTATGGAATGATAAAAGAATTTAAGACAGGATATGCGGGAAATGCTTTCTACAGTTTTTTTCTTGCACTATTATTTATTGTTGTGCAAACAACATCGTCTCTTTCATCTTCAACTCAAAAACATTCTGCGGTGGTTGCATACCACTATGATAAGATCCATGAGGAACTTCTTGCGAAGATGGGAATTGGTGTAGCAACTGCTACAGGCGAAGAGATTTTTAGCGCAAAATGTTCTGCGTGTCACGAATTTGGAGCGAAGAAGGTGGGACCCGCATATAAAGATGTTCTGCCAAAATATGAAAACGATCGTGCAAAATTATTATCATTTGTTATGAATCCGCAAAAAATTGATCCGGCGTTCCCGCCAATGCCAAACCAGGGCTTAAAACCTGCGGAAGCAGATTCGATCACTGCTTATCTCATGCTGATGTATAAGCAGGCACAGAAATAATTGTAATTATATTTTTTTTCACTACTGACCGACTAAATTTATCCAAAGGATGCTTCGCATATTGCGTCCCTATCCGAAGGATCACTTCGTGAAGGGACTAAATATTGGTAGATAAAATACGACCCCAATGTATTTGAGTCCCATAGGGACGTAATAAATACAAGGGTTTTAACAATTACTCTAGTATTTAGTCGGTCAGTAGTGATTTTTTTTTGCCTCTGAAAAATTCGGAGGTATTTTTATTTAAAGCAAAATAAGAGGTGAACAATGAAAACAATCTCGATCATACTTATAGCAATTGCTCTTACATTCAGCGCGGTAGATGCCAGTTCTAAAAAAGATAAACGAAAGTATGGGAAAGAAATTACGCTGAAAGAAAAAACAAAAATATCCGAAATCGTTGCTAATCCCGAAAAATACAATGGTAAGCGTTTATTGGTTGAAGGACCTATTGTTGATGTTTGTAAATCGCGCGGCTGCTGGATCAAGATTGGCAGCGATAAAGAATTTGAATCACTCCGTTTCAAAGTTGAGGATGGCGTGATCATCTTCCCGCTCGATCTAAAGGGAAAGTCTGCCGTTGCGGAGGGTGTGTTGTCCGTTAAAAAATATTCAAAAGAAGAATTGATCAAATCTGGCGAAGAACATGCGAAGAAAGAAGGAACAGAATTCGATCCGTTAACGATTAAAGAAGGAAAGACGGTTGTTCAATTGAACGGTGAAGGCGCAGTGGTTGATGCTCGATGATGGAATTTCAATGGAGAAAATGGAATAAAATACTGCATCGCGACATCGGTTATTTGAGTGTTGCGATGCTTATTGTTTACGGAGTTTCAGGAGTAGCCGTCAATCATATTGCCGATTGGAATCCAAACTATAAAATCACAAAGGAAATTGTTGTCATTGATCCAATTTTATCACAAAACCGTGATGAAATTATTGAGCAAACTATTTCCGCATTGTCGATCACGGAAACACCTGAAAACTATTTCCGTCCCGATTCAAATACTGCACAGTTATTTTTTGCCGAAAAAACATACTCGGTAGATCTTCCGACAGGAAATGTTTTGATAGAGTTCACTCCAAGACGGAAAGTTCTTTTCGAAATGAATCAATTGCATCTTAATGCACCCAAAGGTGTCTGGACATATATAGCAGATGTGTTTGCGGTGAGCCTGATCTTCATGGGAATTTCTGGCCTGTTCATGGTGAAAGGGATTACCGGAATAACAGGACGCGGTAAATGGTTAGTGTTAATTGGAACGGTGATCCCGCTTTTTTACTGGATATGGTATCAATATCTGCATTAATTCAGTTTTCTTTGAGTAATGACCTCCGGTTTATTATAGGGCATCTCTCTACGAGTCGTAGACTAAAAACTTCAAAAATGTATCCGTGAAAATCAGTTTCATCCGTGCTTTTCAGCGGTTATGCTTTTTAAAATAGATTTTTAGAGATGCCCTTAAGTTAAATCTTCGCCAGCGCTTGTTTCAAATCATCGATAAGATCTTCAACATCTTCAATTCCT
>JANONI010000052.1:0-15491 GCA_031420755.1 Bacteroidota bacterium | reverse complement strand
GGAGATTTTTCGTTTTTTAATTTATTCATTATAGAATTTTCATATCGCAAATTATCAAATTGCAGATTAAGCAGTTACTTTGCGGTTCGACGCAGATAACTTTGAAAACCTGAAATTTGTTTGGAGATGTTTAGACAATTGTCAGTCAGATCGTTGAAGTTTGATTGGTTTAGATACTCTTGATCTAATGCAACGTATAACAGACTTCTTACTTCGCCTGCAGAACCTTTTGAATATGATAAGAATTTTGTGAATTCACGATTGCTGTCTCTTTCGTATCCCTCAACAATATTTGACATCACCGACACACTTGCACGTTGTATTTGATCTCGCAGCCCGTAATCTTTTGAAAACAAACCGACTTTTGAAATATCATAAATATGTTTTGTCAGCACTCTGGCATCTTGCCATACTTTTATCTCTTCAAACCGTTTTATCACCATAACTGCCTCCTTTAGTAATTTTGATAATTTGATAATTTGATAATTTGAATTACAACCGATCATTATTCTGTTTTGTTACTTTAATATCCTGCAACTGTGGTGCCTTCACTTTTATTTCGAACCGATAGCCGGCGTATGGTCCGATAGGACTCCATTGAAAGTTCATTAACCAGCAATGCAGATCGCGGGAAATGTTCATTTGCGGAGCGGCAAATTGTTTTGTAACGATATCGTAGCTTGATGATGCGGTAAATTTCCAATTCTCGGTCAGATTGAAATCAAGGTCGGCTCTAACATTTGCGGAACGGGATTTTATTTGTGGATTATCCTGACTTTGTGAAAAATTAAAACCCAACGATAAACTCCACGGAATACTGAAATCAGGTTCCGGTGTATCGTACATTCCTTTGTAACCACTAAAGTTCTGACTCCGTTGACTATCAGCAACACGCGTGCTGTCATTAACATCTTGTTGAGTCTGCGGTTGCTTTTTTTCACCTTTTAGTGATGTGGAAAGACTCAAAGAAAAATATGTCAGTTGCGCAATCCCTTTTCCTTGTTCAAATAAATATCGATCGACCCGCGTTTTTGCCGTTTGATCGAATTCATATAAATTAAAATTCGCCGAACCGCCGATTCCAAGAATTGAACCGATATCCGTTCTAAAATTTGTTGATACCTGAGAAAACTTTAATGAATCCGCTACAAAATTATAGCTTGTCGAAGCACCCAAATTCAACAATTGATATTTTTGCTCTTTCTCCGTTGTATCTTTTGCAGAAGTCTTTGTTTCAAAAACATTTCCAACGGACATTCCGATTGATTGAGATTCATACGCAGAAGCAGAACCATATATACCTTTTGCAAATCGATCAAATTTTTGTTCTTTCCCGAATTTGTCTTTGTACCGTGTAAAATATCCATATTGTTTTTCAGAAAAATCGGGAATGTACGTATAACTGACAACGGGTGTAATCGTATGACGAAATCCTGATAATCCGGGAATTGGGGAATTTAAAATACCATACAATTTTGTTGAAATGCTTACTCCTGTCGTAAATGTTCTCACCGCTGCAAAACCGTGTTTGTCAACAAGAATCGGATTCCCAGATGTATCGAGTCCTTTGTATGAAAGACTTTTATCATACCATTTTTCATTATAACTGAACGATGGTGCAATGGTAAAATATCCTGCTTTCGGGGCAATGTTGAATGAAAGATTATGATTGATTCCTTGGCGTTGATCGAATACAAATGGAAGTGTATCTACACTTCTTGTTTTATTATCAATTCGCTGAGCAGTCGCGCCGTAATTCAGACCAATCATTTCATACCAAGAATAATTCGACACCGAAGAATTCTTTTGTTTGCCGAACCTAAACGGATAACTCTGAGAATGGTTGAATGATAATGCTGGCAGTGTATTGGTGATTGAACCGTTAACGAGATTCTGAGTCCGATTGATATTCACACTCATGCTATTGTTGGTTCCCTCCCAACTTTTACTGAGTGTCGCATTCGATATAATTGATTGATTTAAATAATCAATTCGCGTGAGTGCCCTCTTAAAATTTTCAGAACTTGCAAAGGAGAAATTCACGCTCATCTGCGTGGTAGGATTGAACGATTGATTGTGGACAAGATTCGCATAATAATCCGCACGATCCAAAAAATCGGGATCGCTCTGTTCATTTTCAATTGAGCGTTGATAATATCCCGAAAGTGATCCGGAAAAATCATATCGTTTAATGTACCGGAAGTTTGGACTGGCACGCCATGTGCCGCCCGTAAGCCAATCTCCAACAACAGCCATGTCCATGTAATCATTTATGGCAAAATAATATCCAAAATGTTCAAGACCTGTTCCGCGCGATCCTTTATCAACAAATGCGGGAGTGATAATGCCGGACCGTCTTCCTCCCTGACTTGGAAAGACACCGAACGGAAGTGCGAAGATAGGAACGTCTGCAATGTATAGATAGATCGGCCGCGCAACAATTTTATCACGAATTGTTACACGCATTTCAGGACTGAAAAAATAAAAATGTGGATGCCCATATTCGCAGGTGGAATAATATCCTCTGGATATGAACAGCATGTCCTTATCAATTTTTTTTATTTGCTGTCCTTGATAATATCCTTGATCCTCTTCGGTGTTCGCCAGCGTTACTCTTCCTTTTTGAGATTTGAAATTATATGATATTTTCCATCCCTCGTACTTGTCGGCTCCCTCAATCATAATAGGATTTCCTGAATATCGTTCTTTTAACGAATCAGTTCGCTGCGCTTTGATTGAATCAAGCACGCCGTACGATTCCAGTTCATTCGTATTCCAGTTAACATCAATCCGTTCAGATTTCAAACTGAGGTCTTTGAATTTCACATCGCCTTTGCCGAACATCTTCATTTGTTTGTTGTCGAAAGTGAATATGATGGAATCGTTGGCGGTGTACGTAACAACTGCATCAATACCGCCGGAGTGTTTTATGGAATCTGTTTTTGCGAGAGTAGTATCAGATGTGATCTTCAACGAATCTGATCGTAAGGAAAGAGTATCTTTTGTTTGAGAATAGGATAAATTAATTGCAACGATTGTCAAGATTATTACAATCGCAAAATTGTATATGCTCCTTGAATATTTTGCATTATAGAAAAATTGGTAACTACTCAGTCTGTTTTTGTACATTATTATTGATTTCATTGCCACGAATTACACGAATTAATATTGAAATTATTTTTATAAAACCATTCCTGCCGCGCCCAACATTCCGGCATCGTTACCCAATTGCGCACGGAGAATTTTAATACCGGACTTTAACGGCTTCTGCACATGGAGTACTGTTGATTGTCGAACGGCTTCATACACAAAGTCTCCGACCGCAGAAACACCGCCGCCGATAATGGTAACGCGAAAATCAAGCGTATTCATTACGCCGCCAAGCATAACCCCAAGCAACGAGCCGGCTTCAACAAGAATATCTTTTGCTAATTGGTCTCCTGCTTCCGCTGCTTTCGAGATAAAGACCGGTTCAATTTTAGAAAGATCGCCGCCAACAATCTCAATAATCTTTGAGTCGGAATTTGACCGAAGTTTTTCGATCGTTCTATTCGAAAGATATTTTTGTCCAATATATGCTTCCACACAACCAATCGTTCCACAATTACATTTCAATCCTTTATGGTCGATAGAAATATGTCCGATCTCGCCTGCGCCGCCGTGCGGTCCGCGATAAATATTATTGTTGAGAATAATTCCTCCGCCAACGCCGGTGCCCCAAATAACAAAAAGAAAATTGGGATGATCTTTCCCTGCGCCAAATTTCGCTTCGGCAAGTGCGGCAACATTCGCATCGTTGTCAACAACGGTTTTCATTCCAAACGCTTTCTGAAGCACATCGCCGAGCGCAATAATTTCCCATCCTTTGAAATTCGCAGGATGTTTCAGAATCCCACCCGGATTTTCAACAAGTCCGGGAACGGCAATTCCAATCCCGGAAATATTTTTTCCTTTTGAGAGGAGAAGAATTTCTTCAATTGATTTTTTAATTTGTCCAATAACAACATCCGGATGTTGTTCCGCAAGAGTCGGGAGTTTTACCTGAGAAACTATTTTTCCATTGGTATCAACAAGAGCGGTTTTTACTGTTGTACCGCCAAGGTCTATTCCAATTGCAAAATGATGCGCCATAATAATTTAGCGTAATGCAGTTACCTGCGGATGAGTATTGAGTAAGAACATATAGTTCGATTTTATATAGTGTAGAATTTTTTCAGCAATAACCTGATGACCGTCTTTATTCGGATGAATACCGTCGTCACAGATCAATTTCGTATAATCATCCTTTTGTAAGAACGCGGAACGGATATCGATCAATCGTGTTGTGGTCTCTTCCGCAACACGCAGGATGGCTGCATTGTACCGTTCGTGCCACGAATAGATCTTCGAAACGTTTCCGATGTATTTTAGAATATTATTTTTTGCCTGCTCACTGTTGCGTCCAACCCAATTGAGAAATTTTTCTGCGTCGAGCGGAGGCAGGGTAATGAGAACGGGAACAATATCCATTCCTCGCAATTTTGTTACAAGATCCGTGAGCAATTCGTAGAACGTAACACATTCGGTATTCGGACGAAAGTTTCCTGAAGGATTTTCAGCAATGGCATCCCACTGAAAATCGCAATCATTTCCGCCAAACTCGATCAGAACAATATCCGGTTTCCGTTTCAACACATCGTTCTGAAGCCGCTGCAAACCTTCAACGATCGTGCTGCCGAACTTTGCCGCATTGTACACAACACCTTTCAAATGTTCGCGGACAAGATTCGCAAAGCTTTCCAGCAGCAACGAGTGTTTTTGTTTCACGTCGTCAAAAATTATTCCGCGGGAAATGGAATCGCCATACACGACAATTGTGTATTTTTCTTTTGCTTCAAATGTTTTCATATCTAATGACATAATTAATCCTTATGGTTGTTTTCTTTTTTTCCACAGCATTTCTAATCGTTCTTTAATCTGTTTCTCTCTTCCATTCTCGGTCGGTTCGTAATAAATTTTATTTTTCAATTGATCCGGAAGGTGCTGCTGTTCAATAAAATTCTTTTCGTGATCGTGCGCGTATTTATATTCTTTGCCGTAATTCAAATCCTTCATCAATGTTGTTGGCGCATTTCGTAGATGCAGCGGAACCGGAAGATTCGGAAATTTTCGGACATCACTCATCGCTTCCGAGATTGCTGAATACGCAGCATTACTTTTTGGTGCAGAAGCAAGATATGTTGCTGCGTGCGACAGAATGATCCGCGCTTCCGGCATTCCCACATAATCCACAGCCGTAAACGCATCGGTAGCGAGCATCAATCCCACTGGATCTGCATTGCCAATATCTTCCGACGCAAGAATGATCATTCGCCGTGCAATAAATTTCGGATCTTCGCCCCCTTCCAACATTCGCGCTAACCAATACACGGTCGCATCAGGGTCGCTGCCGCGCATACTTTTAATGAATGCGGAAATGATATCGTAATGCTGTTCCCCTTTTTTATCATATAACGAATAGCGTCGTTGAAATGCTTCTTCTAAAATTTCCCTTGAAAGATGATGAACTCCATTGGCATCCGTATCTGAAATTTGAAATGCAATTTCAAGTCCATTCAATAATTTGCGTGCGTCGCCGCCCGATAAAAGAAAAAAATATTCTTTATCATCAAATTGCACGGCCGATTTTGTAATTACTGAATCTTGAAGTAATGCTTGTTCAAGAATTTTATCCAATGAATCTTTTCCCAATGCTTCCATGACAAAAACTCGCATTCGTGAAAGCAGCGGAGAAATAACTTCGAATGAAGGATTTTCGGTTGTTGCACCGATCAACGTGATTGTTCCTTGTTCCACCGAATGGAGCAATGCATCCTGCTGCGATTTATTGAAACGATGAATCTCATCAATGAACAGAATTGTCTTCCGAAATGATTTTTGGAATTCCTCCGCCTTCGCAATCACCTCTCGAACATCTTTCACGCCGGAGGAGACCGCATTCATCGAAAAAAATTCTGATTTCGTTTGATTGGCAATGATACGGGCAAGCGTTGTTTTTCCAACACCCGGCGGACCCCACAAAATAAAAGAACGGAGATCATCCTTTTCCACCATCTGACGCAGAGGTTTTCCCGCGCCAAGCAGTTGCGACTGACCAATAAATTGATCGAGTGTTTGCGGACGGACGCGTTCGGCATACGGAGTATGTTGTGTTGTTGTTTTCACTATTTTTTTGGAGCAACTTTATATACTTTTTCATTTTCGCGCACCATACCATATTTTTCACGCGCAACCTTTTCAATTGCCTTCAGATCACCATCCAACGCTTTGGATTGATCCTTCAATTTTTTCTGTTCCTCTTCAGCTACGCGAATCCGTTCTAACGCTTCCTTCTTTTGCACTTCCAGATGAACGCGTTGCAGCAATCCGTTACTGTTGAATACGACATAGAAAAATAGAATCACCGCACCAACTACTATTGCCGTGGTTCTTTTGTTCTCTTTCACGGTTTCTGCAAAGTTTTCCGGACTTACTTGCTTCTTTATTTTACGATAAAACTTCATAGATTTATTGAAATGTAAGAACAAATAGTGTAAGTTGGAACAACGATTTGTCGTTTAAAGACAAAAATTGAATCCCTATTTTCAACTGCGCGAGAGCAAAACAATCCAATTCATATGACAACTACTTTTTCTGAGATTATTCATTCACACTATACCAAACTTCCTTCACGGAGACTTAACTCCGGAGAATGTCAAACCACAAAAAACCAACGTTGTTCACTCTGTTTTTCATCAAAAATCGATTACGCAACGGAATTGAAATATAAACAGACCGCACTCAACGAATTCTGGAAATCACTTGGAACTTCCATTCAATGTGAATCGCTTATTGCTTCTCCATTAGGAAGAAACTACAGAACCGTTAGCAAACGGAAAGCGTTCATTGTAGGAAGAAGATTTTTCTTAGGATTGATTGGTGTTGATGAAGATTCGTCAAAAAGTTTTCCGATGGATATTGAAGAATGTGTGGTCGAACCGAAATCTCATGCGGAGATATATGCTGCAATACAGGAATTGCTCCAACGGAAAGAAGAATCGAATCTTGTTAAAGAATTTAATTATGTTGTGGTGAAAGGCGATGATAAAGAATCGATCGTTATCTTTAATATGAATCACTTCTCATCTTCCAATCGAAGAGAAGTAAACGCGCTATCAAAACATCTTACATCGCACGTGAAATCGGTTTCCGGTATTTTTGTTTTTGTGGATGAAGAACGGTCGAAATATTATCTTTCCGGCACTCCACGAAAAGGAGTTCAGTCAAATCCCAAACCGTTAACAAAAATATTCGGGAAGGATCAGCTCTTTCACAAAGTCGGCAATATAAAATTTTTATACTCGCCACTTTCATTCACACAGACAAATCATTCCATTATAGAATCATTTGTAGAAACAGCAGGGAACTTTCTCTCTCTCACAAACGATGACATTCTTTACGATCTGTACTGCGGATATGGATTGTTCTCGCTCTGTTTTTCAAAACGTGTTAAGTCTGTAACCGCGCTCGAACTTTCACGAAGTTCTATTCACGATGGAATTGACAATGCACGACGAAACAACATCACCAATACAAAGTTTGTCGCCGCGGATATTTCTGCCGATACGCTGGATCGATTTTCAAAATTTCGTCCGACAAAAATTCTACTTGATCCCCCGCGAAATGGAACAAACGACGACGTGATCGAATTTCTTGCAGGACAAGGACCGGAAAAGGTAGTTCACATTTTTTGCAATACAGATATTATCGCAAAAGAATTACGCCGATGGCACGACTGCGGATATGTTCCGGTAAAAGCGCAGCCGTTCGATATGTTTCCGGGAACAGATGGAATTGAATTGATGGTGGTATTGGAAAAAGCAAAATAACAAATCGACAATAACTAATTTTTACTAAAATGAAATTTAGAAATCTTTGTACAATAATTTTTTTGCGCAGTTCTCCAATTTTCCTGCGATCAACTGAACAATGCAGATTCATCCGCTGCTCCTTATCCTCCGCTTCCTGCGATTGATGTTCAATGGAACACTTAAAATACGCTTCTTTGCTTTGGCACAAGTTTAACCTATGGATACGGTGCGGGAGAAAAGAAAAAAAATTTCGGACCAATTATTGTTCCTGTTGGAGGTGGGGGAACTCCAAGTAATAATAATGTAGGAGATTCTTCTTATCCTCGGTTCCTTCAAGAAAAATTAAAAATAACCGTGCTTAACAAAGGATATGTTGGAGCACGAATGAGCTATGCTCTAACAATACTTGCCGACAGTGTTATTTCCAAAAAACCGGCACTCGTATTATTAGAATATGGTGCAAATGATTTTCTGTGGGATATTCCTGCACATACAGCGGATTCTCTGTTGAGTTTGCTTGTAACACGATTACAATACAGTGGAGCAAAAGTAGTCCTTCTCAGCTTTATTCATCCTGATATGTTACAGTACACAACCAGCGGCGGTTGGTCTTCAGAAGATTCGCTCCTCGCATTGGAATATAATTCTATGATCAATACGGTGGCAACAAAATTTGCAGTTCCTCTTATTGATTATCCGTTGAAAGGCGTGTTCGGGCATACAGATTTAATGTCAGATAGATTTCATCCCAACGGAGCGGGATACAAAAAAATGGAAGAAAATATTTATTACGCATTGATCAAAACTTTTGAAAAAAACGGAATGTTGAAATGACAAAAAAAGTAACTGCTCAGCGTATTATATGTTTCAAAGCACTTTCTACCCTACGGCCTACGGCTCGTCTACGACCCGTAGGGTAGAGGTCGTAGACTAAAACATTAAGGAAAAAATCGTTGCCACACCTGTGTGCCGAAACGCTTCGCCTGCCCGCACGAAGTTTTACGCAGGCGGGGTGTGCAGGCACATACAACGTGCTTATGGCAGGTGTGGCATAAAAAAATCTGCTGAGTAATTACCAAAAAAAAAAATCTTAAACACCTCACTATCATGAAAAAATCAAACATCAACCCAATGCCGGAATATTTCGACCGCTACATCAATCTTGTACCGGATATTGAAATTATAGAGGCATTTGATAACAGCATCGAACAGCTCAATTCAATCGACAGAGATCTTTTTACAAAACTTGACGGTAAACGATACGCTCCTGATAAATGGACTGTAAAAGATATTATCCAGCATAGTATTGACACTGAACGAATATTGAGCTACCGAGCGCTCCGTTTTGCTCGGAACGATGATACGCCGCTTCACGGATTTGATGAAAATAGTTATGCAGTAAATACAACTGCAAATGACCGAACGATTATTTCATTACTTCAAGAGTTGATGTTGGTTCGAGGAACGACCAAAATGATGTTTGAAAATTTTAATCATCCGATGCTTTTACGAAAGGGAATAGCGAGTAATAAGGAAATCTCCGTTCTTGCCTTGGGTTTTACAATTATCGGACATCAACTACATCATTTACGGATCATTGAACAACGCTACATTCCTCTAATAAAATAAAGAATTTTTCCATAATGGAATCTCCTGTAATTAATTAGTACATTTGAACAGCACTTGAAAGGAGGATTATATGAAACCTTTCGCAATGGTTTTCTCGCTCATATTTTTTTCGGCTTGTTCCTCTACTCAACAAACAACCGGAATCACTCCGCCGGAATTAGTTTTTCAATATCCCCTTCCGGCATTTCCAAAACCACTTACGGCATCGTACCTTAGAATTGATCTTAAAATTCTTGTCGACAAAAATGGATCCGTTCGCGATGTTGCATTGCAAAATAGCAGCGGAAGTCTCTCATGGGATTCTGCTGCTGCAAATGCAATTCGTCAATGGAAATATTCTCCGGCGCGATATGAGGAAAAACCTGTCAGCATTTGGCTGCAGCAAACCGCAATCGTGAAATTTTCAGACCCGCAGTATATTCTGCTCGCCGAAATTGTATTTAACAATGCAGCAACAGCGGATTCTGCATTTGCGCTGCTTGAGCGTGGTGCGGATTTTTCGGAGATCGTGCAAAAATATTCCATCGCTCCTTCCCGCTCGAACAACGGTTCATTGGGAGTGGTGAATGTTCAAATTTTTCCGCAGCAGATCAAAACTATTCTCCTTAAATTAAAAACCGGTACTCACACCGCACCGCTAAAACAAGGCGAACAATTTACAATCTATAAGCACCTAAAAAAATAATCCCAGATTTGTCATTAGAGAACAAAAAGACTTTTGATACCCGAAAAAATATTTATGAGTCTGCTCTAAAAAGGTATTTTTAAGAAAATGCGAAGCTCGAAGAGTCCTTCGGACATGCCCCTCTGTGCACTGGACTTGTGCGGTAGAAAGAGGGGTCGGGGGCAATGCTGTCAGGTTAAGAACGACACGGTCTACGACGCGTAGGTAGGACAGACATTTGGCAAAGCCATCGTCAGACATTCTTCCCGCACAAACGAACAGCAGCATTATTTTTTTGTGCGCTTACGTTTCGGATTAGTTTTGCTAATATGATTTTGGTATGATGTTTTTACTTTATCCAACTCAACTCGCATCGGACGAATATCATTATCTACCAGCTGGTCCATTTTTTTATGGAGTTGTTGCAGCATCAATTCCGATTTAATATTCACTTGATAATCCAAGTCTGCTTTTAGTCTGTCTTTTTTCTGCGCCCTGTTCTGGCTCATCATAATCACCGGTGCCTGCATTGCGGCAACCGACGAGAGCATAAGATTTAATAAGATAAATGGAAACTCATCAAACGGTTTTGTAAATAACTGAAGCCCGTTGATGGTGATCCAAATGGCCATCAATGCTCCAAACGAAAGGATGAATCCCCAGCTTCCGCCAAATTCTGCGATCTTATCGGCTATTCGATCTCCTATACTAAGATCAACTTCGATCTCTTCGTTCGGATTTTTGGATGCAAGCGAGGTGATTAGTTCGTTGGTGAGCTGCAACCGTTTCGCCATTTCCGCCAGCATAGAGATACTAACAGAAGGACGTTCCATAACAAATGTGATAAAATCGCCGCGCTGCATTTCCACAAGACTGGTTTCAGTTAACGCGCGTGCCGATGCCGTGCGGGGAGTATCCGCAAATAATGATAACTCGCCAAAAAATTCACCTTCCTTAAATGTTGAAAGGATCATTTCGTTGACCGGAGGATCAACTGGTAATAGAATTTCTATTTCACCCTCTTCAATAACATACATCGAAGAACCAGACTCTCCCTTCCGGAACAACATTTCGCCCGCTTTAAGTGTGCGCATTTTCCACAAACTTACCAGGGAAATATGATCGTCTTCAGGAAGAAATTTGAATATTGGAATTTTCGTAAGAAATTGTTTCGTAATCATTATTCTTTATGCGAAGCATGCTCCGCATACCAATCTGTTTTTGGTGAATAAAATGTTTTTAATTTCTTTTTATCATTGTGGCGTTCAATTGCATATACGATGAGACGATCCAATAGTTCTGTGTATGGCACTCCGGATGCTTCCCACAATTTTGGATACATGCTTATTGATGTAAATCCCGGAATCGTATTGATCTCGTTCAAGAAAATCTTTCCGTTCTGCTGAAGAAGAAAATCCACACGCGCCATACCGGAACACTCCAGCACCGAATATGCTTTTAACGCACAGGTTTGTAATTTTTTTATCACCTGCGAAGGAAGTGTTGCAGGAATTTTTGCGACAGATTTTCCATCAACATATTTTGCATCGTAATCATAAAACTCATTGGAAGGAACGATCTCTCCGGGAAGCGAAGCAATCGGAGCGTCATTTCCCATTACGCTCAACTCTATCTCTCTCGGTTTGCGTACTGCTTTTTCAATCAGAATTTTTCGATCGTATTCGCCTGCAAGATGAATTGCAGCGATCAATTCTTGTTTGTTGTGCGCTTTGCTGATACCGACACTTGAACCTTGATTCGGCGGTTTTACAAAACATGGATATTTAATTTTTTTTTCAACATCCAGAAGATAATGTTTTTGTCGTTTAACAAAATCAGAATAGAGAAACCAAATTCCCTTTGTCACAGGGATATTCGCATGCTGCAGTAATTGTTTTGCAATCACTTTATCCATTCCAACGGCAGAACCGAGAACACCTGCGCCAACATACGGAATATCCGCAAGTTCAAATAATCCTTGAATCGTTCCATCTTCACCAAATGTTCCGTGAATAACCGGAAAGATCACATCCACTTTTTCCGCATTTTTTGGAAACGCTCCGCTGATATTCACCAACGCCTGCTTTCGCGGATCGGGCAGAAGCACATGCTCCGGAAAATTTTCCAGTCCCGAATGATCTTTCAATAATTGAAGGGCATTGACTGCGCTTAACCAACGACCCTCTTTTGAAATTCCAATCGGAAGAATGTCATATTTTGTTTTGTCCAGAGCGTTGATAATGGAAGCCGCTGAAACAAGAGAGACTTCGTGTTCTGCAGAACGACCGCCGAAGAGAACGCCAATTTTTAATTTATTCATAGTGTAATTGATTCATTGATTCATTGATCCAATGCTACAATGGATCAATGAAAAGTTTTTTTTATTACTTACTTCCGCCATACTTAGCGGTATGATATGATGCAGCAAATATAGCGAGAAGTTCGTTTGCTTCCTTCAACAGCGATTCTGTTGATTGTGTAGAAACAATTCCTGAATCTGTCAACATTTCCAGCCACAAAACAGTCTCATCCGCTTCTTCCACTACAATTCCTATTTTGGCGATAAATTCAGCTTTGGACCTTGCCCTGTAATTCGCCGCAACAGAAGTTCCGGATCTTAACATTTATTTTCCCCCCACTCGTGCGTCATCCGTTTTAGGTAACATCTAAATTGAGCGATTAGCTGCCTGCCCGCCATATTATTTTTTAAGTTGGCAGGCGGGGCAGGCGGGTTGGCTTTTAGCTATTAGCTTAATGATTCCAGCATGTTTTTGTCTTTGCAATTTCACCTGATGAATGAGATTATAAATATCTACAACTCTTACTCTTTAAGGCTAACTGCTGACACGAAGTGTGCTTCGCATAGCTAAAGGCTAACCGCTCAATTTAGGTAACAATTGAAATGATATTTTTTTATTAGAGTCATTTCTTATAAACTGTTTGCGCTACTTCTTTCAATCGAGCAACTTGAAGCGACGATAATTGTTTTGCGCCGCCAACTGTTTCTGCAACAAAAAGAGTATGAGCAATCTGTTCTACTTTTTCCATTTTGAAATAGGCATCCCATACATCTTTCCCAAACGTTACTACACCATGATTTGCAAGCAATATCGCATCGTTTGATTTTACGAACGGACGAAGTGATTCTCCAACTTCTTCCGTTGATGGTGTTGCGTATTTGGCAAGCGGAATATTTCCAAATGCTACGATCACTTCGGGAAAAATATTTTCTTTCAACGGGATTCCTGCGGCCGCAAATCCGGTTGCATAGATCGGATGACAATGCACAACCGCGTTCACATCATTTCTCTGCTGATAGATGAAGAGATGCATGTTCATTTCAGTGGAAGGTTTTCTGCTTCCACTAATCTGTTTTCCATCCAACGACAATTCAACCAGGTCTTCACTCTGCACAAAACCTTTGTTCAACGATGTTGGTGTTGCAAGAATGTTACCGTTTGGCAGACGCACACTAATATTTCCATCAGTAGCGGCAACAAATCCTTTTACAGCAACTCTGCGGCAAACATTTACTACTTCGTTGGAAATATCAGTTGAAGATTGTATGGAATTTTTCAATTCAGTATTCACATTCTCTAAAATTACAATTGAATCGGCGTTCTTCGCAAACTCTCGGAATCTTTAATACCAAGCGCATCGTAGATTTTTAAAGTCGGCTTAGAACGATTGAGAGTGTACAAATGAATCCCTGCAACATTGCGGTCAATAAGATCGCGGACTTGTTCCGTTGCCCAATGGATTCCTACCTTCTCAACATACTCATCATCCTCTGCTCGTGAAACTGCACGAATTAATTTTGCAGGGAAATGAGCGCCAAGTGCCAATTCCGCCATTCGTGTAAATCCTTTTCGTGAAGTTACCGGCATAATTCCGGCGATGATGGGAACTTTTATTCCGGCAATCTCACAGCGTTCACAAAAATCGTAGAAATCACGATTCTCAAAAAATAATTGCGTGCAAATATAATCAGCCCCCGCATCTACTTTTGCTTTTAGATTGTCGATCTCTTTTAAACGATTCGGCGTTGCCGGATGTCCTTCGGGAAATCCTGCAACACCAACTCCCATATTCGGAAAATGCTTTTTGATGAACGCAACAAGTTCTGCGGCATACGCAAATCCATTCGGTGTTTGAACAAATTGTGTTTCACCTTTTGGCGGATCACCGCGAAGCGCCATGATATTTTGGATTCCACTGTCGTTGTATTTCGTCAGAATTTCTTTGATCTCATCTTTGCTCGCGCCAACACACGTTAAATGCGATACAATGGTCAACTGAGATTCTTTTTGCAGCCGCACAATAAGATCGTGTGTCAGTTGGCGTGTAGAACCACCGGCGCCGTATGTTACACTCACATACGATGGTTTCAGCGGTGTCAGCTCTTTGATCGAATCAAAGAGTGATTTCGAAGTTTCCGCCGTTTGAGGCGGAAAAAATTCAAAACTAAAATGTGGAGAGTGTTGTTTTAGAATATCCGCGATATGCATTCAGTGCTCCATAGATAAAAAAACCGTCCCGAAATTGCAGGACGGATATAGTATAACTAAAAGTTCTATTTGGTTCAAAGATTATTTGGTCAGTGTTATTTGGTCAGCAGCATTTTCTTTCTGTCCGAAGGATGCTTGCTTCGCATCGGATAGGCGAGTTGATAAACGTATGCGGCAGAGGCGCATCCGCCTTTGGCGGAAAACTGCACGTTGTAACTTCTCTTCCAAGCACATCATTACTAACCTTGTCTCTACGAGCCGTAGGCAAGGTTTGGAAATATCTTCTCATAACCTTGACAAGGTTTCTTGAGCAAGAATGAAAAAATAGCTGAATTTTAAGAAAACTAAAAACATAACCTTGCCTGCGGCTCGTAGAGACAAGGTTGTGCAAATGAAGACTTTTTAAGGGATAACTATGTAAATGCTTTATGAGGTTGTGCCAATTGAAAATCAATAAGAATGAATTGTAAAAATTCAAATGGACTTAAACATAATTTTTTGCGTCACTCAACAATTTTACCACCCCGCACCGTAGCACCAATCACAATTCCCGCACTGAGAAGGACAAGATTCTTAATAATATATTGTCCTTCAAGCGTAGGAGCATACGGAATTCGCGTAAACACTTCGGCAGGAAATAAAAAAACCGGTGTTACCGTTCCAAACATTTGAACAAACAACAGCAGTAACGTTGCACGAAGAAACACTCCGAAGATCAAACCCAAACCGATCAAACATTCCCACGAAGCGAGCAGCAGAATGGAAATTTCTGGTGAAATCATTCCTAACGTTAATACATCC
>JANONI010000051.1:0-11702 GCA_031420755.1 Bacteroidota bacterium | reverse complement strand
GAATTTTTATGCTATTATTATTTACCACGAATGATTTCACCGACAAATAACTTCCCGCATAATGCGCCAGCAATTTATTTTGTAAAACGTTCTCTTCTGCAAGTGGATAAATTTTGCTTTTCATTGGCCAAAATCCAAATGTACGGAGAGTATCGTATTCTCTGATTCCCACTTCTGGTGTCATTGCATACGTTCTTGGTTTCGTAATATCGCCGTACATATAATCATCGGAGTTTCCGCGGGTAGAATATCCGACAGTCTGAAGATCAGTTCCAATCGCATACCGATTGGTCATTGACATATCATACGTCCACAGCCGATAGAGAAGTGAATCGCTGCTTTCCGATGAACTGTATCCCCACGGGTAGATCAGTAAATTACTAAATGTATGATAGTTAAAACATGTTTTGATATTATGAGACATCATAAAATTCCGAATTGCTTGAGTTTCTGGTTCTGAGAACGGAGCTGTTCCTCGGTATGTTCCCTGTCCGCATGTTGGCGTAACCACTGATCCGCCGTTGTTGGAGTTCCACATAGTATATGGTCCATAATTCCTATTCAAGTCAACTCCATAGCAAGAACCGCTGTTGTGCCGTCTATTTTCTCTCCACATTCCGCCGCCGTTTGGATTGTTTGTTTGATTGAATACATACCCATCGGGATTTACAACGGGAATGAAATACATTTGGCGATTATTCACAAGATACGTTGCCTCAGGATCTTTTCCGTAGTTTTCAAGCAGCCACCACATGTAATAGATCACCGTCATCATTCCTTGTGGTTCGCGCGCATGATGTAATGCTGTATATAAAACTTCCGGTTCCGAAGGTTCATCGGTGTTTGGATTATCTGAAATCTTTACGCTGTAAATTTCTCTACCTTCAATGCTCGATCCAAGAGTTGCTTTTGTCGTAATAAGATTTGGAAAGAGAAGTTTCATTGAATCTAATTGTTGAACGACTTCACTATAGGTAAGGAATCCGCCCATAGAACCAAATCGAAAATATTTCGGCGCATCGGATGCCATTTTTGTGAAACGATGTATCTCTTGCGACTGCCGCTCGTTATAATATTTCTGCCAATCTTTAATCTGAATAGTGTACGGTATTCCGGCTTTATCTAATTTTCGCAGTTCTGTTTCACTTAAAAAAACAGAAATCTTATCGCCGATCTTTCCGTCGAAATGATCGACAGCGATACCGAGTTCAGCAATCCGTTGCAATTCCATTGCCGATGCAACCGGAATCTGAACCTGACTGTATCGTTCCTGAGAAAAAAGAAAAGAACTAACGATAAAAATGAGAGAAAGTTTTTTCATTTGGTCAGTACCATTTTTTTAGTGGAAGAAAAATTTCCTGAGCGTAACGTATAAAAATATACGCCGCTTGGAAACTGGCGCGCATCGAATGTGACTGAATATGTTCCCGAAGAGAGATTTTGGTCTATAAGCGTTGCAACTTGTTGACCTAAAGAATTATAAACTCGTAGTGTTGTAAAATTTCCTTCGGCAAGAGAAAGCGAGATTTTTGTGTTTGGATTAAATGGATTTGGAAAATTTTGCAATAATTCAAATTTCTGTGGAATACTATTCTGGTTCTCTATTACAAAGGTTCCTGTGCCAGAGGTAAGCGTAACATTAAACGTATCGAGGAGAGCTGGCTTTGTGTACACCGTTTCAATTTTTGTAATATATCCGCTCTTTGAGAATTTGATTGTGTGTTTTCCTTCCGCCGATCCGTAGAGAAATTTTCCTGTGGCATCCGTTGTATATTTTCTCCCCATTTCCTCAACTAAAACTTCAACGCCCGATAGTACTTGCTGAGTTGCAGCATCGCGCACAATACCGGTAATCCGTCCCCCTTTTTTTTCATTGACATCGAATACATATAATCCCGTATTCATATCTGAAACGACTACTTTTCCTGAAGCATAATAAGGATATGCGCCCCATGCCCCTGCCCACAAGGTGGTTGGATTTGGATTTGAATATGTTTTATAAAATGCAACTTCAATTGGCGTGTACGGATTTGAAATATCTAACACACGAAATCCGTCGGTGTAATAAGCAATGTAAATGTAACTCCCTTTAACAAAAGCATTATGAATACTTTTTGCAGGATCAGAAGTCCACGTTGCAATTTGAATTGGAGCAGTTCTGTTTGAAATATCATAAATGTGTAAATGCCCGCCGCCTATTTCGGTAGAAACAAACATATACCTCGAATCTTCGCTTAACCAAACCTGATGTGTTCTTTTCTCGGGAAGAGTTGGTGAACTGCTAATAATTGCTTTGTCTTTGTTTCCGACTAATCCAGTATCAAGAATATTTCTTTTTATTGTTACATCAATAATATCAACTGTTCCTTTGTGAATCGCCGCCGCATACAGCGTATCATTTTTTATATACGCATCATGAACATCCGGTCGGCCTCCTTTTCCGTATGACCCGACTTGTAATGGATTTAATGGATCAGAAATATCCATGATTCTTGTTCCGCCAAAATCGCCGCCGTTCACATAGAGGAAATTTTTTTCAATACTTATGGTATGAGCACGATAATATGGTCTTGTCGCATTCGTTGTAAAATTTGTCGTATCAATCCACACATATACTTTTTTTAATGTAGTAGAATCGGGAAGAGTGCTCAAATCGACAATCTGAATCCCAGCATTTTTTGTGATATCAGTTCCTTCGGAACCTATATACAGATAATTTTTGTACGTGCGAAATTCATGATAATTGTAATTGGATGGCGGACCAATACGAAACGAAACTTCCTTTAACGGAAGCTCTGTAATATCAACAATGGAAGTTCCAAGCGGACTTCCGATAAAAGCATACTCTCTATTTTTTACGGTATCAGTCCAACCCCAAACCTCAGAATAATTGCTTGCCAAAGGATTCACGCCATATTTATTCATTTGTCCAAACAACGAAACATTGTAATTGGTTTGAGCAAAAAGGGAAGTGAATGTGAAAATTATAAGAATAAACAGTTTTTTCATTGTCTCTCTCAATGATAATGGATAAATTTTCAGTTTACGTTTTGTAAATTGAAAGAATCTCTCAATAGAAAGTAGTAAAAAAAACATTATTCGGAAAGAGTTACTTTCTTCCATCCGCGCACAGAATTACAAATGTAAATTGCATCAGACGAGTATAAATCGCTTAACGTGAGAACCGCTTCGATTGCAAGCAGGTTGGTTCGTAATACTTCCTGCCTATATATTCCTGCTAAAACTCCACAGGTGACTGACGGTGTAAACAATTTTCCATCTCTTTCGATAAAAATATTTGTGATTGCTCCTTCGGTGATTTCGTCCCGTTCATTAAGGAAAATATAATCGGCAAGATTATCTTCTTTTGCACGCGCAGTATATTTTTCATAAAAATTTCTATTTGTTGTTTTATGGAATAAAAAACGATCATTAGAATTAGTTCGTTCCGGCGCAATTTTTATTTGATTGCGCGCAGAAGATTCCAATAATTCAAACGCTTCAACGAAAGGAGTATTATTCTTTGAAAGCAATAACCGCACACGATATTTTTTTCGCTGGTCAAAGGATTGTGCTGTTAATGAAAGTGTGTGAACGATCTTGTCATGAGAAAATTGAAATGTAAAATAATCCGATGAATTTTTCATTCGTGTTAAATGCTCATCAAGGAATATAAACTTTCCATCCCACAGAATTGTTTCGAGTAATTGAAAATCAAGATCGTCATTCAAAAGAAATGCCGCTTTTAATTTACATTCCTCTAATTCTTGCTGTGGATCAGAGTCGAATACAATCCCGCTTCCCACCCCCATTGCTCCTTTTCCATTTTGTGCTTCAATGGTTCGAATTGCAACATTAAACACAGCTTCATTATTCGGAGAAATAAATCCGATTGCACCGCAATAAACGCCTCGACGATGATTCTCTAATTCATTGATGATCTGCATTGTATGGATTTTTGGCGCACCTGTTACAGATCCGCAAGGGAATAGCGATTTAAAAATATTGTAATACGATGTGTTGGCTTTTAACATTCCATTAACGGTTGATGTCATTTGAATAACAGTTTCGTACCGTTCAATGGAATACATATTTTCAACAGCAACTGATCCGGTTTCACAAATTCTTCCAATATCATTTCGAAGCAGATCAACAATCATCAGATTTTCGCTTCTATTCTTCTCGTCATTACGCAGCCATTCTTCATTGATGTAATCTTCATCTAATGTTCTGCCTCTTCGAACGGTTCCTTTCATCGGCTTCGTTGAAATTAAATTGCCGCTTCTGTTGAAGAACAATTCCGGCGAATAGGAGAGAATTTGAGAATTGTCAAGATTGATGAATGCACCGTACGGTACGTGTTGTTTTTTTCGTAATGCAAAATACAATTCGGCTGTATCACCGATAATATCAAACTCAAATCGGTCAGTGAAGTTAACTTGATATGTATCTCCATTGATAATGTATTTCTTTAACGCTTCAATAGATTTTTTATAGGTCTGATCGTCAATGAGTAATTTTGGATTTGCGATCTTCGACAGAGGATCAGGAATAATTTCGTCCAAAATATTTTTTGGAATATTTAAAGGCGAATTATAGATGCCAAACCACAATAAAGGGAATGTAGAATTGTTCTGAAAACTATCCGCAATAATATTCTCGAAATGATAGGCACATTCATAACTAACGTACCCTGCGATCCATTTATTATTTTGGAGATGTTCTTCAATCGTTTTGAAAATATCTGGAATCTCAGCAAGATTATTTGTTGAAAGAATTTCAACAGGAGAATGGAATAGCAGGTTCTTATTATTTTGGTTGTCTTGGCGCGATGATTCGAGGAGAATGGTATAGTTTTGTTTGAGTATTATAAGTAGGTCGGATGA
The DNA here is from genome assembly GCA_031420755.1 of Bacteroidota bacterium. Taxonomy (GTDB): domain Bacteria; phylum Bacteroidota; class Ignavibacteria; order UBA10030; family UBA8401; genus UBA8401. The sequence continues at coordinate 6,816 of JANONI010000051.1, read as the reverse complement.
TGTCAAACTTATCCCCTCTGTGCGTTGATTTGTGCCTGCACCCCCCGCCTGCGTAAAACTTTGTGCGGGCAGGCGAAGTGTTTCGGCACACAGGTGTGTGTTGGGGAGAGGGGCATGGGGTGTGTTAAAATTTTTGTTGAAATAGTAATTTGTAAGAATCATACACACCCCTAAATCCCCTCTCACATACGCTCTTGCTTTCCCACAGAGGGGACTTTTAAATTCACGGATTAAGTTGAGATAGATTTACCTTCAACTTTTGAATGGTCTGCTCAAAATTTTGCTGCTTGTTCTTTTCCTTCTCAAGAACTTCGACCGCAGCTTTGCTGATGAAATTATTATTGTTCAACTTTGCCATCACGCCACGTAGTTGCCCTTCAAGCCGATCGATCTCTTTCTGTAATCGATCTCGTTCAATGCCAGTATCGATCAATCCTTTCAGCGGAATAAAAATCTCCTGGCCGTTCACCACCGAACTTGCAGAATATCCAGGTTTTGCAAGGGACATTCCTATAGAAACATTGTCAAGTTTTAAGAGTTTCTGTAACGCAGTCTTATTATTCTCGAGAATAACAGATTTATCAAAATCATGACAGCTTGCAACAAAATCAACTCCTTTTGAGAATGGAATATTCATTTCGCTGCGAATTTGGCGAACAGCGATAATAACGTTTTGCAGAAACTCCATCTGTTTTTCAATATCATTATCAATCTGCGATTCTATCTGTGAAATCTGCGGAATCAGTGTGCGCATGATCGTTTCATCCGCTTTCCGTTCGGAAAGATGTTGAAATATTTCTTCCGTAACGAACGGCATGAACGGATGAAGAAGTTTCAACGTCTCTTCATAAATTTTCAGCGCGCGATTGATGATAGAACGTTTCAACTGTTGATCAGTTGTTTCCTGCAAACGGTTTTTTACAAATTCAACATACCAATCGCAGAAATCTTTCCAGAGAAATTCATACAATAACTTCACTGCATCATTCACGCGAAACTCATCCATCGCTTTAGTAACATCACGAACAGTAGAACCAAATCGGGATAATATCCATTTGTCTGTCAAATCATTTGAATTTTGTGAGCCAACAATTGGTAATTGTGCATTGTCAATTGTTAGTTGATCTCTATGCATCATTAAAAAGCGGCCCGCATTCCATATCTTGTTCGCAAAATTTCTGCCAATCTCACATTTGTCATTATCATAGAGAACATCTTGACCAACGGGAGCAATAAAAAGTACGGTGAACCGCAACGCATCCGCGCCGTATGTTTGTATCACATCAATCGGATCGGGTGAGTTGCCGAGTGATTTGCTCATCTTACGACCTTGAGCGTCTCGTATTAAACTCGTGAAATAGACATGACGGAAAGGAACTTCACCTTTGAATTCCAATCCAGCCATTATCATTCTGGCGACCCAAAAGAAAATAATATCCGGTGCCGTGACAAGAACATCGGTCGGATAAAAATATTTTAGATCTTCGGTTTCTTCGGGCCAATGGTGAACGGAGAAAGGCCAGAGCCACGAACTGAACCACGTATCAAGGACATCTTCATCCTGTCGGAGATCTTCTTTTCTAAATTTTGACTTTTGACTTTTTAATTTCTCAAATGCTTCATCCATGTTTCTTGCTACGATAATACTTCCATCCGGTAAATAATATGCCGGAATCCGATGTCCCCACCACAACTGACGCGAGATGCACCAATCACGAATGTTGGTCATCCAATGTTCGTACGTTTTGGTGAATCGTTCAGGATAGAATTTTATTTTTCCTTCAAGAACAACTTTTAGCGCAGGCTCGGCAAGCGGTTTCATTTTCACAAACCATTGATCGGAAAGATATGGTTCGATCACTGTGTCGCAACGATAGCAATGACCAACATTATGTGTGTGGTCTTCTGTCTTTACCAAGCTCCGAAGTTTTTCCAGATCTCGCAATAATTCCCGCCGACATTCATATCGATCCAATCCTTGATATTTCGGAGGAACATTCACATTCATTTTTGCCGATGTGTCCATCACAATAATTTGTGGAAGATTCAATCGAATTCCGGTTTGATAATCATTCGGATCGTGAGCCGGTGTTACTTTTACTGCCCCGGTTCCAAATGTCGGATCGACAAAATCATCGGCAACAATTGGAATTGAACGATTCGCAATAGGAATAATTGCATTTTTTCCAACAAGATTTTTATATCGCTCGTCTTTCGGATTTACTGCAACCGCAGTATCACCCAGCATTGTTTCAGGACGAGTTGTCGCAACGATTATGTATTCGTCAGAATTTTCAATCTGATATTTGATATGCCAGAGATGTCCTTTGCTTTCAACTCCATTCACTTCATCATCGCTCAACGCAGTCTGTTCACGCGGACACCAATTAACGATATACTTTCCTTTGTAGATCAAACCCTTATCGTAAAGTTGAACGAACACTTCTTTTACTGCATTGGAAAGTCCTTCGTCCATCGTAAATCGTTCACGTTCCCAGTCGCACGACACACCGAGCTTTCGCAATTGTTTGTTGATCGTTCCGCCGTATTGTGTCCGCCAATCCCAAACACGCTCAAGAAATTTTTCTCGTCCAAGTTCGCGCAGCGATGTTCCTTCTTTTCGCAATGCTTTTTCTACGACATTTTGAGTTGCAATTCCTGCATGGTCGGTTCCCGGAATCCAGCATGCTTCAAATCCCTGCATTCGTTTCCATCGTGTGAACACATCCTGAAGCGTGTTGTTCAGAATGTGCCCCATGTGCAAAATGCCTGTAATGTTCGGCGGTGGAATGACAATGGTGTGTGGTTTTTTTTCAGGATTAATTGTTGCATGAAAAAACCCGTTCGATTCCCACCATTGGTAGATTTTATCTTCAACGTCTTGAGGATTATATTGTTTTGGTAATTCAGTCATTAGAATAATTTACGATTGTGATTTTCTGTATTCCGTTTTTGGTTCGGCTACTTTTTTTTAATTTAACAGAAAAACTTTCCAAATCTTAAAGATTTGGAAAGTTTAATCGAAAGAATTCCTCGACACTTGTGTCGGGGTTATAAAATAAGATTAGATATTTTTTTCAAACATAATACCTCGACGCTTGCGTCGGGGTGGTTTATTGATTTGTGAGTCCGCTCTAAAAAGCTCTTTTTGTCTCTTGCGTCGTTGCGAGAAATAATTTTTTTTTCATTTTTTTTACTTTTTAGATTGAACTCATTATAACAAAATAAAAAAAAACGAACAAAAAATCCCGCTTTTATGCGGGATTTTAAAATAAATTCACTGCTTTCAATCAACCGCAGGTTTTTTCAATATGATGGAGTAAATATTCTCCGATCATTTCATACGGGAAAATGATTTCCGTTGCACCAACCGATTTCAGTTCATCCGCCTGCTTTGTTGTGTCGGCAGTTGCAATAATAACAGCATCTTTAGTGAGCATTCTGCATAATTTAACGATCTGTTTGTTGTTTGTTCCTTTCAACAACAGATCGGGAAGTGTGGACAGGATCAGCTTTGCTTTATCAACATGAACATGCTGCAGTGTGTCAAGACTGTTGATGTCGCCAAAGATCCCGGTCATTCCATTCTTATTTACTTCTTTAAGGATTTCAGTATTGAAATCGACCACAAGAATCTTCGTCAACATTGCAGGATTATGTTCCTTAATTCTGCTCACGAGTGCACGTGCTGCACGGTGAAAACCAAGTATGACGATAGGATGCTCTTGGTGATCATTGGATGCTTCCAGAGATTCACCTTGGGAGCTCCCGAAAATGTTTGTCATTACATAGTCGACATACATGAATATTTGGTGATTGTATTTGATTGCATACGAAGAGATGATCGAACTGAACGCCATTGCATAGATCAACAGTGCAACAAGACTCTCTTGAATGTGTCCGTATCCAATTCCCAAGGCTGCAATGACGAGAGAAAATTCGCTGATCTGTGATAGATTCAAACTGGTGATGAAACCCGTTCGTCGTCCTCCGCCGGTAAATCTGATAAGAGGATAGATGGTTGCAAACCGGGAAGCAAAAATAAATACGACCAGCACAATTGCCATCAAGATGATTTCCTGCGTGGGTGCAACCATCTTCATTCCAAGAGAGATGAAGAAGAGTGTCAGGAAAAAATCTCTGAGCGGAAGTGTTTTTGCCGTGACATGAATACTGTACGGAAATGTTGAGATCGCAACTCCGGCAATCAATGCACCCATTTCTTTTGAGAGTCCGAGATATCCGGCGGAAAATGCAACAAACGAACACCATCCGATGGACATCAGTACCACCATTTCCGGTGCATTGATAATACTTTCAAAAACATATTTCAGAATGTAACGGCTGAACAATAATCCCGCTACGACAAGAAATATTGTTTTGACGATCGCGATGACAATAGCCATATTCCATGGATCGGAAAGATTCGGTTGCATCGCAAGCAGTAAGATTGCCCACACATCTTGAATAATAAGGATTCCAAGCGTAATTCTTCCGGGAAGTGTGTCAGACTCGAACTTATCGTACAAGATCTTTACGACGATTGCAGTACTGCTTAATGCACATAATAATGAAAGGTACAAACCTTCTAAATTTGTTCCTTGAAAACTATAATTGAATAGATAAAAAAATCCTACACCGAACAGAACGCAGAGAACAAACTGCCCGATGCCGGTAACGATCAATTGTCTTCCAGAGGAGAGAAGTTTTTGTGGATTCATCTCCAAGCCGATGATGAACAGCAGCAGGATCAATCCAATTTCTGAAATGATTTCGATACTCTCGGAGTCTGAAATGAGACCGAATCCGATCTGTGGACCGACAATCGCGCCGGTAATTAAATAACCGAGAATGATCGGCTGTTTTAATTTGTGGGTGATGAATCCGATGATTGTAGAGGCGATGACAGCAACGCCGATATCATAAAGAAGTCCGTGCAAAGTTTTTCCTGTTAAATGACTGAATGTTGTATTGTTCCAACCCCCGGAATTTCTGCGTTCAAAATATCTCCGGATAAAACTTGAGCGACACCTTCAGGTGTTCCAGTGTAAATAATGTCGCCTTCTTCTAACGTAAATACCGTAGAGAGAAAGGAAATAAGAACATCAATAGTATAAATCATATTCTTTGTGTTGGAATGTTGGCGCTCGTTGCCGTTCACATTCAACATAATTTCTAAATTTTGCGGATCGGAAATTTTTGACGATTCTATAAAAGAAGAAAGCGCAGCGGATGTGTCGAATCCTTTTGAAATCGTCCACGGATTTCCCGATTTCTTCGCTTCGGATTGTTTGTCGCGCATGGTCATATCCAATCCGACTCCGTAGCCCGCAACATACTTCAACGCTTCGAATTGCGGAATATTTTTTCCTTGTCTCCCGATCAACACAGTCAATTCAACTTCGTGATGAACATTGGTTGACATTTTTGGGATGATAATATTTTGTCCATTCTCAATAATGGCAGAAGTCGGTTTCAAAAAAATGATCGGCTCTTTTTGGGGAACGCCCCCCATTTCTTTTGCGTGGTCGGCATAGTTTTGACCGACACAGAAGATGTTGTTTGCTCGGATCTTTTTATTTGAGGGCAATAGTGTCAGCGTTTTCATAGTCATAGAATATAAAAAAAGCTCACGAGAATTGAAATAATTATGAAACAAAATAATTATGAAACTCCTTCAATTATAATTAAATTCACTGTGCTATAGAAATACAAGATTTTCTACCATTAAGACACGGAGTCACGGAGAATTATTGAAAGTATCCTTAGTGTCTTAGTGCCTTTGTGGTAAAGTGGTTATATCGAAAAATTTCTTAAAGGATAATCGTGGCAAATACTTATAAAAAATCCGGCGTTAATATTGATGCAGGCGAAGAAGTTGTCCGTCGAATTAAAAAATCTGTTCGCTCAACATTCACAAAAAATGTTCTCACGGATATTGGAATGTTTGGCGCATTCTATGAAGCAAAATTTCCTAAACTGAAAGAACCGGTATTGGTTTCAAGTGTTGATGGAGTCGGAACAAAACTAAAGATTGCTTTTGCAATGAAACGCTACGACACGGTCGGACAAGATTTGGTAAATCATTGCGTGAATGATATTGCTGTGTGCGGCGCGGTTCCGCTCTATTTTATGGATTACTTTGCAACGGGAAAACTTTCTCCAACAGTTGCCGAACAAGTGATCAATGGATTTGCAAAAGCGTGCAAAGAAAACGGCTGCTCTATTATAGGTGGTGAAACTGCGGAAATGCCCGGATTTTATCCAGTAGGAGAATTTGATATTGCAGGAACGATCGTTGGCGTTGTTGATAAAAAGAAAATTGTGAATGGAAAAAGCATCACAAAAGGTGATGTGCTGATCGGTTTGCCTTCCGCCGGACTTCACACGAATGGATATTCGCTTGCTCGCCACGTTTTAATTCCCAAAGTATCATTGAAGAAAAAATTTGCTGAATTGAATGGAACGCTAGGAGACGCGCTTCTTGCTGTTCATCGTTCTTACTTAAAACCAATTCAAGCGGTGACAAATAAAAATCTTGCAAAAGGAATGTCGCACATTACCGGCGGAGGAATTATTGGCAACACAATGCGCATTCTTCCCAAAGGATTAAAATTAAAGATCGATTGGTTTGCCTGGCAGCGTCCGTTTATTTATGATTTAATTCAATCAGTCGGACAAGTGCCGGAATATGATATGACCCGCACATTCAATCTTGGCGTTGGATTGATCTTTATTGTTGATAAAAAAAATGTTGATAAAGTAATGCGGTTGCTAAAGAGCAAAAAGGAAAAACCGTTTGTAATGGGGGAAGTG
>JANONI010000050.1:0-14473 GCA_031420755.1 Bacteroidota bacterium | reverse complement strand
GTTACAGGAACATTGACCCCGTCAATATAATTACCTTTATCATTGTAGGGACTTTCATCAATTATCCCATCATCATCATTATCAATCCCATCGCTGCTATTACTTGGGCTTTCTAAAAATTTATATCCAAAATATCCGGGGGGAATATTTGGGTTATCACTTCTACCATCGGGATCCCAAACATATACAAGATTTCTTGAAAGTTGTGATGTCAATTTCCCATCTACTGTTAATAATTTGTCATAGCTTGGTATCCCTATTGCTCTGGAAGGAATAAATGAAGCGGCATCATCGTTAAAATTATTGAATCCCCCAACGTGCGGATCGCCAAACATTCCAAAGAAAACCCGTGGCAGTAATTTTGATTTCGGATCATTTTCTGCAGTATAGACAAGGAAAATAATATCTTCTGCCAACGGATTCGAAAATTGGAATGTGCGAACTTCTAAATTAAGACCTAATCCACGGCGTGCGCGAGAGTGAATAAATGGATAATACTCAAATTCGGCATCAGTCGAATCATCAACAATATAATATACCTCTTCATCCGGAACTGTTGCATTCCCGCCGAGGAAAGACGGATAGACATATTCGCCAAGTACTGAGTTATACCATCTTTCGGGCCACGATTTTGGTTTTATACGAAGATCGGAAGTTCTTGCGCCCCAACTTGCAAGATCATTTTGTCCGGTGGCAGAGTACCCTTGTTTGGGTAACCATCCCCATTTTGTAACTCCATCGGGGGCAAAGTCACCATCGGCTGTACTTCTGTTAGCCGCGCCAAATCCATCAATAACAATATTAACAGAGTCTTGCGAAAATCTTTCTGCAATTGCAAAAATCCTATGTATCAGGTTTTGTTTTGTAATCATATTTGATTCAATTCTGGCAAGAATGGTTATTGCAACAGACGAACCCGGTAAGAGTTGAGGATTTACGTACGATAGAATGCTGTCTTTAGAAGTTAGCGTTCCTGTAGTAACAGATCGTCCTACTAACTTCATTGGAAAGCGAATAGTATCGGTAATGGAAATATTCAACAGCGGTAAAACTTTGGAAATATTAGAAACAGTAACAACATACCTTACAGTATCCCCAAAATTAAATGAAGCTGATGCAATGTTTGAATTAGCGCTTAGCGCAGAATTATTATTCGTTCGTATGGTAAAACTTGAAGAGTTAAAACGTGAATTATTGTAATTTGCAAATGCTTTATTATGAATTTGCCGATTCAGCAACACAGAAGGTTGAATTCTTGCCCGCACGGTAATTGTATCGCTCGCGCCGGAAGCGAGGGTTGAATTTGAATATGTAATAATGCTATCAACATTTGTTACATTTCCAAGATTTGAACTCTGGCTAATTAATGTTAATGGAAATCGTATCGTATCCTTGATTACAACATTGGTCAGGGAGTTACCATCATTATTCTTCAGAACAATCTTGAACGTGATGGTATCTCCCGGTTTAATAGAATTGGAAACAACATTATTGACCAAACCCAATTTCAACGTATCAGGAAAAATGATGTTATCAGAATTATCAAATTCTTGATCTACTGCCTTCGGAACACGCGAGCCAACAAGCGGACCAAATTCATATCCGTATCCGAGACCATTCCACACAAGATTATTTATTCTTTCACCGGGTTGACTAATTGCTCCGGAATTATAAATAAGCGTTCGTATTTTATTCCCTTGAATAATGAGACTCTTAATTTCTGATTGATAACCAGCAGCTTTTAGCATCCTAAATTGTTCATCGCGCCAGCGAATGTATTCTTTAAATTGCGACTCATTCAAATATTTAATATCCACACTTCTAAAATCAATTTTAGCATCTTGTGCGAGAGCAAAAGTTGAAATGAATATTAAAAAATAGAGACATCTGAAAAATTGGTTGTCTATTGTCATTCTGAGCGAAGCGAAGAATCTTGTTTTTATTTTTGAGTAAAACAGCGAGATTCCTCGTCGCTCCGCTCCTCGGAATGACATTGATGTGAGGTTTTTCAGATGTCTCAAATATATTACACGTTGTTTCATACGTATCATTCCTTAGTTCTTTAACAATATTAAAAGAGTATTGAGAATCCGAATCGAGCCAACCGTGGACGGCTGACGTTTTGCGGATTGACGTAGTAATTATCAAGAGTGGAAAGCGGTACCAAACCTACATCTCCTCTATTAATCCTATTGCGAATTATTTGAAATTCGGTTGGGTTTGCCACTTCATTTGCATTATACAATGCCTTACCACTATTGGAATAAACATCGGTTTCGTTCCGTGTGTCAAAAAGATTATCGACTTGAATAAAGAATGAATAACGGAAATCTCCTAACACAACAAATTTTTCTAATTTCAGATCAAACGACCACTGAAACGGCTTGCTTGAACTATTTTGTATAAATTGTGAAAGTTGATTGGTCAAATTCGCAGGAACACTTGCCGTATAAGGCGCACCAGATTGCATACGACTGATAATGCTAGCGCTATAATCATCCGGTTCGCTAAAATTTAAGGTCGTATTCAAAATGTGCGTACGATCGAAACTTTGAGGCACTAAGAATGTCTCTGCACTTTTTCCAGATTTTTCGCTAAAGAAAAAATCTAAGCGAGGTTCGGTTCTATTTCCTTCGGCTACCGAAAATGTATAATCAATTGAGGAAGAGAAAATACTTCCTGGCATTCTTCGTTGATACAGAGAAACCGTTAAACCACGAGCGTTGGCGTAATCAAGATTCGTCAATACTTCATACGTTACATCCCCCTTTGCCGTTACAATAATTTGACGGAAGATATAATCGCGAACATCTTTATAAAAACCGACAACTTCTAAACGCAGGTCGGAGGTTAACCCTTGTTGCAATCCTATTTCATATTGAACACTGCGCTGCGGTTTCACTTCGGCATTTCCGAAAATCGGCTGAGAGCCGGCAACCCGGAAATTTGAATTTGTGTACAATGATGATAGATTCCCCAGTTGATAAAAATGCCCATACGAAAAACGAATAACACCTTGATCGGTAATCGGATAAGCAATACTAACACGAGGACTGAATGTGTGTTTTATTGCTGCACTTTTAAGATCTTTTGTTAAGAAAATTGTATCACGCGCCGAAAGCGCATCACTCAATTTCGGATTGTACTTCGATGCAGGATCAAAATACTCATATCGTAATCCAACATTCAGGATCAATGATTTCTCCAACTCGATCTTGTCTTGAACATACATTGATAATTGCTTTGGAGTTTTTTTGAAATTCACATAACCCGATTGAACGTTTGGCTTACGTGCTGCATATTTAACGCTATCGCTATATACATCATAGAAATCATCCACAATACGCGAAGGATTATTAATATCATAAAACTCAAGATTGTACGTTTCCAATTGTATAGTATGCAGCCGAGCTTCAATACCAACTTTTACTTCATGATCGCCAAATAATTGCGCTTGAAGATCGAATTTTCCTCCCAATGATTCTGAAGTTCTAAATGTTCTGCCGAGTGAAACACCGCCTGTCAAAAACCCGACAATCGGCAATGCGGTTTGATAAAATGCAGGAAGATACCGTGGATCGTTTATATTTTCAAATGCGTACGTTTTATCTTCGCTAAAACTGTTTGAAAGTTTTAGTGTATAGAACATTGAATTACTGAGCGTATGTGTCAAATCTAACGCTTGTACTAATCCGTTGCTGTAATTTGTCGGTCTTCCATCCGGATTAAATCGATACCCGTAGTATGAAACAACTTTGCTTTCTGCGTTATCATACACCGCCTCATATTTTAATCGCATCGTGGATGAAAAACGATAAGAAAAATTACCTTGTATATTAAATGACATACTGGTATTCAACGGAACAAGTGCGCTGTCTCCGGTCGGTTTTCCGATATTATCAAATGATGGAATATGGATAGTTCCTGCACGTTTATATGTCAGTTCTCTGCCTATCGGATTGAAATAGTATGGTGAACTGTTCACTCCAAGTCTAGAATCGTCTGCATACAATGGATAACCTACATTGCGTGGATCTTGAATAATATTTCCGAGACTGTCTTTTACAGCAATTCGTTTTGTAAACTCATCTCGAGTTACATAGAAATCAGTAGGATTGTAAATTCTGTTTCCATACAAAAATCCGTTATTTCTATCGAACACTCCGGATGCGTAGAATGTTAGCCCATCAACAAATGTTGGCCCGCCAAATGTACCTTCAATACGTGAATTATTTAACGGTTGGTAATTCTGGATATGAGGAAAAATATCTTTATCGTTACTAAAATAATCGCCTGTCAACACACGCAAACTTCCGTTATTTTTTGATCCCCCTTCTTTTGTAACATAATTCACAATACCGCTGAGCGCATTTCCATATTCTGCACTGAACGTTCCGGTAGAAACTGTAACTTCTTGCACAGCATTTGTGGCAACACCTATCGAACTTAAATTATCGTACGGATTGTTCACCGAAATTCCATTTAACGTAAATGAAATCTCATTTGAACGACCGCCGCGAACATGCAATGTTCCATCATCCGAAGTAACAACACCAGCCTGCAATCCAATAATTTCAGCGATTGTTGTTACCGGAAGCGATTGAATATTTTCAGCGGTGATTGAAGTGACAGGATTTGTTTGATCTTGCCGCACCAACGGATTTCGTTCTCCTTCAACAACAAACTCATTCAATTCAACTGCTGATTCTTTCAACTGAATGTTCAAGGTTGTTGTAAAATCCACGTTCACGCCGATATTAGTTATCCGCACCGGCTGGTAGCCAATATAACTCACCGAAACTGAATACGTTCCCGGTTGAACATTGACAATCACATAACTTCCTTCAGCATCCGTGGCAGCACCTAACGTTGTTCCAACAATTGTTACAACGGCAGATGGAATTCCTTCTTTCGTTTTTGAATCGGTTACCTTACCGGATATTTTTCCGGTAGTACCTGCTACGAGAAGAGAGCATGTGATGAGACCTGAGAGACAAAGATAAACAAAGCGGTAGTGTTGCATCATAAACACGATCCGTTATTAGTGAAGGTGAAAAATAAATATGGCTTCTGAATATAGTCAAAGGTGATTTTGGTGTCAAGAAATGGAACAGCTTATTTCCTTCTTATTACCCTTCGTAAATTATCATTTTTAGAACTTCAATCCAAATGAAAACTAATGAAAATGAAAAATAGTGTGTATAATTTTACTCTATCTGCTGTTGTATAATTATGCAACCTATTGCATATTAAGATTGGTACTTGATTCTCTCTAAGTTTTTTAACTTATTGCACTACAAAAAAAATTGAAGCAATACTCTTTTTCATTCATTATTCAGATGGAGGTCTTCCATGAAAAAATTGCTTGCCGTGTTGGCAGCTGTAGTGTTTACAATGTCATTTTCTTCTATTGGAAATGGACAGGCATATTATGATACGTCAAGTTTCACCATTTCCGCTTTAATTAAACCAAGCGATTATTCTCAATGGCCAGATAGTGTAGGCGCATGGAAAGTGTATGGAACATTTGATCTCGATAAGGATGGCAAGAAAGAATTTCTTGTACTCTCAGATCCTGCAACTACTGCTGCCGATACGAACATGCCGTCGGTATATCGCTTTGAAGCAACCGGAAATAATTCGTATGCGCTTGTATGGACTGCAAAAATGCCAGGAACAAATTCTGCACGATTTTCTTTCCCCGATCTAACGGTTGCTGATATGGACGGCGACGGTAATCAGGAAATATTTGTCGCAGTTCTCTCTTCCGGAGCTAGTCGCGACCTAAGCACAACCCCCAATCCTCCCCGTGTCATTATCTACGAATATGAACCGGCTTTAGGAAATTTTTCATCCTCACCAACAATGACAACCAATCTTGCAATGCGTGATAATTTCAGATACCGACCGACACGAATTATAGTCGATAATATTGACACCGATCCCGATTTAGAAATGATTCTTACCTCGCGTGGAGATGATTTTGGAGGTTTAAACGCAGGACGCACACTAACTGTTTTCCATCTTATCGGTGATATTAGTGAGGGTTTTAGTTCATTTGAAATGGAGTTCATTGACTCTTCGGCAGTTCTAAAAGGGGGCGCAGTGTACGATCTTGGCGTTGTAGATTTTGATGGCGACGGAAAAAAAGAAATTTGGGTTGCAACATGGGATATGTTGAGCATTGCAATTTATGAGGCAACAGGAGCTAACACGTACGCACTGCAAGCCGACATTAATAAAGCAACCGATCCACACGATATCGGTTTGCGTAATGCAATGAAATTTTATGATGCAAATAAAGATGGAAAACTTGAAATGTTTTCGGCAGGAATTACAGGAGACGGTGTCAATCCGGGTGCGGTCTTCTATATTGGAAATGTATCAGATGTTGCCACGTTAACCATCAATAATGTCAAACGTATCAGTCCATGGATTGATGCAACTGAATATGGTGGATGGAGTCTTGATGGTGGCGATGTTGGCGATATCGATGGTGACGGTAAAGTTGATTATGTTACAGTTGGCGCAGGAACTATCCATAGAAAATTATATCGTTTAGAGTACAAATCCGGCGCGTATGACGACACGTTGAGTTACACTTGGGATTCAGTCTATTATGCAATGTATGATTCAACATATCATTTGCGTAATGTTCTTATCGCTAACGATATAGACGGTGATAGCAAAAAAGAAGTTCTTATAGCAAATATGAGAACTCGGAACGGATTTCCGGATGCCGCAGTTATTATTTTGGAAAGCAAGGTCGCAACATTAGGTGTAAAACAGGTATCCGACATTGTTCCCAATGCTTTTACATTGGAACAAAATTTTCCAAATCCATTTAACCCGACAAGCACAATTCGTTTTTCTTTGAAACAATCAGGTGATGTTCAATTGATAATTACGAATGTACTCGGTCAAAAAGTCGGCTCGCTGCTGAACGGCAAAGTATCGGCGGGTACTCACGAAGTTACGTTCAATGCCGACGGTCTTGCCTCCGGAACATATTTCTATACATTGAAATCCGGAAACTTTGTTGAAACAAAAAAGATGATCTTGCAGAAATAATCTTTCGCAATTCAAAAGGTGCTCTTTTATAGAGCACCTTTTTTTATTCCTCGCAACGATGAGCATTCGTATTTTTAAAATAGTATCATTGGAAACTAACCGTTGCGTAAATAGTTTGCATAGTAAAATAGTCCTCCCTTAAAAATCAGAAAACCTTCTCTAAGTCGTTGATCCGCAAGAAATTTCTTTTAAAACTTTACGGTTACAAACAATGATGGATTTTTTGTTTTTTTAACGCACACTATAAGTCCTACCAACTTCGTCATTCAGTCGAACACGCGAATACATTTTTCAGAAGTTCTGCTCAACTATAAGGTATATCTTTCCTTGCTTTTCCATTACTCTTTCCTTAGTATTCATATACAAAAAAAATGGAATTGATATGATAAAGCTGTTATTCTTGATCGTTACTGTTCAATTTTCGTTCTCGCAAACCGATCTATTAAAAGAAAAAATGACAATAAAGATCAAACAGATTGTTGAACAGGCAGATGCAGTAGTTGGTGTTGCAATTAACGATCTCCGTTCCGGACAACAGATTCTCATCAACGAAGATGAGATTTTCCCTCAGGCAAGTTCTATAAAAATTCACATCCTATCAGAAGTGTATAAACAAGCCGCCGAAGAAAAATTCAATCTTGCCGACATCAAACAATTACCAATTTTTGCAAGAGTTGGCGGCAGCGGAATTCTTTCTTCGCTTGGAGAAAAATCGGTTTCCCTCTCTATTCGGGATTATTGCGTGATGATGATCGTCTTGAGCGATAATTCAGCAACAAATTTGCTCATCAATTTGGTGGGAATGAAAAATGTCAACGAATCGTTACAGAAAAACGGTGCGACAAAAACAAAACTTCAACGTGTAATGATGGATATTCAAGCGGCAAAAGAAGGAAGAGAAAATATCAGCACACCGAAAGATGTTATGACAATTCTTGAAAAAATGTTTTATGGAACGTTGGTGAATAAACAAGCGAGCGACGATATGCTGTCCATTTTGAAATTAGATAAAGACGGAGCACTCAAATCCGGTATTGCTCCGTCTGTTGGTATTGCAAACAAGGGGGGCGATGTTGATGGCGTAAGAACCGATGTCGGCATCATCTATCTTGAAAATAATCCCTATATTATCTGCGTAATGACAAAGATGCTGCAGCGAAACGAAGATGGACCAAAAATAATTACCGATATTTCACGAGAAGCGTATAATTATTTTGAGCGGAAAGCAAACTCGAATCAGTACGGAAGAAAAATCTCGAAATAATAACCTTGCGAAGGTAATTACAAAACAGTAAAACCATCGCAAGATTTAAACTTAAAATGTGATAATGAAAAAACTTTCTAACACTTTTTCAATTATTTTTTCGGATAACGAGTGGTTCAATAAAATCCTCATCGGCGGATTCTATTTTTTGCTCATTCCGTTTGGAATCGGGATTGTCATGATCAACGGTTTTTTGTCTGCGCTTATTATGCGTCGTATGGTTGGCGAACATGGAATGCCGTACTGGAGAAACTACAAATCAATCTTTCACGATGGTGTTCGGATAAGCCGTTTATCATTGCTGCTAATAATCATTGTGTATGCACTTGTTCTTGGATTGCAGATTAAAATTTCTATTCTCGCATTTATCATCGCAACTTCATTGTTCCTTACTATCAACACAATTTACGTTGTCAAAAAATTTGATGCTGTTTCTTTCCTGCTCACTTTTCCATTACTGTTTATTGCAATATCAATCGGTTGGATGTGGATTGTTGTCGGCTGGCCGTTATTGATTTTTTTAGCGGTACTCGTCCAGACTCATCTGTTTGCAAATCATCGATAACCTTGCGAAGGTTCACGCAAGGTTTTATTTTTTCAACCACTCCTCTTTTAATTTTTTCAACTGCTGCTCATCAAATCTTGGATTGGAATAATATCCTTTTTGTATTCGCTGGCGTAATGCTTCATAGATCGTTACGGCGCACGCAACGGAAACGTTCAAACTTTGAATCATTCCCATCATCGGAATATAGACCGTTGCATCCGCAAGTAATGCGGCATCATCAGACACTCCCTCATGTTCATTTCCAAAAACGAATGCGGTCGGCAGCGTAAGATCAAATTCATACAATTGTTTTGCATTTTCATCCAATCGTGTAGCAAGAATTTGGAATCCCTCTTTTCGTAACTGTTGATAACATTCCGGAATAGAAGAAAATTTTCTTCTCCCGATCCATTTGTTTGCACTCGAAGAACTCTTGCTGCCGATCTTCGGATATTTTGTTGTGGTGTAAACAAGATTCACTTCATAAATTCCCACCGCATCCGAAGAACGAAGCATCGCACTCACGTTATGAGGATCGTGAATATTTTCCATCACAACTGTAAGATCGGGCTGACGTTGTTCAAGCACGTTGAATATTTTATTTTTTCTTCGATCAAGTCTCATAGATATTTAAACCCTTGCGCCTACGGCTCGTAGAGAAAGTTATCTCAGATATACAATAGGGCGGTTCTAAAAATGTAAACATTCTCTGCGAACTCTGCGTTATCTTTGCCTGCCCGCCGCACACCTGTGTGCTGAAACGCTTCGCCTACCCGTACCAAGTTTTACGCAGGCGGGCGTTCTCTGCGTTAAATTTTTAAAAATACTAATTTTTAGAACTGCCCAATACAACTTTCGCAAGCTTTTCTTTCTTTTATTCGCTAACAATTATCGGTTCAACTTTTTTTGAATCGCGCTGCAACACAACAATTGCAGTGATAACTAATATTGCACCGACCACCTGAATGATTCCCATTCTTCCATTAAGAAATAGCCATTCAGAAATAATCGCAACAATCGGTTCGAGCGTGCTGATGATGATTGCTTTGCTGGATTGAATATGGTGGAGACCGTAATAATACAATGAATATGGAATTAAGATTGAGATTAATGCGATAACACCGAACACGTTCCAATCTTCAAATGAATAATTCGCTTCAAATATTTCCATCGGTGTGTTAATGAAACTCCAGAAGAGTGTCGCCGCACCAAGCAAATAGATCAAACCTGTCCAAATAGAATATTTCTGCGTCAACGATTTTCCACTAATATTAAAAATGGAAAATGAAACAGCGGCGAGCAGCGCATAAATGATTCCAATCTTGTTGATTTTAATAATCTCCGGGTGATAAGCACCGACTGCTAAAAATATTCCACTGAGCGATAACACAAGCGCAGATATCTTCGGTACGGTCAATTTTTCTTTTTGGAATACCACGGTATAGATCATCACCATGATCGGTGCAGTATATTGGACGAGAATCGAAGTCGAGACATTCGTCTCTTTGATCGCTGAGTAGTAAAAATAATTTGAACCGGCGACACCTAAAATTCCAACGATAAGAAAATGAGGAATATCTTTGATGGAAAATTTTAATAGTAAGCGATTAGTTGAAAGGAAGAACAAGAAGAGAACTGCAAATGACAACGTAACACGCATTTGCACGAGAATGAGCGGTTCGTACGCATTATTGAAGAATGATTTTGCAACAGATGCAGCAACGCCCCATAACACTGCGGCAAGTGAGATAGCAATGTACCCTTTACGGTGGTTCATTTGAGGGGACTTTCCCCCGCCTCGTCGGATTTTACGCGATAATATTCTGCAAGATCATTTTCGCCGATGGCTTGATATAGAACAGCTAAACGAAGTGCAATACTCTTCTTACTATTGACAAGTTCAAAACCGACCTTCAAAAATTCTATCAACATTTTTGCCGGAGGAATATCTAAATCAGGGTTATAACAATCGCACGCATCAAGGTACGGATCGGTTTCTTCGGGTTTAATTGCGGCAGCTTTTTGAAAATAAATCAACGACAGTTCGTAATTATCTTTTTTACCATAAAGAACTTCAAAGATATTTGCCAGCCACATGTACACGTCGTACGCAATGTGGCGATATTCTTTTGCAAGTTTTTCGCCAAACAATATCAACTCGTCGTTTCCGAGTGAATCATTCCAAAAGAGAATGCGATAAATCTCAACATCATCAATTCCTTGCTGCAATGCAGCATTGAATGCGTCGAACAATTCGTTGAAGTTCTTTGAAGTATTGAAGATATGCCGTATTTCAGTATGAGAGAGCATCACTATCCACTTGTTATGTTGTGAAAATAGCGAATGAGAATTGGAGAAGCAATACGTTGTCTCTACAATAAAATTATACCGTGCGGTGCAATAAAAAAGGGATGAACTCTGATTGAATCCATCCCTTCAAGCATAAATAACGCTTCATTTATTTCTGCAAGATCATTTTTTTAGTTGAAACAAAATCGCCCGATCGCAGTTGATAGAAATACACTCCGCTGGAAAGATTTGTTCCTCTCCACTCTATCGTATAATTTCCCGCAGAAAGGTACTCATTCACTATCGTTGTAATTTCTCTGCCAAGCAGATCGTACAATTTAACAGTACTTAACCCTGAATGTTTTAGTGAAAATGATATCTTCGTGGACGGATTAAACGGATTTGGGAAATTCTGTGATAATGAAAAATCTTTCGGAGCCAAATCATTTATTTGTTTTACCGATACAAGTATTGTATCGGTTCCGCCGGCTTCGATGTATCGCGCTTTGAACTCTTGAAGAAAGAGATTCGCAATCCGTTTACTATGAACGATCAATGTATTTTCGTTATTGATTGTTTCTGCAGAGCTGCTCCAATTATGTGAGCCGGTAACAACTATTTGATCAGGTGCCGATGGATTTTCTGCATCAACAATTGCATATTTGTGATGCAGCATTCCGGTTAATGCAGCACCGGGCAATCGTATATCAACTCCATTTGTCTGTAAGTAAAGAAAATCATTACCGCCGTCGGTGTTGTTGTCCATTAATACACGCGCTTTTTTTCCTGCTATTTTTTTCGCTGCAATTGTTTGCGCGAGTTCATCTCGTGTAAATGATAACATTGCAACATTAATAGAAGTTTGAGCCGTTTTCAACGCATTGTTAATATGAGCGGAAGTTTTGTCTGTTGGGCTAAAAAATAATTCCATCGGCGTTCCGCCAATAACAAACTTATGCGGAGTATTATCTAATTTTCTTGCACCAAAACGTGATGTTGATTGATTAGGACTGTCGGTATTCGATCCCCACATTTCTTCAAACTCAATCGTATATGCCGTTGCCAATGCTTTGTCTTGAATGACAAGGATATTTTGTGCATCGTTATTTGTTCCAGGATCTGTGGCGTTCCATGATCCCATCAATACCCAATCATCCGTATCGGAAGTTTGATCGCGATTATCGAATACGTAAAATTTGTTGTGCATTAATCCTGCACCAGCATTTACCAAATCATATCCATCATCAATAACGGTAACTCCGCCGGTCTTCAATGTTGTCCACGGAGCTGTTCCTTGATTATCTTTTTCACCGACCACACGAATTTTTACTCCGCGGCTTCGAGCACTCAGTAATGCAGTCGCAATATTTGCTCCAACAGTTCCGCTAAAACTATACGCGGACATATCAATGGAAAATTGCGCCGCATTGATTTGGTTGATAAGAATTGTTGAGAAATTAGCAACTTTGGCACTTTCAATTTTCGCAACTGAAAAATTCACCGATTTACTAAAATAGACATTTATTGTTCCCGTAGAACTTTGTGACGAAGTAATTGCAATATTATTTGCAGAAAGTGTCGTTCCATTTACGTTTGTTGAACCCACTTGAAAATGATAGACTGTTGCCGGTAGTAATCCGATCAAGTTAAGTGAATGTTGTGTGGCTTTGTTCGTATCTGTCACTTCAGATCCGTATGCAGAAGTTATTCCATATTTAATAATTGAACTTCCGGGCGCATCGGTAATCCACGATATCTTCAAACTCGTAGAAGTAATGTTCGATTCATACGGTGCTGTTGTAACGATCCTCGGTCCCGCTCCTTCAATAATCACATCATCGACCATGCGAGGAATGAGTTGATAATTTGTGGTAAACTGTCCGAGTACTCCGATCAAATCGAATTTTGATGTTGGTGTAGGCGTATTTGCAAGATTTGTTCGTGTAACAATGCGAACCTGTAATGTTCCCGTTCCGTCGTTAATGTTATAATTCGTTCCGTTTGCCGATGCAGCCCAGCTTGTAGCAGGTTGTCCGGCAATAGTTGTTACGCTCGTAATGTTGTTAATACGAATAAGCCGTCCTTCATCAGGTTCTGCTATTCCTTGTGCCAGAACTTGTGCAACGGTCTTTGTCAAAGTATCAACACCAATTCCTTCACCAAATTTTTCAAGTAGAACAGAAGGGACAAATTCAAAAAGATCATTGAATGGCGCAACAAGACCAAGAAGAACAACATCATCTCCCCGATTAACATTATTGGAAACCGATGAATCAAATAACGCCATACCAGCAGTCGCATCTTGTAAAAATGTCGGACCGCCGAATTCATTTCCCACAGTAACAATGCCGCGAACAACTGCCCATTTGCCAAGCAACGTATGCGTTCCGTTAGCTTCTTTCCGCTTTACAATGCTGATGGGTCGAGGAGTTCCATACACAAGTGTTTTAGGAAGTGCCTGTAATGGAAGGAATGTTGTTCCATTCATACTTGAAAATACCGTTAACGAAAATTCATTTGTTGTATCAACTGCCGTTACCGAAGATATAGTAATAACAATACTATCACTACCAAATAATAAAATATTTCCAATCGTTGTTGTATCACCTGTATGTGTAAGCAAAGCACTCACAGGTTGAACAGAAATATTTCCAGTATTCCAATTGAATGGCTGAGGTTTTACTATTTTGAAACTCTTTAAAGTATCTGTTTGTGGTTTTAAAATAATTTGAAGATTTGTCGTCTGATTAAATTTCCATCGGTTTGGTATTATTGATCCAAGACCTTGTCCTGAGGGAGGTGGAGTAATATCATAAAAGAGTTCAACAAATTCATTTGCAAATGTGGTCGCATCTGAGAATTCGCTGATGACGAGTTTTCCGGTATTGGTATTTGTCATTCCAATTCCAGGGGTCGCGCCTCCAACAACATCTCTCGTCCAGCTTGCTTCAAGAGTTGCATCGCCAATAGGACTTTTTCTTTTAATGGAATTGAATGGTGTTGTAGCAGGCATTCCAATTGTTGGTCCTTCTAACTTAACGGAAGATGCATTTTGAAGTTCGTAAGTTTCGGAACCGTTGATTGAAGGAAATCCACTACCACCGATGATAGTTGTTCCATTGATGAAAACAACGTTCGAATTCAGTGTAACATTAAAATATGTTTCAAATGAAGCTCGAGTTGTATTTCGGGCAATGATAACATAACCACCCGGCTGAATAACAGTTCCCGGCGGGAAGGAAATTGTAAAAGCTGCAGTTGTCTGCACAACTTTATATCCCGAAATATCTAATGATTGAGAA
>JANONI010000049.1:0-3070 GCA_031420755.1 Bacteroidota bacterium | reverse complement strand
CCCACGATTTTAATAATCTGCTTGCGGTAATGATGGGAAATGTATCGCTTGCGAAAATACGAATGCCGGCTGATCATCCTTCGGTAAAAAATCTGGACAGAACAATGATGGCAGTTGAACGCGCAGCTACGCTTACCAAACAAATGCTTGCCTATTCCGGGAAAGGAAGATTTCAGATTATTGCGATTGATTTAGTAAACGTTGTACAAGAACACCTCAATCTATTTGAAGCGTCGTTATCAAAGAATGTAACGTGTGTAACACATCTTTCACCAACACCGGTTATCGTAAAAGGAGATCCCGGTCAGATAGAACAAATAGTAATGAATCTGATTATTAATGGCGGTGAAGCAATTGGAGAGAAACAAGGAATTGTGAATATTACTGTATCAACAGTAACCATGTCCGATGAAGAATTAATACCATTCGGCAAACTGAACAATCAGGAATTAAAAAAGGGTGAGTATGCATTGTTTCAAGTAACGGATAACGGCAGTGGAATGAATGAAGAAACCATTACAAAAATATTTGATCCATTCTTTACCACAAAATTTATTGGTCGCGGCTTAGGACTCTCTGCCGTATTAGGAATTATCCGCGGACATGGCGGCGGGATTACGGTGAGCAGCGCGGAAGGAGCGGGAACAACCTTCCGAGTGATATTACCTCTCCATAACGTAGCAATTGATGCCCTTCAACCAAAAAAACAAAGCACGGAACCGATCGGTCACTCTCCCACGGTGATGGTGATTGATGATGAACAATATATTGTTGACTTGGCATTTGAAATTTTCAATGAAGAAAAGTATCTCTATTTCTCAGCAACAGATCCTGAAAAAGGCGTACAGTTATATAAAGAGCATTGGCAAACAATTGAGGTGGTGATCTTAGATTATGGAATGCCTAAAATGAACGGCAAAGAAGTGCTGATCGAATTAAAAAAAATAAACCCAACAGTGAAAGTGATTATGCAATCGGGCTATTCGGAAGATGAACTTAACCACCTGATGGGCGATGTTAAACCGAGTGCGTTCATTCAAAAACCGTATTCTCCAAAGGCATTAGTTTCTTTAACTACCAAGACGTTGCGCGGTACGTGAATGATTGATGAGTCTGCTCTCAAAAAGGTGTTTCTAAGAAAATGCGAAGCTCCAAAGGAGTCAGCCTGTGTGAAAAGTCAAAATTTACGATATATATCCCAGAAATTTCAAAGATTTTGGGGATATTGACACTTAAGGGCTGAGTCCTTCGGACATGCATACGCATAAATACCAAATTTTTTGGTAACGTACAAGCGGCAATTATTATTCCCAAAATCTGTAAAAAAAAGAAAATGTTTTTGTTTTTTAGAATTTCAACAATACGTACCGCTTAAAGATTGCGAAAAATCGATAAAAACGAG
Organism: Bacteroidota bacterium; assembly: GCA_031420755.1. Lineage (GTDB taxonomy): Bacteria > Bacteroidota > Ignavibacteria > UBA10030 > UBA8401 > UBA8401. The sequence continues at coordinate 1,668 of JANONI010000049.1, read as the reverse complement.
GTGTGTTATATGGCACAGTAATTGTGCGTTTCATCTTCAAAAACATGAAAATACTCTCATTAATAGTTTTCTTTTTTTCCTTTGCCTCCTCTGGTGAAAACCTCAGTATTACGTTTCCATCTTCTAAAAATCAAATCATTTCGCATCCGGTTGCCTCAATAAACGGGATATTTAATGCGAAATCTGTCTCAACTCTTCAACTGCTCCAATCATATCAAGCTCGAATTAGTATTGATGTTTTTGCAAAAGAGGGGAAAGAACAATTTACGGTTCTCCTTCGCTCAATTTTTCCGGATGATGTTTTCGTTGCTTCGTTAAATATAAAAACTTCGTGGGCTGGCGGCATAGAACAGAAAAAAGAGTATTCGGTCGGTCTTTCCGAAGAAATGGATATTAAAAAATTTTGGTCATCTAAAATATTCCAGGAGCTTCTTGCTACCATCAATCAGTCCAAAATATTTTATGTAGAGATTTTGTTTACCGGATGGAAAAGAGAAAATATCAATGTTCACGCAAAACAATTTGCAATACGGTACGGAGAGAAATTTTCGTTCAGTGTGCCATTGTCGTTAGGGAAAAATATTTTTTATATTCGGGGTTTTGATAAGAAGGGAATACTGACTGCAAGTGATTCGGTTAAATTTTATCGGTACTCCGAAATTGCCGGGCATACAACACCCGATGGGTTTGCCAAAGAAGAATTTCATATTCCCTCCAACGAAAATAAATGTACGCCCTGCCATCAAACAACTTCTAAAAATCTATCGAAAGATGCATCGGTAGAAAAAGAATGCGCGCCGTGTCATGCTCCGTTATCGAGACTGCCATATTTCCACGCACCAGCGGCAAGTTGGGAATGTTTGAAATGTCATGATAGTAACGGAGAGAAAAAATTTCAACTCAACGCCGATTACTCAGCAAAAATTTGTTTCGACTGTCATTCGGATAAACAAGACGATATTTCAAACAAAGCATCGGTTCATGGTGTTGTTGAACAATGCAATATGTGCCACGATGCGCATGGTGCGGATAATGATATGCTGCTTGTCGCTCCGGTAAATACGATTTGCCTAACCTGCCATGATGATATAGCACAAAAACCGCATCCGGTTGTTAATCATCCTATAGAAGGAAGACCGGATCCGTTTCGCAAAGGGAAGGAAATGAGCTGTGTAACTTGTCATAATCCTCACACATCGGAACATCCGCAACTATTGATTTCGCCGAGAATGTCTTTGTGTCAAGACTGCCATAAAAAGTAAGATGAATATATTCCTGAAATATAGAATCGCTCTTCTCTATCTGCTGTTTACTCACATTCTTTTTTCGCAGGAGAACGGAGAAGATAATTTTATTGGGTATAGTTGTTATGGCTCTACTGGGGGATTCCTTCTTTCCACGCCGAAAATTCTTAGTGTTGGCAATGTATCATTTAGCGCAAGCTACCAAACTTATTTTAATGCGCCCAGCGTTAGAGATGGGCTGTATAAAACATTTGCTTTTGGTGTTGCGCAAAATTCGGAAGCGTATGTTTCGTTTCTTTCCCTTTCAAAAAAAGGATTTGATGAAAATAATTCTGTTGGCGGCATAAAATACAATCTCGTTGATGTACAAAAAAAATTAGGATTTGCAGCCTCCGCCGAAATTCGATTGTATCAATTTGAAAGC
>JANONI010000048.1:0-5937 GCA_031420755.1 Bacteroidota bacterium | reverse complement strand
GCCGGACTTGAACCGGCACGTCCCTTGCGAGACTCAGGATTTTAAGTCCTGTGCGTCTACCAATTCCGCCACCCCGGCAAACAGATAGAGGCGCCGATCAGATTCGAACTGATGCATAAAGGTTTTGCAGACCTCTCCCTTACCACTTGGGTACGGCGCCAAATAAAATTCTATCTAATTCTTCTCTACCAACCCCACTCTTGAAGTGTTTTTCTCTTGCTTCAGCTACTTCTTTTGTTGCAAACTGTTCTTGATATATTAGAACAAAAGGCCGCCTCAATCTGGTTGAAACTGTCCTTCCAGAATTGTGTTCATTTAATCGACGATGTAAATTATTAGTATATCCTATATATCGTTTTCTATCTTTTAAACTTTTCAAAACATAGACTGTATACATAACTTACCACTTTTGCCCGCCGAAGGCGGGTGCGGTACGGCGCCAAACTAAAATCCCGTCACCATACTTCGGGACGGGCTCGTAAGAGCGGGAAACGGGACTCGAACCCGCGACATCAACCTTGGCAAGGTTGCGCTCTACCAACTGAGCTACTCCCGCAAAAATCTATACAAATATAATCAACGAACAATCGTAAGTCAACAATAACAATGGTACTATCGAGAAATTTCAAGTATTTCATATTTAAGAATACCGGCGGGAACTGTAATCTCAGCAATTTCACCAACAGCTTTACCCATTAATCCTTTTCCAATCGGAGAAGTTGTAGAAATTTTGTTTTGATCAAAATCAGCTTCTTCCGATGACACCATTTGATACTGAATTTTCTTTCCTGATTTTTGATCCTTCACTGTTACTTTGGAAAGAATATATACTTTGTCAGTATCAACATCTTTGATGTTAATGACTCTTGTTTTGGAGAGTGTCTCCTCAAGTTTCGCAATACGATATTCCAAATGCCGCTGCTCTTCACGCGCTGCGTCATACTCGGCATTTTCACTTAAATCTCCATGTCCTCGCGCTTCAGCAATTTTTCCGGCAACTTGTTTACGCCCGTCAATCTTCATTGTACGAAGATCAGCTTCAAGTTCGATAAATTTTTCTTTTGTTAAATAAACTATATCACTCATAATAATTAAAAAACAATGTTTGTGGTTATGAAAAACAAAAGCCATCGTCCAATTGGACAATGGCTGATTGTATTAATTTGAATTTATACTAATTTAGACGCAGAAGCAAGATTTTTATTTCACTTCTGAAAGAATCAAATGACCCAACTTATCGCGTTTCGTTTTAAGATATCGTTCATTTGTACGATTCGCTTTTGCTTCGATAGGAATTCGTTCCGTAACTTCAATACCAAAACCTTTGAGACCAATAATCTTTTTTGGATTGTTTGTCAATAAACGGATTTTTTTCACTCCAAGATCAAGAAGCATTTGTGCAGCAAGACTGTAATCTCTCACATCAGCATGAAAGCCAAGTGCTTCATTTGCTTCAACAGTATCTTTACCTTCATCTTGAAGTTTATACGCTCGTAATTTATTCATCAACCCAATTCCTCTTCCCTCCTGACGCATATACAGAACAATTCCATTTCCTTCTTTTTCAATTATAGCCATTGAAGTATTTAGCTGCTCATTACAATCACAGCGCTGTGAACCAAACACATCGCCGGTTAAACATTCAGAATGAACTCGAACAAGAATTGACTTTGTCGTATCGATAATTCCTTTAACAAGAGCAAGATGTTCCTTCGCGTCAACGGAAGATTTATACAATGTTACATCAAATTTTCCATTGTTTGTGGGAAGAGTAGTCGTAACAATTTTTTCAATAAGTTTTTCACGATGTCGTCTATACTCAACCAGATCTTCAATTGAAACAATTTTAAGATTAAATTGTTTTGCAATTTCAACTAACTCCGGAAGCCGCGACATCGTACCGTCTGCATTCATTATTTCAACCAATGCGCCGGCTGGATACATTCCGGCGAGATTACACAAATCAACTACCGCTTCGGTATGACCAGCGCGGCGAAGAACGCCTCCGTTTACCGCACGGAGAGGAAAAATGTGTCCGGGTCGTCCGAAGTCATTGGCTTTCGTGGTTGAGATGGTAAGTGCTTTCACTGTTTTAGAACGATCTACTGCAGAAACTCCGGTGGTTGTACCATGAAGAAAATCGATTGGTACGGTAAATGGAGTTTCGTGAAGTGAAGTATTATTCTCAACTATCGGATCGAGATGAAGTTCATCGGCGCGTTGAGCAGTTATTGAAGCACATAAAATTCCTCGTCCATACGTAACAAAAAAATTAACAATCTCCGGAGTGATAAGTTCTGCGGCTGCAACAAAGTCTCCCTCATTTTCCCGATCTTCGTTATCAACAACAATAATAATTTTTCCGGCACGAAGATCTTGAATCGCTTCATCAATTGTATTTAAATGGGATACCATTATTTAGTTACGCCTTCTACTTCGCCTTGTTTATTGACAACTGAAATTGAGGTACGTTCGATCTTTACTTTAACTTTATCTGAAATTTCAACCAGCAATGTTTTTTCATCAATCCCAACAATTTCACCGTGAATTCCACCCGCAGTAATGACCTTATCTCCTTTTTTAATCTGCCCTAACAATGCTTCGCGTACTTTTGCCCTTTTTTGCTGCGGACGAATGATCATGAAATAGAAAATTCCGATGATGAGTGCAAACATGATAATTGTGCTGTATATTTCGCCGCCGCCTTGCCCTTGTTGTGCGGGTGCCATAGCTAATACTTTGGTAAACATTGTAACTCCTTTGTTCTATTTGGTTTATTTGGTTTATTTGGTTTATGAATTTGATTTGTGTTAAATTTGAATCGCAATTTTTTCTAATATTTCTTTTTTCCAATGTGAAAAATTATTACTTATAATTTGTTTTCGCGCCTCTCTCATCAGCCAAAGGTAGAATGAAAGATTATGAATGGATGCCAGTTGCAATCCTAATATTTCATTTACTTGAAAAAGATGGCGAAGGTATCCTCTTGAAAAATTCTTATTGGTATAACTCTCAAAATCACCATCAACCGGTAATTCATCTGTTTTCCACTTAGCATTCCGGATATTCATCCTTCCATTCCGCGTAAAAATCATGCCGTTCCTACCGTTTCGTGTTGGCATTACACAATCAAACATATCAATCCCTCGTTCAATACTTTCCAATAAATTTTCGGGGGTACCGACTCCCATCATATAACGAGGTTTTTCTTTTGGCAAAAACTGATTGGTAAATTCTGTTAATTCGTACATCATTTCAACAGGTTCGCCAACTGCAAGACCGCCAATGGCATAACCTTCAAAGTCTAAGTCCACCAACGATTGCACACTTTGCTGCCGAAGCTGTTTGTAAACACTTCCTTGAACTATTCCAAACAATGCTTGATTATGTCCGTACAATGGCACAGATTCATTAAGTGCTTTCTTACACAGTTTCGCCCACTTCACCGTTAACTTGTTCGACTCGCGAGCATATTCTTCGTCGCACGGATAAGGCGGACATTCATCTAGTACCATCATTATATCAGAGCCGATCGCTCGTTGAATTCCAACAACACTTTCGGGTGTAAAAAAATGAGAAGAACCATCAAGATGTGATTTGAATGTAACTCCATCCTGCGAAATTTTTCTCAATTCCGACAGAGAAAAAACTTGATATCCACCGCTATCGGTGAGAAGCGGTTTATTCCAATTCATGAACTTATGAAGTCCACCCATTGACTCCATTACATCCATACCAGGACGCAAATACAAGTGATAAGTATTTCCGAGAATGATTTGTGCACCAAGTTCAATCAGTTCTCGCTGTTCAACAGCTTTTACCGTCCCTTGTGTTCCAACAGGCATAAATATCGGTGTTTCAATAACACCGTGATCTGTCTCTAAAACTCCCGCTCGAGCGGCTGATTCTGTATGAACGAGATTGAATTTCATTGCTTCAATTTACAAAAATATGACTGCTATTTCAATGAACTAATTTAAGGGCAGTTCTAAAAATTAGTATTTTAAAAATTTATGCGAAGCATGCCCGCCTGAATGCGTAGCGGGCAGGCATACGCAACGCAGAGTTCGCAGAGAATATTTACATTTTTAGAATCGCCCTTAAGACAATGTTCCCAAATTTTCTCCTAATCTATTTTGGGAAAAGTGATATATTAGCAGCGTACGGGAATTTTAAAATGGAAATAAAAAACCGTCACAAAAGAGTTTGTGTGAAAAGTATGGGATTGGTTTTTAATTTTTATGATTGCATTTCAATAAAAATAATAATGGATTGCCAATTGCGGTAAAGGAAGTATCGCTCCGTCTGAAAAATATGTGAACAACCCTTGGAATGACAAATGTACGGCATCTTGTATAAGAAACTCTCCGCCGAGTCCGGCGCCAAAACGAAACGGAGCGTCATATTTATTGCCTCCTGAACCATTGTAAATATAGCTTGATGCAGCGCCAAAGAAAAAGCGAGCGGAATTGCTTCGAGTAAGATCGTGCTGATATTCCGCTCCAAATGAATAGAATGTATCCGTATTTTTTGGTTTAAACACACCTAACACCGCTTGTAAAGAAGTTTTGTCTGATGTATGATATCGATAGCTGATGCCGATACCGGAAGTAGGACCGCCGGAGAAACCCAAGCCGTGTATACTTCTGCCGAATGCGTCTCCTCTAACATCAGAGACAGCAACTTGAGCCTGTACCGTGGTGATTGCTAAAACAAATAACACGATTAATAGAACTGCCTGATTTTTTTTCATTGTTTTCCCTTACATATTTGCTATTCAGTTTTTAACCAGCCATAAATTTCTTTTAAACTTGGTTTCTTCCCTGTTACTAAAATCCCGATACGAAATACTTTCCCTGCAATCCACATCAGACCATAAATTGTTAATGAAAGTGTTGTAAGCGATAATACTATCTCCCACCAGTGTGGAGTCTGTATTGAAAATCGCAGTGCCATCATTGTTGGGGTCAGCAACGGAATTTGCGACAATATTTTTACCAACAACGAGTCCGGATTGAACATTAGCGGAACAGCAAATGCGATTGGCATCACAAGAAATATCGTAATGTATCCGGTCATCTGTTGTGCTTCTTGTTCTGTGGAAACTGTTGAACCGGCAATGATAAAAATTCCGACATACATAAAATAACCAAGAATAAAATATACCAGTAGCAGCAAAAGATTATCAACGGCAACAAATGGAACAGGTGTCGCAAAGTTCACTCCGATTAAGATCAACGCCCAGAATGCAACCGTAGTCAATCCTAATGCCGAAAGTCCCACGATCTTTCCTGACATTAATTCTTGAGAAGAACATGAAGAGACAAGGACTTCTATAATACGATTTCCTTTTTCTTCAATAAGACTTCTGATCATCATCTGTCCCGAAGTAAGCACAAGAAACAATAACAACATAATGAAGATATATCCGGTGAAAAATGTCTCCAAAAATCCGGATTCCTTTTCATCCCCCTTTTTGGAAACTTTGAAAGTTTTGATGTCAATCTCAGTCATCAATCTCTTGATTGTCGAAGCATCATAACCGTTTGCCTTTAATCGTTGTTCGATGATGATATCTTCAAGGATCTTTGAGAAACGATTTTGATCGCGGGAATTTCCAACATTCTCAGCGCGGTATTCGATCTTTCCTTTTTCAAAAACATCTTTGGGAAGAATAAAATATCCTTCGATCTCGTTCGTAGCGATCTGGGCGGTCGCTAATATCTTCAAATGGTCTGTCGTAGTATTCTCATCCGTTATTTCAACAAACATATAATTAGGCGAACCGTCTTTGAGTTTATACTTCTCACCCAATCGTGCATCGATCAGTTTCGCCAGAGAATGAGTTTCATCGATGATTCCAATCTTTTTTGTCTTTTCGTCACCTTTATCGGCAAGCAAGCTTGGAAGAACGGTAACCATCGACATAATAATGGG
>JANONI010000047.1:0-3334 GCA_031420755.1 Bacteroidota bacterium | reverse complement strand
CATTAAAAACTGCAGGAGCGAGGCGCCCTCGAGTTCGTCCGCGTCCCAGTACCGTCCACTCAAGCCTCGGCAGTCGGCCTGTACGCCTGTTGTGACAGTGCTGGTACAGCTTGGCAGCAACAAGTCGTATTTTAATATTATTGCTGTCAGCACCACTTCCGGAAGAGATGTTTATTGAAACAATTTTCGTATCTGGTGAAGGAAGAGGGTGAAACTCAATAACCGATGAATACACCGTGCTTTCATATGGATAAAAACCAATTTTTTCTGCGCGTATAATATATTTTAGAGTTGGAACATTATTAAATGTAAACATAGAATCTGTTGCAGATATTGTTCCGTAAAAAGTTCTATCAATAGTAATAAGTGAAATGGAAGCAGGACCACGAAACGGAACACTACCGTGAAATTCATCATACTGCCTACCGTGAACTATAATATTATATCCTGTGACCACCTGAAATTGGCTTGGGCTTTCTGTGTTACCGTCTTTGCACGACAGAAACAGAAATGTAGTGGAGAGAAAGATGAGTAAACAATATTGGCGCGATGGATTCATAATGATATCTCTTATGAATGTAAGGGTAAATACATCTTCAGTCAATATTTAAAACAACAATACCGCGGGAATTTTCGCGGCATTGAAGTGTAAAACGGATAACGCTGTCGGTTACTTAAATGTATCCTTCGAATCAACAATCGTTACATTTTTCACATTCAATTTGAATGTTGAAACGATCTCATCTTCATCCAACACAGATTTTGGCAATCCCGCTTTGACAATGTTGGAATAACTCATCGGTGAAGGAGTGTTCTCTTTCAAACTCTTTGCGAGTTCTTCCGCTTCGCTTCTGTCCGTCACGATGGTAACGAACATAGTATCAGTCCGCCAATATTTTTTGATTGCTTTGTTCACATCGTTTACCGTAAGCTTCGCCAATGCTTTATCAATTTCGGAGATGTAATTTTTCCGTCCGTAGAATTTTGAATCCATCAAATATCCGAGCTGCTCTGCGGGAGTTGCAACATACAATTTCATGTAACTGCGCAGAAATGTTCTGGTCGCTTCAAAATCTTTTTTCGTCATTCCGTTCTTGATCAACAGATCAACTTCGCGTACCGCCATGCGTAATGAGAAATGTGCGTGACCGATCTTGATATCGGATAATTCTACGTATTGCTGTTTCAATTGTTTAGCGATCTGCACAGGACGAATCCACAGCGAGAAATAATTTGAACTACGCGGAACACCGGACGGTGGAAGCATGTTGCTGCCTCCATTGTTATACCATTCGATGTAGGAATAATCGCCGTAGTTCATTGAGCGCGTCTCACGTATCTTTTGATATAGCTGTCCGTACGATTTGCGATGTTCGCCGAGATAGGAATTCGCAACCATCAATGCGGCAAAATCATTACTGGAACGAGTGATAGCAAGCGGCGTTCCGGTGAAGATTGCGGAACCAAATGCGCCATCCTTTGCAATAATCTCAACGTCAACTCCATTTGGAGTGTTTGCTTTTTCTGCGGCAGCAATTGTTGGTTTTGCACCGGGAAGTGTTGCAAGATCAGCTTTCAATTGCTTCAAGAATGCATCGGAATATTTTCCCGCAATACCGATGGTGAGATTATGTTTTGTGAACATTGCAGCATAATGTTTTTTGATATCGTCCAGCGTAATTCCTTTCACGCTTTCCGATTTTCCTTGTACCATTGATTGATAATTTGTTCCACGGAAGAGAAAATCTTCCAATGATTTTTTACTGTATTCTTCATCCGATGAAGCGCGGATCACCTGATCGACATAGTTCTGCTGATTTTTCATCACTCGTTGAAAATCATTTTCAGCAAATGATGGTGTCAGAATCAATCCTTTAACGATTGGATAAAACTGATCGAGAAAATCGACGTGAACTGCAAAAGTAAAGATCGTTACTTCTTTATCAACTTGTGAATTATATCCAGCCGCCCACGGATAAATTTTATCTTGTATCTCGCTGTAGGTCATCTCTTTTGTTCCGCCTTGCGTAATAAGATTTGCAGCAGCAGAAGTCAATCCTTCTTTTCCTTTCATATCGGAAATGGAACCATTGCGGAACATTAATTTGATGACCACTTTGTTGGAATTCGGTTGTTTCAGCTCAACAACATCCTGTGCGAACATTGGTGTTGCGAATATAAAAATAAAAATTGCCGTCATTCTGATCCCAACTTGTCGGGAGAAGAATCTCAGACTAGAAAAAAATAAGATTCCTCGTCGTTCCTTCGGAACTTCTTGGAATGATAATAAAAGTGTTGAGTTCTTTTTCATTATTTCACACCTCCTTCAGCATCGGCAGAGATCGTCGCTACGGTCAGGCCGGTTGGAATAAAATATTTTGCTGTTACCGCCGTTAGATCGGCAACAGTAACGTTGTCATACATTGCATACAGACGGTTCAACGATTCCGGATCGCCGGTGAGCGTAACGTACGCGCACAGCGAATTTGCAATGGTGGACGGATTGTCGATTCCCATTGCATAACTGTATTTCAACAACGATTTTGTTTTTGCAAGTAATTGTTCGGCAACACCATTCATTTTAATATCTTCCACTGCCTTCACAATTTCGTCCTTCACATATTGCAAATCCGCTTTGTTGACGAGCGATGCTTGAATGGTGATAAGATACGGGTCGCGCGTATCCGATGCGCCGCCGCCAAGATTGCGCACTTTTTGTTCTTGAATGACCAATTTTTTATACAACGCCGATGTTGGTGAAAACAGGATCGTTGTCATCACATCAAGCGCGGGCATTTCAATCTGTGCATCTGAAAATGCAGGTCCTTTATAATTCAAACTTAAACTGGGAGGAATGCCTCCGTTTTGCAGATGCGTGTACCGTGTAGAATCCTGCTTTGGTTCTACGGGAACGATGGAAACATAATTTCCACGTTTCCACATACCGAAATATTTTTCCGCGAGCGCATTCACTTTTTTCGGCATCACATCGCCCACTACGACGATGGTTGAATATTCCGGACGATAATACCGGTTAAAAAATTCCAGAGAATATTTGTACTGGTTCGGCATATCAACAATGTCTTTAAAAAATCCCATTGTCGTATGTTTGTAGGTGTGCTTGTCGAAAGCGGTGTTCATCGTATTCTCATACGACTGCTGGTACGGGCTGGCGAAGTTCTTGGTGTATTCGCCTTTCACTGCACCGGCTTCCGTTTTAAAATCATGTTCCGTGTAATTCAAATTCATGAACCGATCGGATTCGAGATCGAACATTGTTTCCAATTTTGTTGCATCTCCGGTCATATGATAGATCGTGCGGTCGAGCGATGTG
>JANONI010000046.1:0-5557 GCA_031420755.1 Bacteroidota bacterium | reverse complement strand
CACATCGCTCGACCGCACGATCTATCATATGACCGGAGATGCAACAAAATTGGAAACAATGTTCGATCTCGAATCCGATCGGTTCATGAATTTGAATTACACGGAACATGATTTTAAAACGGAAGCCGGTGCAGTGAAAGGTAATACACCAAGAACTTCGCCAGCCCGTACCAGCAGTCGTATGAGAATACGATGAACACCGCTTTCGACAAGCACACCTACAAACATACGACAATGGGATTTTTTAGAGATATCTGAAAAATCTACAAACAGTGTCGTTTCAGAAATGAGAAAAGAGAATTGCCGTTTTACCGCATCCTATACAGCGGGACAATTTTTCAGATGCCTTTTTTTGCTGAAACGTGTTGACTTTCGCCAATTCTGCCCATTCACAAAAAAACCTGTTTGCATCCAGTCTGAAATATCTTATTTTAAGTGTATCCATAATTGGGAAAACCTTATGCAAGCAGTAAAAAATCACCATACATTTCATGTTCCGGTCATGGGAATCGGATTTACAATCGATACGCCCGTGAAAGTTGCTCATTACGGCATTACTTCTGCAATGTCTTTGGTTGACGATATTCTTGTGGAGAAAATGAGGGAGTTTTACAGCAAAAAACTGAATCTTCCCTTTGCCGCAATCACAGAAAAGAACAGCACCGATCATCGTGCACAGCGCATCACCGCATATCTGAATCTTGTTGACAAAATGGTGCACGATAAATTTGCCGAAATGAAACGATCGTTCAACGAAACCGGCGATGAAATTCAAAAATACATCGATATGCTCCCGGATTTTTCCGAAGTGAAAAAACAATTCCGGAAATTTATTGCCAACAATACCGTTCGAGAAGATATCGCCGCATGGATCGACTCACACCTTCATCCGGGCAGTATTGATGTGAATATTATGACAAAGTTAGACAAAGAAAATTACCGCAACAATGAAAAATTATCCACCGAATTTAACGATGCCCACGCCGCGCTTCGCGGATATGCGCAAAGTACTCTCCGTTCTGCAATCGAATTTTCGGCAGGAATGAATCCCCGCTTGTACGGATACATTGAAAAGTTCGAAGATTTTTATCCCGATACAAACGGCGATATTAAAAAGAAAATTATTCTGAAGGTAAGCGATTACCGCTCGGCGATCATTCAGGGAAAATTTCTTGCGAAAAAAGGATTGTGGGTTTCTGAATACCGTATCGAATCCGGATTGAACTGCGGCGGTCATGCATTTGCAACGGACGGATATTTGATGGGACCGATTCTTGAAGAGTTCAGACTTCACAGACAAGACTTGATCCAAACAACTCACGACATTGTCGTTGAAGCATGGAAAAATAAAAACCGTCCGGTTCCTTCTTCCCCATTGCCGATCAAGATCACGGCACAAGGCGGAGTTGGCACACACGAAGAACATCAATTTTTGCTTAATCATTACGGACTTGATTCTATCGGATGGGGTACGCCGTTCCTGCTGGTTCCGGAAGCAACGAATGTTGACATACACACGATGCAATTGTTATGTGAAGCAAAAGAAAAAGATCTCTATCTCAGCAACATTTCTCCGCTCGGAGTTCCATTCAACAGTTTGCGCGGAAACACAAAAGATATTGAGAAACAGGAATTGATCGACAAAGGGCGTCCGGGAAGTTCGTGCCCAAAAAAATATATTCAGCTTAACACAGAATTTACCGAACAGGCAATCTGCAGGGCATCGCGGCAATACCAGAACATCAGAATCAAAATGCTTGATGAAAAAGGAGTGAGTGCGGATGAGCATCAGCAAGAATTTGATGCCATCACCGATAAATCATGTATCTGTGTCGGTTTAGGAACGTCTGCACTGATCGTGAATAATTTAGACACTAAAGTTGAAGGACCGGGAGTTTCCATCTGTCCCGGACCGAACATTGCATATTTTGATAAAGTGGTCTCATTGAAAGAAATGGCCGACCATATTTACGGAAGAATCAACATCGTCAACGAAGAAACGCGACCGAATTTGTTCGTAAAGGAATTGAAGTTGTATGTCGATTATCTTAAAACAAAGATCGCCGAAACACCGTCTCCCATTTCCGACAAACAATTGAAACATTTCATTGCCTTCCAGCAGAATTTAAACGAAGGGGTTGAATATTACCGTAATCTCTATACGGATTTTGAAATGAAACTTGCAGTATTAAAGGAAGATGTTCTTGGAGAATTGGAAGCGATCAGAAACGAATTGCAGGAAATGTCTTTAGTAACAGCGTAACTTTTTTTTGCTGCACAAAACACTAACAGCCATGCTCGCATGGCTGTTAGTGTTTTAAATACTCCACCACAAGATCATCAAATATCAATTCATTGTTTTCGTGTGCACGTTCTACACGTTCTTTTTCCTGAAGAAACCACTCGTTGGTTATCTTGTTCTCTTCTGCCGCCAATTGAAGCCACCGTTCCTCCCCGATATTAATCGCTTTATCATATTGCGCAATAATTAATCCGTCGCTGATAAATTTTTTTGCAACTTCCTGCTGCGAAAAGACCGGCGGTTTATCAAGGATATATTTGTTTTCTAGGATATCGGCAATAGCTGTTTCACAAAAGCTTTTTGCAAATCCAAGCGATTTACCAACGCGCATTAATAATGCAATCTCTTCGTCTGAAACTTTGTGATCCTTGCGGATCAGCAGAAGCAGTCCGCGGAAATAGCTGCTTCCTTCTTGAATAGTCATCTGCATATAATTTTCCTTCGATGTAAAACAAGAATGAGATCGTGAAAAAATTATTTGTACCGCAATAATCGTAATCCGTTTGCAACAACAATCAATGTGCTTCCTTCATGACCGATAACTCCGAATGGCAGCGACATTGAAAAACCGAGCGCGGCACTTACCAGAATAACGATTACTGAAAGAGAGAAAAGAATATTCTGCCATACTATTGTTCGTGCGCGCTTGCTCAAGTTGATCGCGTATGGAATATTCATTAACGTGTCGCCCATCAGCACAACATCCGCCGTTTCCATTGCAACATCCGTTCCTGCCGCTCCCATTGCAATTCCAATCGATGCAGATGCGAGCGCGGGAGCATCGTTCACGCCATCGCCGACCATTGCAACCGTGCCGTATTTTTTTTGGAGTATTCGCAACACTTCAACTTTTTGTTCGGGAAGAAGATTTGCATACACTTCATCGATTCCTGTTTGCTTTGCAATATTTGCTGCAACAGTCGGATTGTCGCCGGTCAGCATCACTGTCGAAATAATTCCACTCCGTTTTAATTCCATAATGGCATTGAATGCATCTTCCCGAACAATATCGGCAACGGCAATACAGCCAAGCCATCCGCCGTCATCTTCGTGAATTCCTTTATCGCCGCTTCGCCCGAGTTCGCGATGAATAATCAACACCGTCTTCCCTTCTTGTTCAAATCGCTCTTTCGCTTCCATCACATCGTCAGGAATGGTCTCGCCATGTTCTTCAAACATTCTAAATCCGCCGATGAAGGTAAGATACCCTTCAGCTTTTGCATGAACTCCGCGTCCCGGCAGTGCAACAAAGTTAGACATTGCGGGAATCTGCACGTTACGATCACGTGCTGCAGCAACAACCGCTTTAGCGATTGGATGTTCCGAACGGCCTTCAAGCGCAGCGGAAAGTGCCAGCAATGAATCTTCCGTAACATTCGCCGGATTATTCTTTGCCACATACACATCTGTCACGTTCATTTTCCCCTGCGTCAGCGTTCCGGTTTTATCAAACGCAATCGCTTTTACTTCCGCCATGCGTTCCATATACGCTCCGCCCTTGTATAAAATTCCTCGACGTGCGCCGTTTGCAATTGCGGAAAGAATGGACGCCGGTGTTGAAATGATCAGCGCGCATGGTGAAGCAACAACAAGAATCACCATTGCTTTGTAGAATGATGCATAGAATTCATGTCCGAGAGCGAGCCACGGAATAAAAATTAATCCGAGCGTAAAAAGAATAACACCGACCGCATAATATGATTCGAATGTTTCAAGCAAATACTGTGTTCGCGCGCGCTGGTGCTGCGCCGTTTCCACCATTTGAATGATGCGCGATAATGTAGAATCGGTTGCTAAACGAGTAACGCGTACATCAAGCGCACCGCTTCCGTTGATCGTGGCAGCATACACAGGTTCACCAACTTCTTTATCGACCGGAACCGATTCGCCGGTGATAGACGCTTGATTGATCTCAGAAGATCCGCTTACAATTACACCATCCGCAGCAATATTCTCGCCGGGAATGATGATGATGATATCGTTAATGCGAAGATCGGCAATTGGAACTCGTTCTTCTTTACCGTTTCTTTTTACCGTTGCCTCGTTCGGACGAAGTTTGAGCAATGCTTTTATTGCATTTCGCGAACGATCCATGGCATATGTTTGCAGTACATTCGAAAGGGAAAAAAGAAACAACAATGTTGCACCTTCATGCCACTGATTTACTGTTGCCGCACCGATTGCGGAGAGAATCATCAGCATATCAACATTAATCTTTTTTTCGCGGGCACTTTTATACGCTTCCTGAATTCCGAACCATCCTCCGAAAACATACGAAAGAATATTCAGCACAAGAACTGCAATCGGATGACCGTTGTACGATTCCGTTACTGCGCTCATTATCACGGAGACCAAACAAAGAATGGTGAATACAACGGGAAGTTTTTGTGTATCAAAGGCATCATACAATCGCGACGATGCGTGCGCTGGACTTTCTATCGGGGTTTCGTTATTCATAGATATGATATAAAAAATAGAAACGAATAATCACCGGGAACCCAAAACGATATTCGGATTCTCGGTATGTAGTATATGAAGCGTATAAAGGTAGGAAAAATTTGAGAGAACTTTTAGAAATAAATTTTCTTGTAGCCGGACTAATTCGTCTTTATTGTGCTCTCCCGTTGTATGGGATGCCGTACAGCGGCATAATCCAATTCTGTTCCCCATAAACTGTGCGGAATAAGAAAGACAAACAGTGTAATAACGGCGGCGGCGAAAATCCAGCGTTGCGGATACTAAGTTTATTCGAATTTTTTCAGAAGTCTCTATCTTGTAATTCTGCAAAGAGTATGCCGAGGAATTGTTATAGAATTCCATATAAATCGCACAAATAATTCTCGGTTCTGAAAATACAATGCTTCTTTTTTCGATACAGAGAGATATTTCGATTGGATTAATTTTTTACAATTGATTGGCTGTTTGAAAGCCAACAGAGGCAAGCTTGAAGTGTTTTTAAGAGACATTTGAAAAATTGGTTGTCTATTGTCATTCTCTACCCTACGGGTCGTAGACGAGTCGTAGACTGAGCGACCTGCCCGCTCGAAGAGTCTTCGACCAGCGGTCAGGTCCAAAGGACTCCTTTGGAGCGGGAGCGAAGAATCTCGTTTTTATTTTTGCCTACGGCTCGTCTACGACCCGTAGGGTAGAGAGTGGAAAAGCAAGATTCTTCGCCCGCCTGCCAAAGCACGCCTGCGTGCCGAAACTTAGCACTACGGCGTGCAGGCACGTTGTTTGTGCGGTCTACGACTCGTA
>JANONI010000045.1:0-3944 GCA_031420755.1 Bacteroidota bacterium | reverse complement strand
ATGCAGAAAAAGTTGGGGCAGGTTCTGATCCAGCTTTAGGAACAGGTGGTGGTTATTCGAGTGCTAATGGATATGGTCCATATACGTTGGGTCCAAATGAAAGCATAAAAATTGTCATGGTTGAAGCAGTTGCAGGCTCTGATAGAGAAACAAACATTAGAGTTGGAAGAATGTTTAAGCAAGGTTTAATTACTGCGACAGCTAAAAATGATTCAGTTTTTAAATCACGAGATATGTTATTTACTACGTTCAGACGTGCCATTAGTAATTATGCTTCTGGATATACGCTTGCACTAGGTCCGCCACCGCCACAACGATTTGAAGTGAATTCTGGTGCAGGGAAAATATCGTTATCATGGGGAGATCCGGCAAGCGGAGGGAGTCCTGTCGTTGGCTATAAAATTTATCGCGCTGTAGGTAGAACTGATAGCACATATTATAATATTACAACGTTACCGTCCACAGCTCGTGCTTTTGCTGACACTAGTGCTCCAGTAGACGTTGCTCATTATTACTATTTAGTTTCTATCGCTGCGGATAGTTCTATAAGTAGCAGGTATTATACGCAAATTTATGATGCAGTATTTAAACGATTGGCTGCAGCGACAAGTCTTGCAGAAGTAAAAAGTAAAATGAGAATTGTTCCAAATCCGTACAATATCAGTGCCACACCGGGAACATTATTATTTCCGGGTCAACAGGATAAAATTGCATTTAAGAATATTCCTGGCATTTGCACGATTAAAATTTATTCTGAACTCGGCGAATTAATAAAAACTTTGGATCATAATGATGGCACAGGAACTCAAGATTATGATGCGACCACAAGTTCGGGTCAGATTATTGTAAGCGGTGTGTATATTGCAGTGATTGAAACTCCGGCCGGAGAGAGAGCAATTTTAAAATTCGTAGTTATTCGTTAAACCGAAACATAGGAACGAAAATGAAAAAAAGAATAACGATAATGGTAATTTGTTTTGCTTTTAGTCTGCAAGTTTTAAGCGCCCAAGAAAATAAAAAACTTGCTCAAACAGGTTTAAAATTTCTTAATTTATCTACAGACCCTCGAGCTGTTGGAATGGGAGATGCCGTTACTTCAGTGGAATCCGGTGCCCTGAGTGTTTTTTTTAATCCCGCATCGTTAGCGAGACAAGAAAATTTTCTTAGTGCAACTTTTGGTCAAACAAACTGGATAGCCGATATTAAGCACATCTACGCATCAGTTTCGATTAGTCCCATGCAGTCTTCGTATGGTGTCATTGCGATATCAATGCAATCTGTGGATTATGGTGATATTCCAGAAACAATAATCGCCAATAATGCCGATGGGTATCTTGATCTTGGAATGTACAAGCCAACGGCGCTCGCTTTTGGAGTAACATATTCAAGAGCACTCAGCGATCGTTTTTCAGTAGGTGGCAATATTCGTTATGTCTCCCAAAATCTGGGACAAAGTACGAACTCTTTGGATGTTACGACAAATGAACCTAAAAAATCAGATAATAAAATCACCACCACTTCGTATGATTTTGGAATGTTTTACAAAACAGGTTTTAAAAGCTTAAATTTTGCTATGTCTGTAAGAAATTTCTCTAAAGAGTTAAAATTCCAAAAAGAAGGTTTTCAACTTCCTCTAATTTTCAAAATTGGAATATCGGTCAATGCAATGGATTTTTTTACATCATCGAAAGATGCGGATGTGTTTCTAGTTTCTGTTGATGCAGTTCACCCTCGAGATTATCCGGAGCAAATAAATTTGGGATTTGAATATGTTTTTATGAAAAGTATGTCGTTGCGTGCCGGATATACACCAAACAATGATGAGTATTCGTATTCTTTTGGTGCCGGCGTTCAGCAATCTATTGAAGGAGTAGGTCTTGGTGTTGATTATTCTTATACTCCATTCGGGATTTTTGGAAATATAAACCGGGTTGCAGTTCAATTATTCTTTTAACTATTGACAATGAATATGAAAACCAAAAATTATTTTCTCATTGCTGCTATAATTGTATTATCATCACTGTATTTGGCAAATGGTTGTAATGAAGATCCTAGTAGCCTTTATGATCCTAAGGCATCCACAGGTGCTACACCATTGATCTCAACATTCTCACCCAGTGATTCGGGACTTGCCGGAGTCACTGATTTTACAATTAGTGGATCAAATTTTACAACGGATATTTCGAAGATCACTGTATTTTTTGATGCACACACTGGTAAAATATTACAAGCTACTTCAACTCAACTTATTGTTCGGGCGCCCTTATTGGTAAAGGATACAGTAAATGTTAAAATATCAGTTCAGGGTGCAATGTCTTTTAGTAATGCAAAAAAAGTAAAATTGAAATCTGCAGTAGTTCTTTTTGACAGTATAAAAACTTTTGAAGAGCCATGGGGAGTAGCAAGTGATGCCCAAGGTAATATTTATGTTTCCATAACTGCTTCAGGTGTGAAAAAATTTTCTCCTACTGGAGTTAGATCAAACTTTACTCCCAACGGTGCTCCTTTGGGTTCAAAGCTTGACGTAATGAAATTTTCACCATTGGATGGAAAAATGTATGCAGTATGGGGATTGAATGCGATTGCTATTCTTCCCGGCAATAATGCGACAGGTCAATTATTTGTTCCTATGCCTAACCAAAATCGTCCCAAGAGTTTTGATTTTGATGGTGATGGTAATATTTGGGCAGCCGGAACAAATACTACTGATACGAATAATGCCATTGTGCGTGTAACTCCGACAAAAAATGTTTTGACATTTCCATTAGGCGGTGGAATTATCAGAAGTGTTAAAGTATTAAATGGTTATTTGTATTTAGCAGGAACGATGAAAGATTCAATGGAAAAAGTTGTTCGATATAACATTGTTAATAAAGATACGTTAGGGGCACAAGAAGTTGTTTTTAATCTTTCTTCGGTAGCAAATAGTACGGGAAAATTAATTTATTCAATGGTATTTACAGCTCAAGGTGATATGTTATTAGGAACAAATCTTACTAATCCTATATTGAAAGTTACCAATGGGACAGCATCTATTTTTTATCCAGACGTATTTTCTCCTTCGTTTCAAGTGCTAACATGGGGTACCGGTACACAATTGTTGGGAGTGAGAGTAAATTCTGTCGGAAATAAACTCTATAAAATTGATACACAAATTATGGGACAACCATAAATTATTATTCATGGTAATGTATTTGGTCGATATGTTGCCATTTTTTCACTAATCTATAGGAGGATTGCCATGACTAAAAAACTTGCTACAATATTGGTCGCTTTGTTATTGACTTCGTCTATTGCTTCTGCACAATGGACACAAAGTAAGACATTTTCGTATAAAGCCGTTTTAAGACCCGCTAATTTATTCGGACCGCACGGTGTTGCAGTAGATCCTGAAGGGAAAATATGGTTTTGCCCCTTTGAAGCAACTGACACGACATTGGGTTCGGGGCCGGTAACAGCGCGGCGCCAAATATTTGTATTCAATAAAAATGGTACCCCTGCATCATTTTCACCCATCAAGATCATTCTTGGTGATTCATTGAACAATAATAATTCCAGTCGCGGAATCAAGTCGGATGCCGACGGAAATATTCTATATTCGTCATTCAATAGATTATTCAAAATCAATTATAAGACTGGTGTCGGTATTGCTAAGGTTGAAATCACGCAATTTGGCAACGCTTCGATTACCGCAGCCGCATCTGATTCTTCCGGAAATATTTTTGTTACAAGAGTGTCGAATACCAATCAGGCTGTAAGGATATATGATAAAAATCTGATTTACATCGGGAATGCGATCGACTCGATCAAAACAGGGAGTTTTTCCAGGAGCATAACCGTTTCCGGAGATGGAAAGACTTTGTACCTTGCTCAATTTGGATCAAAACGTGTGTTCGTATACTTTAGTAACTTTGGGCCGGGATTCGGCGCTTACACGTTAATCG
>JANONI010000044.1:0-9590 GCA_031420755.1 Bacteroidota bacterium | reverse complement strand
TACACAATTTAAACCCAATTTTGAATAGTATAATGGAAATCGGAACATACTATGGTAGTCCCCTATTATAAGACGTACAAAATATCAAATAGTTCCAGAGTTTTGACACAGTCTCCATGCCTTCGGCAGAAGTCTCCCGTTCTTCTGACAAATTATGACTGTGATTGTCAAGAAAAGAATTCGTAAATACAAAAAATATGAGAACAAAAAAGGGACGCTAAGTGCGTCCCTTTTTTGTTCTCCCCTGAGTGTTTTTTATACTTTTATATCAAACACTTTTTTATACTCAATGTAATAGTTCATTACCGATTCAACATAATTTGATGTTTGTTTCCAGTCCTTAAAATAACCAGACGCAGGTTTTTGGTCATCCCAAACAAACTTATGTAATGATGAATATTTCTTTGATAATAATGAAAGCGAGTTTTTCACTGAATTCCATTTTTTAGGATCATCATTAACATAAACAGCCATTTTTTGTGCATCATTTATTCTCCCCTGTCCGGCGTTGTACGCTGCAAGAGTGAATTTTAATTTATTTTCATCGGTTAATCCTTCGTTTCCAAATTGTTTATAAAGCCGAGCAAGGTAAAAGATTCCACCACGAATATTCCCCTTGGGATCATCAAATGCTTCTGTTTCTAACCCTATTTTATCTGCAATTTCAATCTGAGTTGCAGGCATAATTTGCATTAAACCTTTAGCTCCTTTTTCGCTTTCTGCAGAATGGTCAAATTGAGATTCTACTTTCATTACTGCAACTACCAAACGCCAATCGACTCCGTATCGATCTGAATAGGTTCTGATTGTTTTTCCGTATTTATTTAATATTGTTAAGGATTTTTGGTCAAGTTTTGTTCTGACTTCATCCTGAATAAAGATCTTATCAGACTTACCGGTAAATGAACCATCGAAACACCCAAAAATTGCAATCGGTACAAACCAGAAAGCATTGAATAGAATCTTTCTCATTTTTCCTCCAAATTATTGAAAAATCCCTTCACAAATTGGAAGGCGTTTTTATTTGCAAATAACCGAACGTTGTTCATTTTCTAATGCTATAAAGATACAAAAAAATTGAAGTTGAGGCAAATTAAAACACTCTAATAATTACTTTGATGGGTTACAATTTTTAAGATGTAAAGAATAACGAAAGAGCAGTTCCAAAAATTAATAAATCCATCTCCCTTGAATGATAATCCTCTGGAATTTTTGGAAGCATCCATAAATAAATTATCAACTGAAAATGATTTTTAATCAGATAACTGGTGAGAAATTCTAAGTTTTTTTTGATGTCTGGTGGTGTCGGACTGTGTGAAAAACTATTTTTTTAACATCAGCCACCCCGAAAATGTTAACTTTCCGACTCTGGTTGCAGACTCCCTATGAGATCGTAGATCGACTTGTTGTGCGGAAGATTTCGGGAATGAGTTTCGCAAATCTTAACTTTTCACGCAAACGTGTAGCAAAGAACATAGTAAACAACAAAGACCACGCAATCCAGAAGATAGTTCTGCAAACAGCTTTTCGGAAGGACATTCATAAGGGCATTTAGGGTATAATTTCTTATATTCTTTTGTGAGATACTAAATCAGAGTTTCATTATTAATGAGCATCTTTTACAATGAAAAACAACATTTTTCAACTCAAATATTTTAATTTCAACAGAATATTAATTTTTTCATTTCTTGTATTGCTTCTTATAAGTTGCGAACAAAAACAACCAGAAAAGACAACAATGCAGCAGCAATCCCCAAAGAAAATAACAACACAGTTTCCTCTGTTTAGCGGAAAAAATGCATATGACTATTTATTAAAACAGACGAATTTTGGTCCGCGAAATCCAAATTCTGCGGGTCATCAACAATGTCTTCGGTTTTTAGAAAGCGAGTTGAAAAAATATGCTGATAAAGTAACATTGCAACATTTTACCCATCAAGGATACAATGAAACTCTTCGGCTAACAAATGTATTTGCTCAATTCAAACCGGAATTACAACAAAGGATTCTTCTGCTTGCTCATTGGGATACTCGACCGCGCGCTGAATTAGATGCTGATCCTAAAAAACAAAATTTGCCTATTGTTGGAGCAAATGACGGCGCGAGCGGCGTTGCAGTGTTGCTTGAAATGGCTCGAATCTTCAAAAACAATCCGCCGCCAATTGGAGTGGATATTTTATTTACGGATGGTGAAGACTATGGCGATTCACATAAAGACGGAAATACCGATTTATATTTTCTTGGAGCGAAACATTTTGCAAAAACAAAAAGTGCAATGTACACACCTGAGTATGGAATTCTTTTAGATATGATTGGAGACAGCGACCTTCAGTTACCGTTGGAACAGAACTCTATGTACTTTGCACCTCGACTGATGGATATTGTTTGGACAACCGCAGAAGAAGTTGGAGTTACAAGTTTCATTAAAGAGCCAGGTGAATCTATTGCCGACGATCATATACCGCTTAATGAAGTTGGAATTCCAACTATTAACATTATTGATTTTCAATATCCGCATTGGCATACACAGCAGGACACACCGGACAAATGCAGTCCGGAGAGTTTGGAAGCAGTAGGAAAAGTATTATCGGCAGTAATTTATACAAAACTTAAAAAATAATATGAACGCTACTCCCTCATCTCGTTTTGCATCGTTTGAGTTATTACGAATCATCGTTCCCGGTTCATACTCAGTATTTTTGATCTTTGCGTTATGCAATGCATTCAATGTTTCACTTTGGCAATATGATTCATGGGAATTTGGTTTACTGCTCTTCCTTCTTGGTTCCATCGTTGCTGGATTAAGTTTTTATTCAAAAGAAACTCCAAAAAGGCGAAAAGCGTTTCAAACCAATCAGCCAAGCACTTATATTCTGGATCGTTCGAGAGAACTTTCTCCTGCACAACCTCTTACCGAAGATGAAGCACGGCGTCTCTATTTCTATATTCTCAATCACAACATACCAATAACGATGCATGACAAGGTCTTCTTTTTTGGAATGATCTATCATATAATGATCAATATCCGAAGAACATCGTTTTGGTTTGGTCTGTTTGGAATTATTACATTAATCGTTCAAATTGCAGCCGCGCAGCAAACAAATATGATCGCTGTATCAACCGTACTCATCATCTGGTTGGTATATGGGTTAAACGTTCGATACAATAAAGCAGACCGGAAAATGCAGGAAAATTATCAAGATCAGATTTTTTGGCTTGAAATGAATAAAGAGTTCGTTGACTCATTAATACTGAAACGAAGAAAATAATAATGAACGATATATATCTGGATTTCCACATTGCAATTCCGCCCGATGAAAACATCCGCGAAATTGTTCCCGCGGCTTTATCCGAATACTCTTTCGATGGATTTGTTGAAGATGAACTTGGTATCCACTGTTTCATTAAAAAAAATGTTTGGCACGAAGACATTGAATCCATAGTAAAGGAAATCTCTGAGCAATATAATTTTCCATCCGTCCAATATATCACCACTACTGAAATACAACATAAAAATTGGAATGAAGAATGGGAACAATCAATCCAACCGATCCACGTTTCTGACCGTTTTGTGATTGCTCCTTCGTGGAATATGGATGTTGATAATTCCAAAACAGTCATTATCATCGATCCAAAAATGACATTTGGAACCGGGTATCACGAAACAACCCGATTGATGATCCGATTATTGGAAAAATATATTACAACCGGCAATACCGTATTGGATGTCGGGACTGGAACGGGAATTTTAGCAATTGCAGCAGCAAAAATGGGTGCACACCATGTCATCGGAATCGATATTGATGAATGGTCGCTTGATAATGGCATTGAAAACACACGCAAAAACGGAGTTGAAAATAATATTGAGATTCGTATCGGCTCATTAGAAGTTGTAACCGAATCCAATTTTGATATTATTCTTGCCAACATTATTCGCAATACTATTTTAGAATTATTAGATGTTATGATTAAGAAACTCTCAATCCATGGAAAAATAATTCTTTCGGGATTGCTTGTTGCAGATCAACCGATAATTGAAGAAGCATTAAATGAAAGAAATTTTAAAATCATTTCCGTGCTTAAAGAAAATGACTGGATTGCAATCGCCGCTGAACGAAAATGATAATTGCAGCCATTGACATTGGAACAAATACAATCCTGCTGCTCATCGCCGAGATAAACAAAGATGGTATTGTAAAAGTTTTGCACGATGAACAAGTGATTGCACGACTTGGCAACGGAGTTGATGCTAATCGTATTATCAATCAAGAAACATTCGTCCGCGCTAAAGACTTTCTCATCCATTATAAAGATGTGTGCAATTCTTTTTCCGTGGAACAAATTGCAGCAGTTGGAACAAGCGCGCTTCGTGACGCGAAAAATAATTTTGAATTCATTAACTACATTAAAGAAACTACCGGCATACCAATAGAAATATTTTCCGGTGACGATGAAGCACAATGGACTTATCGCGGTGGCATTTCCGATTTCATCGGACGTGCAGAGCAATATTCTGTGGTTGATATTGGCGGCGGGAGCACCGAAATTATATCCGGAAATTCTTTAGCGATACAATTTAAAGTAAGTTTTGATATCGGAAGCGTGAGGATCACTGAAAGAATCTTAAAGAATTCTCCGCCGGAAATTTCAGCATTGGTGGAAGCTCATGAATTCATTCTTTCTGCAATACCTGTAGAACAACTTCACACAATGCCTTCCACGTTCGTTATTGGTGTTGCCGGAACGTTGACGACGCTTGCCGCTCTCCATCAACAGCTTCCATCGTATATTCCTGAAAAGATCAACGGATATGTTCTTTCGTTCGACAATATCTGTTCGATGTTTGCATTGTTAAAAGATAAATCAGTTGAACAGATTTCAACATTCCCCCAAATATCTGCCGGTCGTGCAGATATCATCCTTGCAGGAATTATGATCTTGATGGGATGTATGGAAAAAAGCGGTCTCAAAGAAATCACTGTCAGCGACCGGGGATTGAGATACGGGATAGTATTAAAAGAGATCGAAAGAATATTTCATTGAAAATGAGCGTTAATAATTCGCGCTTCACAATTTACGAATCGTTCCTGCAGAGTACCTGGTGATATATTATCAAAAACATTTTGAGATTTTGGTTCTACGGATGCTTTGACATTCCCAACCAATGTAGTAACAACGCTTCCTGCTTCATCATAATAGATAAATTCGATAATGACTGACTCTAATGTTTTTCTTGTATTGTTTGCTATCGTAACCGTATGAATAGGTAATCTCGAAACGTTATCAACTTTATATGTATTCTCAATGATAACTACTTTTGAAATTTCAACGGTGTCGCCCGCAACAACTTTCCATTTTTCTTTAACGGACGCAATCGTATTTAATTTTTTCCGTGCCTGCCGATAGAATGGACTCTCTTCCGGAATTTTATCATAATAATATTCAGCAACCTCGTATTCATTTTTAGCGAAAAATTCATCTCCCTTTTTGAGATTTGCACTTGCCTGATCACCAAGATCGGAACATCCAAATACTAAAAGCATTAACACTAATACAAATTTTTTCATAGCTGTTTCTTTTCTCCGATTTATTTTTTAGGAAGTGATTGTACAATCGCGCAGAAAATTCTGCCTGCATTCTCAACTTCATTAATTGTTGTGAATTTTCCAAATGAAAACCGTATTGTTGCCTGCGTTGTCTTTGCATCTCGTCCCATTGCCAGCAGCACATGCGAAGGTTGAACGCTTCCAGAAGTGCAGGCAGAGCCGCTCGAAACAGCTACGCCTTTCAAATCCATATTCAACAGCATTGTTTCACTTTCAATACTATATACCGACGAATCAAGCGAAACATTGAGAATATGTGGAATTGATCGTTCTTCTACACTGTTCAAAATAACGTTGCGAATATTTTTTTGAATAAGATTTTTAAGTAACGATCTCAATTTACTTGCAAGCAGAAATAATTCTTCCCGTCCATTGTCGGCTAATTCTATTGCCTTTGCAAAACCGGCAATCAAGGGAACATTTTCTGTCCCGGCGCGATTCTTTCGTTCTTGCGAGCCGCCATGAAGTAAAGAGTCAATCTCCGTTCCTTTTCGTATGTAGATCGCACCGATTCCTTTTGGTCCATAAATTTTATGCGCAGAGATGGCAAGCAAATCAACACCAAGGTCATTCACTTTTACCGGCATCTTCCCTACTGTTTGAACCGTATCGGAATGAAATACAATTTTATTTTTTTTTAGTAATTCAGCAATTTCGTTGATCGGTTGAATAACACCAGTTTCATTGTTTGCATGCATAACTGAAACTATTGCAGTTTTATCATTAACGAGTCTCTCAAGTTCTGCAATGATAACAATTCCGTTTGCATCAACGGGTAAATAGGTTACACGAAAATTATGATTTTTTAAATATTCAGCACAATCTAACACCGCGTGATGTTCGATGGCAGAAACAATGATATGATCTTTTCCATATTTCCTTCGTTGAGCAAACGCGGTTCCAATCAACGCATGATTGTCAGATTCAGTTCCACCGGCTGTAAAAAATATTTCAGCAGTTTCGGCTCCAATACTTTGTGCGATAATTTCCCTGCTTACTTCGAGAACAACTTTTGCGGTTCGTCCATATGAATGAATTGACGAGGCATTACCATACGTGGTACGATAATGCGTCTCAATCACCGAAGCAACTTGTGGATCGATCGGAGTCGTTGCACTGTAATCAAGATATATCGGGTAACCTTCTTTTTTCACGTAAAAATATATTGTTTAATTAACGAAGAAGCAAAAAACAAAAAGGCGGGGTTGCAAACCCGACTTTAAAATAATCAGATCGTGGCAGAATCAATTTCTTCTCATTCGTTGTCGTTGAACATCGTTTACCACATTTCGAAGATCTTTCATGAAATTCCGTTCAAAAATGAGATATTCCGCAATTTGTCTGGTCGAAAATATTTCTTTCAATTCATCCAAATATTTCTTTCGAGCATCCGTAATTTTTCGTTCTATCTCAAACAGCTCATTAAATGATTTTTTGAATTCACCGTCTCCAGCAGTAGATTGAACTTGCACGTCAAGTTTATCCATTACTTCTCCACGCTCTTTTTCCAATTTTTTGACACTGTTCCGGTGGTCAGTGTATCGACTGATGAGTTTAACTCCTGTTTCTTCATCAAGATTTAAAGCTTCGATCATCCTTACTTTTTTATAACTTTCCAATCGCTCGGATGCGTGTTTTCTCCCTTCCCCAAAACCTTCACGGGGTTGTGCGGTACTGAACACCGTAATAGAAAAACCAAATACAATCATCCAAAATAAATATCTCATAGTAACCCCTATCGCTTACGGTGCGGTTGGTTTGTTTAAACGATCAAGCACCTGTTCGATCTCGTTATCTTCCATATCCAAAAATAATTCATGCTCAGATTGATATGACGATACATCAAGAGCCAGTACATCTTCCGTAAGTTTCGACTCAATGATTGTAACACTCGAAATATCACCGACAAAATTTTCTATGCTGCGAATTATTCCGGAGTTCAATTCAAAATCCGATGATTCCTCAACAAGAGAATTGATCTCGGTTCGCTCCATCGTGTTTATCATTGAATAGATCGGCGAGCGTAATTCTTCCGGTTTAAAGGATTGGTACATTATCACAATCGAAAAAACAATTACCGAAACTACCGAGGATGCAGTGAACAAACGAAGCCACTCCGGAATGAATTTCGGTAAATGAATCTTTCCAGTTTCCAACCGTTCACGAATACGGGGGAGAATATTTGTAAAATAATGATCCGGCACATTCTCATCCGAAGTGTTCCGCAACTCATTCAACGCCAATTGAATGACATCCAATTCGTTTTGCATCTGCGGCGACTGTTGAATGAGTACTTCCATCTCGATCTTTTGATGAGGAGAAATATTCCCTTCAACATAGTCAATCAAACGTTCGTGTAATTCATTCTCGTTCATTTTTCAGATACTCTCCAATCTTCTTCACGGCATGGAAATAATTTGCTTTTAAACCTCCGACACTTGTATGGAGAATTTTTGCAATCTCCTCATACGGCAATTCTTCATAATAGCGGAGCAAAAATACTTTTTTTTGTTTTTCGGGTAACCGTTCAATCGCTTCTTTAATCAATCGAGTTCGTTCTTCTCGCACCATCACTTCTATTGGCTGATCGTCCGAAGAACGTATCTGATGTATTTCCTCATCAATAGAAAATGTTTTGCGGAATTTTTTACGGCGAATCTCATTCAATGACAGATTGATTGCAATCCTATATATCCATGTATAAAAGCTGGAATCTCCCTTGAATGACCGTAACGACTGGTACGCTTTAATAAATACATTTTGGGTAATATCATCCGCATCATCGTGATTCGGAATCATCCGTCGAACAATCCAATAGATTTTTTCTTTGTAACGAAGTACTAATTGATTGTACGCCTGTTCGTTACCATTATTAAAATCTTGAATTAACTTAAGCTCGTCAGGATTATTCATTCAGTAGAGACATCTGAAAAATTCAAAAGCAATGTCATTCTGAGGAGCGGAGCGACGAAGAATCTTGTCTTTTCACTCTCTACGAGCCGTAGGCAAAAATAGAAACGAGATTCTTCGCTCCCGCCTGACCGCTGGTCGAAGACTCTTCGAGCGGGCAGGTCGCTCAGTCTACGACTCGTAGAGAATGACAAAAGACAACCAATTTTTCAGATGTTTCTCAGTAATGAATTTTTGACAATAGAACTGCCAAAAAGTTTAACTTCAATCAAAATTATAGCGCATCCCGAAAAAAATATCCCATTTTTTCACATAATCTTGAACAAGATAATATTCATTGGGATTGTTACTATACGAATAACTTGTTGTTGTAAGTTGTGAAGTAAAACGGCTTTGCAATATTTTGAAATCGATCATAAAATCACGCAAAGGTTCATAAGTCCCAACAATTCCAACGGTCTGCAGTTTTGTAAGAGGAGCGTATAAGAATGCCGGCGTTGGAAGTTGATATTGTTTATAGGTTGAATCCTTCCCTCCTTTGCGAAGTGATTCAAAAACGAGTCCAACTTCCAAACTACGAATGGGCTTAACATTAAAACCAATGGAAAGTAAATCCGCATTCTGACCAATCCAATGTCCCAAATTAATCTTATGACTTTGGAATGTTGCATCCGAAAATTTGTGGTTATACACCCAAGGATTCATGCGGGTGTATTCAACCATTATTCTTGAATCCGAAATTAAGAGATCATATAATTTCGTTCCAACGGTAAAGCCCAATTGATTACGCTGACGATCTGTTCTTGCAAAATCTTCGGTCGAAAATTCGTCCAGAAAAATGGATAAATAATAATTTTGATTTTTAATGAAATTTAAATCCGCAGAAAAAAACATTTGAGAATTATCAGTATCATACATCCAATGTTCTGCAGCTTTAAAGAACATGATTGGAATGAGATACAATAATTCTGGGCTTCGACTGCCGTATATTTGTGACTCACCGATTGATAGATCAACGCCATCCCATGGAGTAAACTCAATCATATGAGCCGCAATATATTTTTGGCGATTTAT
>JANONI010000043.1:0-2361 GCA_031420755.1 Bacteroidota bacterium | reverse complement strand
CTGAATATTTTCGATTGATGTTGGAACAGGGAATTTATTTGCCCCCCTCTCAGTTTGAGGCAGCATTTATTTCAACCGCACATTCGGATAACGACATTGAACAAACTGTAAACGCAGTTCAGCATAGCATTTCAAAGTTATTGTAACCTAAATTGAGCGATTAGCTGCCTGCCCGCCATATTATTTTTTAAGTTGGCAGGCGGGTTGGCTTTTAGCTATTAGATTAATAATTCCAGCATGTTTTGGTCTTTGCAATTTCGCCTGATGGATGAGATTATAAATATCTAAAACCCTTACTCTTTAATGCTAACGGGCTAATAGCTAAAAGCTAATCGCTCAATTTAGGTGTAAGTAGAATCCCTTTAAAACAGAAAACGGCAACCTTGCGGTTACCGTTTTTATTCTGTTTTTTGTAGCGGGGTCAGGATCCGCCAAAGGCGGATTTCGCAAAAAAACGCTCAACTTGAACCTGAAATTCGCCGCGGCGAATTATGAGCCCGACGACAAAATGGTTTGAATATAGTCACGCCCAACGCCTGTTTTGAACCATCGCTCGCGTTTTCGAGCTTCATGTAATGTTGAATATTCTTCCGTGAGAATAATAACCCAATTAGTTCCTCGTTTTGTCCAACCAGCGAGTTTATTATTATGCTGGAAAAGACGTTTTTCTAGATCTGTCGTAGCACCGACATAAATAAGTTTTTCTTTACTTTGAATCACATAGACAAATACCATATCTTTAAAATAAAAATCGGCACTTGAATTACAAATGCCGTTTAGTAGTAGCGGGGTCAGGACTTGAACCTGAAACCTTCGGGTTATGAGCCCGACGAGCTACCAATTGCTCCACCCCGCGATCAATGTTGTATGTAAATATACTCAAATAATGGAAGGCAGTCAAGGTATCATTTATCTATGGAAAAAAAACTTTCAATCTTAGTTTCAAATGACGACGGAATTTTTTCTGACGGATTAGGAATGCTGGTAAAAGAATTACAGACGATCGCTGCTGTTACCATTGTTGCGCCGGACAGTCAGCAAAGTGCGGTTGGTCATGCAATCACTATGCATCGTCCGCTTCGCGTAAGAGAAGTATCGAAGGAAGGAAAATTTTTCGGTTATGCGGTTGATGGAACACCGGCGGATTGTGTAAAACTTGCCATTCGTCATCTGATGAAGAAGAAACCGGATCTCGTTATTTCTGGAATCAATCATGGCTCGAATACTGCCATCAGTGTTATCTATTCGGGAACTGTTTCAGCGGCAACGGAAGGGACGATTCTTGGCATTCCATCATTCGCGGTATCGTTAACGACGTTTGAGCCGAATGCCGATTTTACGTACGCGGCAAAATTTGCGCGCCGCCTTGCATTGAATGTTATTGAGCATGGGCTGCCGAGCGGAACATTATTGAATGTAAATGTTCCCCCTGTTCCGGAGAATGAAATTCGCGGCGTTGTTGTTACACGCCAGGGAAAATCGATGTGGAATGATGAGTTTGAATCACGCCGTGATCCCGGCAACAAACAATATTTTTGGTTAAAGGGTGAGTTGGTGGAGCTGGATGAAGAAGAAGATATCGATCAGCGGGCGATATTAAACAACAAGGTTTCCGTTACGCCCCTTCAGTTCGATCTGACAAATTATGAAATGATCAAGACGCTTCAATTATGGAATATTATTCCATAGCTAATGGAACGTGCCGTTTTTTTCTGTGGATAAAGCAACTGTTTTAAAGATGTTAATAATTTTTCGATAAGGAAATGGCTTTTGCAAAAAATCGACCTTGCCTGAAACGAGATATTCAGCAATATAATCTTCTTCAATCGATCCGCTGATGATCAAGAACTTTTTGTAAAATTGATCTTCCGCCAAGTCTGGGCATATTAAGATCACACACAATAATTTTGATCTGTTCTTTATTTCCATTGAGCGGATTCAACTCTTTGGAGTCTTGGGTTCTATTATCGTTCTCATAATATTCCATGGTGTAATGGTATTGTGGTATAAAGTTGTTCTACAAATGTGCTGTTAAAACTGATTTGAGTGCGGTCTTCCTTCAGTGACAGCATATTTTTTTTTACAAGGTTTTTGATGGAATCGTTCTTTTTCTTTTTCATTTTTACTAATGCTTCTACAGAACTAATTTTAACAACAAAAATGTACTCTTTGCCAATTATTAAGAATGGTTCATTATGGTCAATTCATTGCATATCATAAGGAATTTTGGTACCTTTTCATACAATTGTATAAGGAATTTATGCGCGCAATTATACCCGTTGCCGGCGTTGGCAGCCGGCTGCGACCACACACATTTACCGTTCCCAAAGTTCTCTTAAATGTTGCCGGGAAACCGATCAT
>JANONI010000042.1:0-38310 GCA_031420755.1 Bacteroidota bacterium | reverse complement strand
AACGGTCATCGGTATTTAACTCAGCACAACTATGACGATCGAATTACTGTTTAGTGTATAGATTAGTTTGTTTTGGATGACCTTACATTATTATTTATATCTCGTTTCAATTTCTTTTTTTACTTTCTCCATCAACCACTGTGGCGTTGATGTTGCGCCGCTGATTCCTACTGTTTCAACTCTAACGAACCATTCTTTCTGTAACTCCGTTTCGTTTTCAATAAAAAATGTTTTAGGATTCTCAGATTTTGCAATCTCATACAACACTTTTCCATTCGAACTCATTTTCCCTGCAACAAAAATCATTACATCATTGCATTTAGAAAATTCGCGTAATTTTTTATCGCGACCGGAAACTTGTCCGCAAATGGTGTCCTTTGCGTGAAAATCCAACGCCATCTCTTCAAATGTTCCAATTTCAAATTCAGCTTTGATCTTTTCTTTTATTGCATCACGTATTGCGTAGAAGGTCTCTTTGTCCATTGTTGTCTGGGAAAAGAGAACTGTCTTCATTGAAAAATCGAGTTTATCAATTTCCGCAACAGACTTAATAACAATCGCCGTTCCATTTGTGTGACCGACTAATCCAATCACTTCTGCATGATCTTTTTTTCCAAAGATCACGATTTGATATTTTTTGTCGTAAAATTTTCTGATGCGCTCCTGCACTTTTGTTACGACAGGACAGGTCGCATCGATGACTTCGATTCCCATTTCTTTCATTTTGCGGAATGTCTCAGGTGGTTCGCCATGAGCGCGAATCAATACTTTTGCATCTTTCAGATTCCTTAAATCCTCGTGACGAATTGTGCGTAATCCTTTTTCCTCTAACCGTGCAATCTCAACCGGATTGTGGATAATCTCTCCGAGCGAATACAGTTTACCAGTTTCAGCAAGTTCTTGTTCTGCAATATCAACGGTGCGAACAACGCCCCAGCAAAATCCGGAATTATTATCGACTGTAACTTTCATCAATTTTTCATAACCTTGACAACGTTTAAAACGTTGTCAAGGTTTAGCTTTCAATTATATTTTTTGCTTTCACTACAATAAATTCAACTTGCTGTTCAATGGTTAACTTCGTTGTATCCAATTCAATTGCATCTTCTGCTTTGCGTAACGGACTTACAGCGCGTTCCGAATCAATTCTATCCCGTTCAACAATTTCTTTTTCGAGATCATCAATTTTTACCGTAACACCATTTATTTCTAGTTCTTTTTTCCTGCGTTCAACTCGCTCGCGTTCATTTGCAAGCATAAATATTTTCAAATCTGCATTCGGAAAAACAATTGTGCCGATGTCTCTGCCTTCTAACACAATACCGCCGTTATTACCCATTGCACGCTGTTCTTTTACCATTAAAACTCGAACTTCAGAGACTGTGCTTACTGGACTCACAATGTTCGTCACTTCAGGTGATCGAATTTCTTCACTTACTTCAATGCCGTCTAAAACAACTTTTACTTTTGTTCCATCTGAAACAAGCCGCACCGAAGTAACTTTTGCAAGTTCGGCAACTTTTATCGAATCATGTTCGGAAATCTTATTTCTCAGCACTTTCAACGCCATTGCGCGATACATTGCGCCGGTATCAATATGAAGATAACCGAGTTGAGCGGCGACAAGTTTTGCAGTAGTGCTTTTTCCTGATGCGGCAGGACCGTCTATCGCAATAATTATTTTCTTCAAAACAAACTTTTTTTCGCTTAAATTGAAACTAAATATACTGATTTTAGATTCCCCTTCCAAAATAATTGTTGAGCCAATGCAAAAGTTAAGTCACGACGAAATATCAAAGAATCGAACAAAAATTGAAGAAATAGCTTCAATTGAACGAAATCCAATTTTTGCTTTAGCAGACAACATCAGAAGCATTTACAATGTTGGTTCAATCTTCAGAAGTTCCGACGGTGCGCTGTTAAGTAAATTGTTTCTAACCGGCTTCACACCTTTCCCACCGCGAAAGGAGATTGATAAAACCGCACTCGGTGCAACACAAACAGTTCCATGGGAATATGTTAAGAATCCATTGGATGCTGTTGTACAGATGAAGAAACAGAAAATCAAGATTTGTGTCTTGGAGCTGACGACCAAAAGCATTCCACATTATGATCTTACGAAACAAGATTTTCCGTTATGTCTTGTTTTCGGAAATGAAATCACCGGAGTCTCGAAAGAAATTATTGAGCAAGCTGATATGGCAATCGAGATTCCGATGTACGGAAACAAGCAATCGCTTAACGTTGCGGTTGCGTACGGAATAGTTTTGTACGACTGCCTGCGGATACTTCGTGCGAAGCATCCTTCGGATCAGCGGAAGCAAGAGTAAAATAATCCGTTTTCTCTAATGTATGAATTCGAATGACGCTTGCTCGTACTAAGGTTGTAAGAATGCGAGATGCCCGACGAATTGAAATATTGATCAAGTTAGAATATTCAATTACAGTAATTCGAGGATGCCCATCAAGATATTCAAATAATCGTTTTTCATTTAATCCGATGGAAATTGTCAATGGAGCTTTATTGGAATGTTCATCGCGTAGAACTTTGATCACTTCCTTACTTGCAAGAACTGTATTGTCATTGACACGGATAAAAACATTCTGCTCTACGTTTTCGTGCTTCACGTAATGAGGTTTTGTATCACTCTCTTCAACAGTAGCAACAATAACATCGCAATGATTATAGGGAACAATGATAATGGAAACTGATACAGGCGGTTCGCAATAAAATTCCGCAGCTTCATCAATCAGATCAAGTTCGGTTTTTTCACTTTCCACTCCAACAATTGTTCCATCATCATCAACACCAAAAAGAATTATTCCCCCTTTGGTATTTGCGAATGCTGATAATGTTTTTGCAATCTTTAAAGGTGAGGAAATCTTTCTTTTAAACTCTAATTCAAATCCTTCTCCATCTTCAATCAACAATTTTAAGTCGTGAATATTCATTTACATTCCCCGCGCAGACATTCTATTAAGAATTATTGATGAACGACGAGTAACATAACGAGACATCACATTCGGCTTGAATTTTCTCGGACTTGGAATGACAGCAGCCATTTGAGCTGCTTCTTCTCTTGTTAATTGCGATGCAGATTTTCCGAAATATTTTTTTGCAGCAGCTTCAGCACCAAAAACACCATTTCCCCATTCAATCACATTAAGATATATCTCTAAAATTCTTCGTTTTGAAAGTGTTCGCTCCATGCGTAACGTAATGATCAGTTCTTTTAGCTTCCGAACAGGATCTTTCGATGTTGATAAATATAAATTCTTTGAGAGTTGCTGCGATATTGTACTGCCGCCTCTTGCCGCTTTCCCTTTTTCTAAATTTTTTCTAATCGATTCTTCCAATTCATACCAATCAACGCCGTCGTGCTCATAGAACATTCCGTCCTCAGAAACGATTACGGCGTTGATAAGATTTTTTGAAATTCGTGAAATAGGAACCCATTGCTGCTGAATTGTAAACTGTTTATCCGAGGAACCTGTTTCTTTTTCTCTCTGCTCCATCATTGCAGTTTTTTTTGGATTGTTCTTGCGAAGTGATTGAAGACTGTTGTTGGGAAGGAA
The DNA here is from genome assembly GCA_031420755.1 of Bacteroidota bacterium. GTDB lineage: Bacteria > Bacteroidota > Ignavibacteria > UBA10030 > UBA8401 > UBA8401. Next base: position 34,734 of record JANONI010000042.1, on the reverse strand, counting down.
TAAATATTGCAGGAAAAAAAGAGAGAATATCGTTGCGATGACAGCTTTAAGTTTATTCCTTCTCGCCCAAAGAATCAGAGTCCGGATTTGTTCAGAAATGAAAGATGGTAATTGTTCCACGTTATCTCTTTACCGTGTCTAAATATCCCTGAAGTAAAATTGCTGAAGCAATTTCATCAACTTTACCTTTATTTTGTTGACGCTGTTTTTTTGGTGTACCCATAGCAAGAATAGATCGCTGTGCCATAACCGAAGTGAATCGTTCGTCAATGTGATGAATTTCTAGTGATGTTAGTTCCTGTAATTTTTTTACAAATTGAAGAACTTCTTCCGCCTTCGTTCCCATCTCTCCTTTTAGGTTTAATGGTTTACCGACAATAATTTTTTCTACATTTTGTTCTTTGATGATCGAAAGAATCTTATCCAAACACCGGTCATCATTTTGAATGGTGGTAAAACCGTTCGCAATTATTTTTAAAGGATCGCTTAACGCTAAACCGATACGGACTGATCCGTAATCAATTCCAAGATATCGTGTATACTCGTTATTCATCAAACCGCTCAACTTTCGTTATGCTCTTAATTCGTTTCAATCGTTCAATAATTCCAGTAAGGTGTGCAATATCTTTTACATACATAACAAATTGTCCGTTAAACAAAGAATCCTTTGTATTGATAGTTACTCCGCGAATATTCGTGTTATTATAATTAGAGATGGCATTCGTTACATCATTCAATAACCCGTTCCGATCATTACCAGAAATACTTACACCAGCAATAAAATCACCAGCGTTTGCTTCAGGCCACGATACCCGTACAATGCGTTCTTCACTATTAGTCATCATCAATTGAACATTTCTGCAATTTTTACGATGTATCTTAATTCCCTCTCCGGTCGTTACGTATCCCACAATTTCATCGCCCGGAATTGGACTACAGCACTTTGCATAAGTGTACAGCATATCTCCTTTTGTTCCAAAGATGGAGATACCGGTTGTAAAACTGCGCGCAGTATCGACAAATTTGTTGAAGATTGACGATGTGTCTTCGGCTTTTGTATCAACATCCGAACGTTGTTTATTATCGGTTAGTACAGAAATGATAACATCAGCATCAATATCTTCTTTTTTAATTGCCAGAAAAAATGCCTGTAAATTATCATACCGTTTGGTATGAATGAATTTTGTCAATTCATCATCGTTAATATGTAATTTTGCTTTTTTCGCCTTCTTCTCCCAAATCTCTTTCCCTTCTACCGCTAATTTATGTTCTTCATCATTGATATACCGCCTGATCTGTGATTTTGCTTTATGCGTGATGGCAAATTTTTCCCAATCGTAATTCGGCGTTTGCTTTTTCGATGTGATCACTTCTATTTGATCGCCGCTTCGTAAAATTGTGTTCAGCGGAATAATCCTTCCGTTTACTTTTGCACCAATGGTATGAAATCCGATATCGGAATGGATTTCAAATGCAAAATCGATTGCCGTTGCGCCTTTCGGAAGAATTTTAAGATCACCTTTGGGAGTAAAGACATAAATTTCATCTTGGTACAGATTGAGTTTGAAGCTTTCGATGAGTTCTTTCGGAGAGACATTGCCGTCGCCTTGTTTCTGATCGAACATTTCTCGAACCCAATTGATCCAGCTTTCAAGTTCCTTATCGAGCGGTGCTTGTGAACCATTCTCTTTGTAATACCAATGGGCAGCAACACCGCGTTCAGCAATCTCATGCATTTGCCGTGTACGAATCTGCACTTCAACCATTTTTCCTTCGGGACCCACAACGGTGGTGTGCAGAGATTGATAGCCGTTCTTTTTAGGGATCGAAATATAGTTTTTGAAACGTTCAGGAATTGGTTTGTAAATTTCGGAAATAATTCCATAAACAGTAAAACATTCGTTGTTATCCGGCGTAAACAAAACGATCCGCACCGCAAACATATCGTAGATCTCATCCAATGGCTTCGACCGTTTCACCATTTTGTTATGGATGCTGTAGAAATGTTTCGGTCTTCCCTCTACTTCAAATTTAAGTCCTGCCTGCCGTAACCGGTTTTCAATCGGTACAATGAACTTGCGCACATAATGCTCTCGCTTTCTTCGTTTTGAATTTAAACCGTGAGCAATCTCTTCGTATTCTTTCCGATAAAGATGTTTAAATGCAAGATCTTCCAATTCCCATTTAATTTTAGCCAGTCCAAAGCGATGAGCAAATGGTGCGTAAATGTCCAACGTCTCTTTTGCAATGCGCTGTTGTTTCTCGGGCGAAAGATATTCAAGCGTTCGCATATTGTGCAAGCGGTCGGCAAATTTCACGATCATTACCCTGATATCGTTGACCATTGATAACAGTAGTTTACGGTAGTTTTCCGCCTGAGTTATTTCGTGACTGTCAAAAATATTACTGATCTTCGTTGCACCGTCAACAATTTCAGCGATGGTGTCTCCAAATTCTTTTCGGATTACAGTAATATCTACATCGGTATCTTCAACAACATCATGCAGCAATGCCGAAGCAACTGAAATATCATCAAGCGCAATTTCTTTTGCCAGCACCATTGCCACTTCATACGGGTGACCGAAATACGGTTCGCCGGAACTGCGCAGATCGTATTTATGAGCTTCAAGACTCATCTCAAATGCACGAGTGATAAGATCATCGTTTACCGTACGAAGATTCTTATGGCATACCGACAGCAGATCGTCTAATTTTTTTTTGTGTTTTGCTTGAAGCATGATGTTTTACTGAAGAGTTGTAAGTAAGTATTCTGCTCTATTTATTTTTTTCTTCAAGTCGCCTTTAGTTTTTCCAATAAAGTTTCTAAGAGCAATTATCTTTTTTAATTCTTCCGCTGCTTCACTACGATTATTTGCAGCAATCATTAGTTGAGCAAGTTTTAATCGGCAATCAGCTTCCGTATATCGATTTGTTGTTTTTGCTTCTACAGTGCTTTTTAATAAACGTTCGACAATATTTTTTAGTTTATTGGTTCTATTCCACTGTTCATACACTGTTTTCAAATTCCACAAGAATAAACGATTATCAGGATATTCCGCAAGCATTGCCAGTCCATATTGTTCAGCATCGGCAAATCGTTTTTCTTCTGTAAAGATAACCATCAGATTCTGTGATGCAAGATGTTTTTCATATGGATGCGAAAATGATTCAACGATCAGTTTTATCCCTTCCTCTTTTCTATCCGGAACAAAGGGAAGCCACGCCAATTTACTGCGCCAATAGTAGAATGAGCCAAGAATATTTTTTGCTTCGGTAAAGTTCGGATCGGATTCCAGACAGCGTTCAAGCGATTTTCCTGCGCGTAAGCCATAATAAATTCCAGACGGTAAGTTTCCATTCTCAGATTTTGTAAAAGACCGAAATGCCAGTGCGCTTCCGATATAAAAATATCCGAATGCAGAAGTACTTTTATTGTTCACCAATGGTTCAGATAATGATTCAACACTATGTAATAATGAATCGTACCGTTCTTCATTGAACGAATCGCCGTAATCGTTGTATTTCGCCTGCAACATTCCCGCCAAATATAAATAACCAACAGGATGTTTCGGAAATTCTTGAATGATCACCTGGAATACAATTTCAGCAGAATCGTATTCTTGCCGAAGTGTATAGTCAATTCCCGCCATCACTAATGCGTGTTGACGTTCATCGACAAGAAGTTGAGGAAAAAGAAATGATGTAGCAGAAAAGACGAGAAGCAGACAGTGAATGGATTTTTTTAACAAAATGTTACTCCGTTCCGAACACTCTATCGCCTGCATCGCCTAACCCCGGCAGAATATATCCATCGTTATTTAATCCTCGATCAACCGAAGCGCAAAAAATATCTACATCAGGATGATTTCTTTGCACAATCTTTATTCCTGCGGGAGAAGCGACCAGACAGACAAACCGAATATTTCTGGCACCTTTATTCTTCAAAAATGTTAACGCCGCTTTTGCACTCCCACCAGTTGCAAGCATCGGATCGATAAGCAACACCAGACTATTGGAAAGCGTTTTTGGAAACTTTGAATAATAATCAACCGGCTCTAATGTTTCTTCATCACGATATAAACCAACATGACCGACTTTAGCTTCAGGAAGAACATTCATAAAACCTTCAACCATACCAAGTCCGGCACGCAAAATTGGAACGATAACAATATGATCTTTTAACTCAACGCCGGATGTTTTTTCAAGCGGTGTTTGGATGGAATATTTTTTGAGAGTAAAATTATGAGTCACTTCAAAAGCCATCATTCCGGCAACGCGAGAAAGAACATTGCGGAATAAATGATTTGGAGTATTTTTGTCTCGAAGAATGGAAACATCCCGTTGCACAAGAGGGTGATCGATAACGGTAAGTGTGCTCATAAAAAATTCTCCGATATTTTTATTTGCGTTTTCTCTTAAAAACTAAAATTAACGGCACACCTTCAAATCCATAATGATGACGAATTCTATTCCGCAAAAAACCTTTGTAGGATTCTGAAACCATATCCGGTTCATTTGCAAAAAAGGCAAACACAGGCGGCGATGTTTTTACCTGAGTGACATAGTTCAATTTTATATCTTTTCCGGTTTTAGTTGATGGCGGATAGCGTTGAATATCTGCAAGCAGATCATCATTCAGCGAGCTTGTCGGAATTCGCATTGCTCTATTAGTGTGAACTTGTTTTGCACGATCAAGTAATTTAGGTAATCGCTGCTTTGTTTTTGCCGAAATAAAAACCACAGGAATATAATCATATTGGCGAAGTTTTTCCCGCAGAGATTCTTCAAACCGAATGGTAGAGTTTGTCTCCTTACCTTCAACCAAATCCCATTTATTAATTCCAAGAACTACACCGATATTTTTCTCTGCCGCTGTTTGAACAATGCGAAAATCTTGTTTCTCCAATGGAATACTTGCATCGAATAATATTATGGCAAGATTACACCGATCAATTGCTTTTAATGTTCTTAGTGTTGAATAGAAATCAACATTCTCTCTGATCTTACTCCTCCGCATTAATCCTGCAGTATCAACCAGCAAAATTTCTTCACCGTTATAATTATAAATAGAGTCGATTGCGTCTCGCGTTGTTCCGGCAATCGGTGTAACAATGGAACGTTCTTCCCCGATCAACGCATTCACTAATGAAGATTTACCGACATTTGGTTTTCCAATAATGGCAATGCGCAATTGTGAATCTTCTTTTGGATCATCGGTATTAATCACAAATTCATTAGTGAGAACATCAAGAAAATCTCCGATCTTTCTTCCTCCGAGCGCACCAATCGTGTAAAGCTCACCGAGTCCTAACGAATGGAATTGTGCAGAATTGGCTTCCTCTCTTGCAGAGTCGACCTTATTCACAACAAGAATTACTTTTTTATTTTCTCGGCGGAGAATATTTGCCAATGCTTTATCAATGTGGTTCAACCCCTCTTTACCATCAACAATAAAAATAATTTTATCGGATTCATCAATGGCAATTTGCGTTTGTTCTCTAATTGCTTTTTCAAAAATTTCTTCGGAATCCGGTACAAATCCACCGGTGTCAATGATCGTAAAAGGTTTTCCCGTCCATTCTGCCTCAGCATAATGGCGATCGCGGGTAATGCCGGGTGCATCGTCAACAATGGCGTTTTGCATTCCGATAAGGCGATTAAAGAGAGTTGATTTTCCGACGTTGGGACGGCCAACAATTGCAACTATAGGTTTCGACATTTTTTCTTTCAATTTCATATAAAATACAAAATATAAAGGACAAAAAAAATTCCCGTTCTGATTTATTCAAAACGGGAATTCTTGATTTTGCCGTAGTATCTCAAAGATAAAACTCTAGTAGGTTTTTGTCATTCTTTCATCTTCTAATCATTTTTTCCAAGAATTCTGTAACATGTTTTGCCATTTGTTCAAATTCTATAAGGAATGCATCGTGTCCATACGGCGAGGAAATTTCACGATAGGACGAGTTTGGGATTGATTTAGCAATATTTTTTTGTTCGCTTGCAGGATAAAGAATGTCGGAATCAATCCCTACAAACAACGAAGGAATTTTTATTGAATGAAGAACTTCAGTAAGTGTTCCTCTTCCAAATGCAACATCATGAAGATCCATCGCTCTTGAAATATACAGATATGTATTAGCATCAAAGCGTTGGACTAATTTCTTTCCTTGATACCGAAGATAACTTTCAACTTGAAATAGATTGGAAATATTGAAGCGATTAGAATTATCTATTCCATTTTCTTTTTGATGTTCTCGACCAAATCGCAGTTGAAATTCTTTTTCACTTCGATATGAAAGCATCGCAATTTGTCGTGCGAGTGCAAAACCTTTTTCGGGCTGACCAAAATCATAATAGCTGCCATTACGCCAATCAGGATCGTTCATAATTGCCTGACGAGCAACATCATTCAGTCCAATTGCCCAGGGGGAATGTTGTGCAGCAGTTGCAATCGGAATAATTGATTCGACAACTTCTGGATACATCAACGCCCATTCAAGAACCTGCATTCCGCCAAGCGAGCCGCCAATAACTGTTTCTATTTTTGAAACACCAAGATAATCGATCAATGATTTTTGAACTTTCACCATATCTCGAACTGTTATTTGGGGAAATGACAACCCGTATGGTTTTCCGGTTTCTGGGTTGATCGAACTTGAACCTGTTGTACCATAACAGCCGCCGATGAAGTTCGACGAAATAATAAAATATTTTTTTGTATCAAGCGGTTTACCTTCACCAATAAACGAATCCCACCAACCGATTGATTTGGGATCTCCGGAGGAATATCCCGCCGCATGAGCACTGCCGGTCAACGCATGACAAACAACAATTGCATTTGTTCCTTCGGAATTCAATTCGCCGTATGTTTCATACGCGACATCAATTGGCGATAACGAAACACCGCAATCCAGTGTAAGCGGATTCGTTTGATCGAAGAGACGAACAATTTTAGTTTCGATTATATTTTTTGTTTTTATTTTCATTTTATGAAAGTGACCGTCATCTTAAAGATGACAGTCACTTGTCAAGAAATTATACAGCAACAACTTCAGATTGCTTCACTGCACGAAGCGCTTCATCAAAATCTTCGATGATATCTTCAATATGCTCAATACCAACTGAAACTCTAACCATATCCGCAGTAACTCCAGAAAGTAATTGTTCTTCCTGATTCAATTGTTCGTGCGTTGTTGAGGCGGGATGAATCACCAATGTCTTTGCATCACCAACATTCGCAAGAAGACTTGAAAGTTTCACGTTATTAATAAATTTCTTTCCTGCTTCAGCTCCCCCTTTAATACCAAAAACCAAAATAGATCCAAATAATCCATTTCGCAGATATTTTTTTGCATTTGCGTGGTACGGATGAGACGAAAGACCAGGATACGCAACCCATTCCACTTGAGGATGTTTTTCCAACCATTGCGCAAGTTTCAAAGCGTTTTCATTATGGCGTTCAACACGCAACGATAAGGTTTCTAACCCTTGAAGTAGTAAGAAAGAATTGAACGGACTTATTGCTGCACCAATATCGCGTAAACCCTCCACTCGTGCTCGAATTGCAAATGCAATGTTCCCAAATGGTCCGGGTGTTCCAAACACATCCCAAAATTTTAATCCATGATAGCTCGGGCTTGGTTCTGTAAAGAGAGGAAACTTTCCATTTCCCCAATTAAATTTTCCGGAATCGACAACAACACCGCCAATAGACGTTCCGTGACCGCCAATCCATTTCGTTGCGGAATGTGTTATGATATCTGCACCGAAATCAAATGGACGAGACAAATATCCACCTGCACCAAATGTATTATCAACGATCAAAGGAATCCCATTCTCGTGTGCAATCTTTGCAATCGCTTCAATATCGACAATGTTCAATCGCGGATTTCCGATTGTCTCAACATAGATCGCTTTTGTTTTTTCATCGATCAATTTTTTGAACTGTTCCGGTTCATCGCCGTCGGTGAATTTTACATTAATTCCAAGTCGTGGAAATGTTACTTTAAATTGGTTGTATGTTCCACCGTACAAATTGCTGGTGGAAATAATATTTTCTCCCGCTTGAACAATTGTTGCAATTGCAAGAAATTGCGCCGCCTGTCCAGACGCCGTAGCAACTGCTGCAACACCACCTTCTAATGCTGCAATGCGTTCTTCAAAAACGGCAGTTGTTGGATTCATGATTCTGGTATAGATATTTCCAAATTCTTTCAATCCAAATAAATTTGCCGCGTGATTGGCATTGTCAAAATTGTACGAGGTTGTTTGATAGATCGGTACTGCACGTGATTTTGTTGTCGGATCAGGCACTTGACCAGCATGTAGTTGCAAAGTTTCAAATCGATAGTGACGTTTTTTTCCATTGATAGACATAATCGTTTTCCTTAAAGTAATGATAATAAAATATTGACGGTTTGGAACATCCAAATCGCGAAGATCAAATTGAATAGGAAAATATGATTAGAGACAACAGAGGAAATTCCCGTCGAAATATGGAGAGAGGTGCTCCACAACGGGCCGGCTAGCGTAAAAAAGATGTAGGTTTGAGATGTTCATATTAGAATAACCTTGTCAAGGTTCTGTTCAAACTAACGTAACCTTGACAAGGTTTGACAGATTTAAAATGAAAAAACCTCTTTTAGAAGATAACTAAAAGAGGTTTGAAATAATTTCAGGCTTTTAGTTCATCTTCGTTTCCCTTTTCAGAGATTCTGAATTTAGCACCTGTCATACTGCTGTTTGAAGTACCGGTTGCTGTGGAGTCTGCGGGTCAGTCCCTCATCCACTCTTGATGAATTTGTTGTCTATGTAAAAAGAACTACATGTAATATAGCATTTTAATTTGCGATGTCAAGAGTTGAAAAAAAATTACTGATATGTGTCATCTGAAAAATCCATAATTGATGTCATTCCGATCCGCCTTAGGCGGAAAGGAATCTTATTTTTTATGACATAAATTAAAAACGTAATTTTACTCGAAATAACAAAAGGCGATACTTTTTCAGATGTTACGATCCATTATTTCTTCTTTTCCATCATCGGCATCTTTTGTTCGATGGTCGAAATATCATTTCCATCCGCATCAAGATATTTCAATTCTCCATAGTTCAATTCTTTAATTCCCTTCTCTATTTTTTCTTTATCACCGACAATAATCCAAACAAGATTATCGGGATGTAATACTTTCTTTGCAACATCACGGACTTCTTCGTAGCTGAGCTTGTTTACTTTATTTGCATATGTCTGATAATAATCATCAGAGTATCCGTAACGAACAATGTTTCCGATAGACCCCATGATTGCAGCGTTTGTTTCCCACGAACCGGAAAGCTCAAGCACTGCATTTTTCTGAACTTTCTCGAACTCTTCTTTCGTTACCGGTTTATCAGCACTAACCTGTTTCAACTCCTTCGTCACTTCAACCATTGATTCTTTTGTTTTATCTGTTTGAACCGGCGCAAGTGCAAGAAACGGACGCTGTCCTTTTGCTCCAAAGAAAACTGTCTGTGCTCCGTATGACCAATGTTTGTCTTCACGCAAATTCATATTGATACGAGCAGTGAACATTCCGCCGAGAACATTATTCATCGTCTCAATCGCTATCTCATCAGGATTCGCCTGTGGCAACGTAACATGACCGCTGATAACAATCGATTGTCCAGCTCCCGGCTTATCAATAAGATAAACGGTTTGTTTTTTTTGTTGATCCACTGTTGCAATATTTTTTTCAGGAACAGCACCCGATTTCCAATTCTTAAATAATTTTTCAAGTTTTGGTTTAATCTCATTCATTGTTGTTGCACCAACAACAACCAATGTTGCGTTGTTCGGTTTGATCCACATTTTGTGGAACGTTGCAAGATCATCTCGTTTGATAGCCATGACAGATTGTTCCGTTCCTGAGCCGGTCAACGGATTTCCATAAGCGTGATCTGTTCCGTAAATAATTTTCGGCATAACACGAAGTGCCATTTGCACCGGCGTTACTTTTTCGCGTTGAATTGAAGCGATGCGTTGCTTTTGCAATCGTTTGAAATCTTCATCCGGAAACGATGGATTCAAAATAACATCAGCATAAATTGCAAGTGAGGCGTCAAGATTTACTTTCAGTGCAGACATTGATACAGTTGACATATCAAGATTCGATCCCGAACCAAGAGTCGCTCCCAATAATGCCAATTCTTCACTGATCTGCAAAGCGTTTCTTGTTTTTGTTCCTTCATCAAGAACATCCATTGCTAAACTTGCTGTTCCGGCATTTGTTCCAAGATCAGAAGCAAACCCAGCATCAATCAGCAAATTCAAATTCACGGTTGGAACGGAATTTCGTTCGGCAAGAATAATTTTGAGTCCGTTTGAAAGTGTTGCACGCTCCAGCTTCGGGAATTTTGCTTCGGGTGAAGCGGCCATTTCGGGCATTTTCTTTCTTATTGTTGAATCAGTCGGATCATTTTTAAACTGCGGGAATGGATGAACTTCTAGAACATATTCACCATCGGTCAACCACAACTTGGCTGTTGATTGAATGGTTTGAATTGTGGCATTATTTATATTGTTCAAATAATTTTTATAATAATCCGGTGTTCCTGCATACACCTGCCCTTGCGCCAAGATATCAGACTTCCCGCCGAAACCGCCAATACGCTCAATACCGCGGATGAATCCTGCGATGCGTTGCGTTTTCACTCGTTGCAATTCTTTTCCTGTCGGACCTTTTTCTAAAAGATTTTTCAATTCTTCATTAATCGCTTTTTCAACAACAGCCAAATCGGCTCCGGGTTTTGCCGTAACATCAATATTGAATTGACTTGCAATTTCCCGTGAGTCAAGATAAGCAGAAACACTAGTTGCGATCTGATCGTCATACACAAGGCGTTTATAAAGACGCGAAGTTTTTCCTGAAGCAAGAACATCTGCAAACAACATCAATTGATGATTCTCTGGACTGGAAAATTTTGGAGTGTTCCACACTTTAAAAATTCTTGCCTGCGGAACTCTATCTTCCGCTCGCTGACGAATTATTCCTGTTCGTTTTGCAATCGCTTCGTCGTACTTTGCAACCGGAGGACCAGATGGAATATCGCCAAAGAATTTTTGCATTTTTTCTTTTGCAGTCTTCACATCAATATCTCCGGCAATTACAACAACTGCATTTGCTGCGCCATAATAATTTTTGAACCATTCTTTCACATCACCGAGTGATGCTGCGTTTAAATCTTCCATTGATCCGATCACTGTCCACGAGTAAGGATGACCCGCAGGCCATGTCGCTTTCACGGAAAGTTCTTCTACAATCGAATAGGGCTGGTTATCGCCCTGGCGTTTTTCGTTTTGAACAACTCCTCGTTGCTCATCCAATCTCGCCTGACTTACAGCACCGAGCAAATGTCCCATTCGGTCAGATTCCATCCAAAGAACGATATCAAGCGCTGATGTTGGAACATTTTGGAAGTAGTTTGTGCGATCTTCGTTTGTTGTTCCATTCAAATCTGTTGCACCAATTCGTTCCAGTGCTTGAAAATAATCGGTATCAAAATTTTCGGTACCGTTAAACATTAAATGTTCAAATAAATGTGCAAATCCGCTCTTGCCCGGTTTTTCATTCTTTGAACCGACATGATACCAAACGTTCACTGCAACGATCGGAGCTTTATGATCTTCGTGAACAAGAACGGTAAGACCGTTATCGAGAGTGAATTTTTCGTATGGAATGTTGATATCCGCAACCATCCTTGTTGTCTGCGCTTTAACTTCTGAAAGCAAAATGATTGCCATGACAGCCAGCAATCCAAATAAACCAAATAATTTCATACAATCTCCTGAATTATTAATGAATAAATTAATGAAATTTGAGTAATCGAAATAGAAAGCAAACATAACGTTGGCGGGTATTTACGAAAGTAATTGGAAAAAGTTATAGGGAATGTAGGCAGAATATCTTTTTATTACAATTGTTAAAAGCGTACTTCAGAAGTAAATAACCTTGTCAAGGTTAAACTAAAATTTTTCATAAACCTTGACAAGGTTTATTATTCTTTACATCCACAAATTTCTATCTAAACTTCTATATTGAATCGCTTCGCTTAAATGTTCCGTCCTGATATCGTTGCACCCCGAGAGATCGGCAATTGTGCGTGAAACTTTTAAGATACGATCATACGCGCGCGCCGATAAGCCCAGTTTTGTCATTGCCATTTTCAACAATTCTTCTCCGGAAGAATCGATCTTGCAATATTCTCGTATTTCCTTTGACTGCATACTTGCATTGGAAAATAAATTTTTCTGTTTCTCGAATCGCTTTAACTGAATATCTCTCGCCTGAATCACTCGTTCACGAATTGAATTCGATGGTTCTCCCGGCTTTTTCTGTGAGAGTTCTGCAACTTTTACCGCAGGAACTTCAATGTGAATATCTATTCTATCCATCAGCGGACCGGAAATTTTCGCCATATATTTCTGGATCATCATCGGCGAGCAAGTACATTCGTGGTTCGGATTTCCAAAATTGCCGCACGGACAAGGATTCATTGCACAGACAAGCATAAAATTTGCCGGAAAATCTAACGACATTTTTGAACGGCTGATAGTAACTTTTCCATCTTCGAGCGGTTGACGCAGTACTTCCAAAACGTTACGTGCAAATTCAGGAAGCTCATCAAGAAAGAGAACACCATGGTGCGAAAGAGAAATTTCTCCGGGACGAGGAATTGTTCCACCGCCAACAAGCGCCGCATCTGAAATTGTGTGATGAGGTGAACGAAACGGCCGCTGAGAAACAAGCGCAGAACCGGGCGGCAACATTCCGGAGATTGAATGAATTTTCGTTGTTTCGATACTTTCTTCAAATGTCATCGGCGGCAAAATGCTCGGCAGTCTTCGAGCAATCATTGTTTTTCCTGATCCGGGCGGACCGATCATAATAATATTATGTCCACCCGCTGCGGCAACTTCTAATGCGCGTTTTACGTTCTCTTGTCCCTTCACATCGGAAAAATCTTGATGATATTTTTCCTTCACGGCAAAGATCTCGTGAAGATTCAACCGCAGTGGTGTTATCTCCGATTTCCCTTCGAGTAAATCCACCGCTTCGGATAATGTTTCCACTCCATACACATCTATTCCTTCTACCATTGCAGCCTCGTTAGCATTTTGTTTGGGAAGAATGATTCCGCGGATTCCTTTCTTCTTTAATTCAAACGTAATTGGCAGTGCACCATGAATTGGGCGAAGAGTTCCTTCAAGCGAAAGCTCACCAAGAATAATAAAATCTTTCAATCGTGCTTCACTCACCTGTCCGCTCGATGCAAGCATGCCAATGGCAATCGGAAGATCGTACGATGATCCTTCTTTCTTTACGTCAGCCGGAGCAAGATTGATGGTAATACGTTTGTTGGGATATGTGTAAGCGGAATTTTTAATTGCCGTTGCGACTCGTTCGCGGGATTCTTTTACGGCGTTATCGGGAAGTCCGACCATAAAAAAATTGGGAACGGTATTCTCAATATTGGTTTCAATCTCAATCAAATATGCATTAATGCCGTACGTTGCTGCAGAAAGGACTGTTGTTAACATAATTTATTCCGGCAAATTTTAACAAATAAAACGCGAGAAGAAAGAATACGCTGACAATATATTCAGCACATAGTAAAGATTCAACCTGAGAAATGAACTACAGAGACACTTTTGATAGCGCACCGGATAGAATATCCGCACTGGATTGGAGTAATGTTCGTTCTTTGTTATTCATTGAAAGTCCAATCTCTGTAATTATTCCATTACCACCGACTAATCTTGGCAGTGAAAGTGCAACATTATACTTTTTAATTGTTGCACTCACCGTTAGAATAGCGCGCTGGTTGCGAATGATGCGTTCGGTTATACTTGCCAATACTGCGCCAATACCGTAATATGTCGCCCCTTTTCCTTTAATAATCTGGTAAGCCGCCGTACGGATATTTTCGGTTATTGTCCGCTGTATCTCGTCTGTCCATATGACATTTGTTTCAGAACAAAACTCACTGATCGGCATTCCTGCAACAGTTGCACTGCTCCATACAACAACTTCGCTGTCACCATGCTCACCGACAACATATCCGTGGACATGGTGAGCATCAACTCCAACATGTTCAGAGACAAGAGCACGAAATCGCGCAGTATCTAATGTTGTTCCTGAACCGATCACTTGCCCGGGTTTTAGCCCTGCGAGTCGTTCTGTCATTGTCGTTAAAAGATCAACGGGATTTGTTGCAACAAGTATAACGGCGTTTGGTTCAACACTGGTAATATTGGGAACAATACTTTTGAATACTTCTACATTTCTTCCAATAAGATCCAAACGATTCTCACCGGGACGTTGATTCACTCCTGCAGTGATGATAACAACTTTTGCGCCTTTGAGATCATCATATGTACCGGAAGAAACCAATACAGGATGTGATACAGGAGTTGCGTGCTGAATATCGCTCGCCTCGGCATCTGCTTTCGCTTTGTTTGAATCAATCAGGACGAGTTCACGACAAGAATTGCGAAGTACCATTGCGTATCCCGTAGCCGCACCAACAAAACCTGTACCGATAATTGCTACCTTCATAGATTCCTCAAAGTTTTTCCGTTATAAAAAAAATGCACGGTGACAATTCATCCGCGCATTAAACATTCTTTATAATAACAAATAAATCAGCGATGATCTCGTAAAAAATCTAAACGCGGTTTCATCTCTTCAACTGATTTCATCAATTTATCTTTGCCAAAAATTGATTCTTCTTGACTCGAAAAAGCCAGTTCATATTCATTGCTCATAATAATCGCTTCTACAGGACATACCTCTTCGCAAAATCCACAGAAAATACATCGCGTCATGTTGATCTCAAACTTCTCCGGATATCGCTCTTTGGTAAGTTCTGTAGAAGCAGCTTGGACATCGATTGCAAGAGCCGGACAGACACGACTGCACAAGCCACATGCAACGCAGCGTTCAACACCATTTTCCTCCACCAACACCGGACGACCACGAAACGATGCTGCCAGTACAACTTTCTCCTCGGGATATTGAATTGTGAAACTTGGTTTAAATATCTGTTTGCACGCTGCAAACATTCCCTTCAATATTTCGACAACGTACGTTCGTTGAAAGAACGAAAGATCTTTAACGCGCACCGGTTCACTTTTTTCTAAATATTTTTCGTTGTTCATATTAATTGAACCAAGTATGTAATGGTTTAAGAATAAAGAATCCTGTAACGGCAATGTTCAACAATGATAATGGAAGCATCACTTTCCAACCAAGATTCATCAATTGGTCATAACGGAAGCGGGGCATTGACCATCGAACGATAATAAAAAATACTACAATGGCAGCGAACTTTGTGAAGAAAGCCCCGACTTGTAGCAAACTTACTACCAATGGAGAAAAATTAAAATATTCAATATATGGTACTTGATAACCGCCGAGATATAATGTGGTAATTAACGCGGCAGCCGAGAACATTGCAAGATATTCCGAGAGCATGAACATTCCAAATTTCATTCCTGTGTATTCGGTATGATATCCTGCAACTAACTCCGGTTCCGCTTCCGGAAGATCGAACGGCAGACGATTGGTTTCAGCGAACAGCGCAATGAAGAATATGATAAAACTAAGCGGTTGAACAAAAATATTCCAATTCGGAAAAAATCCGAAAAGATAATATCCGCTCTGAGCTTTCACAATATCATCGAGTTGAAGAGTATTGTTCAGCATAACAACGGCAACAATCGATAAGCCGAGCGAAAGTTCATAACTGATCATTTGCGCAGCAGAACGAATTCCTCCGAGCAAAGAATACTTATTGTTTGAAGCCCAACCGCTTAATGTAATTCCATACACTGCCAACGATGACAGAGCAAGGATGTACAATATTCCAATGTTCACATCGGCGATCTGCAATTTGATGTAATGCACGGTTCCATTGATCATAATTGGAAGTACATCGCCAAATGGAATAACAGCAAATACCGAAAATCCGATCGTTAACGAAATGAGCGGTCCCAACGAATGAACAAATCTGTTGGCGGCAGCAGGAATAATATTTTCTTTGAAAAATAATTTTGGAATGTCGGCAACTACTTGTAACAAACCGAACGGACCGATACGGTTTGGTCCGTGTCTATTTTGGATCCACGCACTCAGTTTTCGCTCCAGCATCACTCCGAGAAAAGAGACTAACGGCAGCAAAACAACAAAAATTAAAAAAAGAATTTTTAGCAGCGATTCAACAAAAAATGAAATTTCCATAATCACTTTTTTAATTAAACTGTAATAGTGGTTTGTTTCAGTGCAGCACCTTTTTTACCAACTTTTAGATATGAAAGTCCTTTAAAGCACTCTATTTTTTGACAAATTTCGTTAAAAACATCATTCGCATTATTGAATTTGTATTTTGTACCCATCACACCGGCAATGCTTGCAACAATTTTCCATGAAGGACGGGCATCGCGACGCGGACCTTTTCCCCATGTATCATTGTGCGCCGCAAACTTATCCCATCGGCTCATCTCAAAATTATCTAACGCGCGATCCTGTTCCAACGTTGTTACCGCCGGTCTGATTCGTTGAACACGATGTTGGAAATTCGTCATCGTTCCATTCTTTTCGGCATAGGTTGAAGCCGCAAGAACAACGTGTGCGTATTGCGTGGTCTTATTGTGGTTTGTTGCATGAAGCACAAAAAATTCCAAATTCGCCAATACTTCTTCAACACCAGGAATCAACGCAATATCATCTTCAAGACAATATAGTGCTTTTATTTTTCCGGCTTTAATGGCAGAAATTATTTGTTCAAAACTCATTCCGTTTTCTTGCGGCACAATTCCAACAGCTTCGGCACCGGATGCATTCGGTGTTTTGTCCGCTCTGATCAACACGGTATCATCAACACCTTCAGTATGACGACCAAAATCGATATTGCGCGTGCATAGAACTTCTTTTGCAAATTTTGCGAAAAGATAATTATCTTCATTTGTTGCAAACGCAGAACCAAAAACTGCAATCTCGTTCTTGCTGAACGATTTCAATTCCGATGCTACTTTTGCAATTGCTTCATCCCAACCGACTTTAACTAACTGACCATCTTTTCTGATCTCCGGATATTTGATTCGATTTTCCGCGTTCACATTTTTCCATGTTTCCAATCGACCGTGATCGCACATCCAAGCACTGTTCACATCATCATTGGTTCGAGGATTCAATCGTAGAATTTCGTTATTGCGAACACCAACTTCAATATTGCATCCGCGCGCACATCCGTTACAAACCGAATCGGTGAACGACATTTCCCACACGCGGGCTTTGAAACGGAAATCTTTATTTGTTAACGCACCAACCGGACAAATATCGACAACATTCATTGAGTATGGATTGTCCAATGATTCACCGGGAAATGTTTCGATTGTAACACGATCTCCGCGATTAACAAATTGCAACTGATGAACACCAGCAATTTCATCACAAAAACGGATACATCGAGAACACAAGATACATCGTTCGGCATCGAACATTACTCGCGGACCGATATCGACGCGCTTTTCTTTGTGAACTTTGTTCTCAACAAATCGGCTGAAACCTTTACTGTATTTGTACGCATAATCTTGAAGTTTACATTCGCCCGCTTCATCGCAGATTGGACAATCAAGCGGATGGTTGATGAGAATAAATTCCATTACCGCTTCACGCGCATTGATAACTCTTTCGTTCTTCGTATGTACTACCATTCCATCAGTCACATTAGTCATGCATGCAATTGCAAGCTTCGGCATTTTTTCCACTTCCACCAAACAGATACGGCAATTTCCTGAAGGAGAAAGTTTTGAGTGCCAACAAAAATGTGGAATGGAAATGCTGTTCTCTTTCGCTGCTTCGAGAATCGTTTTTTTGCTGTCTATTTCGTATTGAGTTCCGTTGAGAGTGATCTTTACGTTGGGCATTGTGCTAAAATAGTAGAAATTGATTTTGAGATGATAGTAATTGATTGCTATAAATTTTCTAACATAATGTATTGAAAAAAGTTCAAGAATGGAAGTGGAAAATTGCTTGTAACTTGTATGAGAAACAAGAGACTTGAAATTGACATTCACAAGCGAAAATTACTTGTAGGATTCGATACGACAACTCATGGAAGAGTTAAAACGTTACAAAAAATAATGTTTGTTTCAGCAAACTTGAAAATTATTATTGCAACTTTGTTTTGAAGTTTGCAGTTCTACCGTCTCAATGGGATAGGTGGAAAAGATGATTGCATCTTCTTGCTTTAACTGCGCAACGAGTTGATCTATAAGAAAAGATGTTGAAGATTCTGTTGGTATAAACAGAAATTTTTTTTGTATGATTATTTAATTGCGAATATATGGTATAACATCAAATACACAATCACACCGGTTACCGAAACATATACCCAGATCACAAAAGTTTTTTTTGAAACCTTCTTGTGAAGTTCAAACTTCCCCGTTAGCCCGCGATACAATGTGAGCATTGCCATTGGGGGAACAACTGCCGCAAAAATTATGTGCGAAATGAGAATTATGAAATAGAAAGTCCGACTCCACCCTTCTCCTTGAAACGCTACGGAACCAACTTTCGCGTGGTAGATCAAATAACTGATTAAAAATAATACTGATGTTGTAAATGCAGCGAGCATAAATTTTTTATGCTGCTCTCTTCTTCCCGCTTTAATATGACGATACCCGATAATAAGAAGAACAAAACTGATGAAATTTAGTATTGCATTGACTGTGGAAAGGTCTTCAAATTTCATATTTTCATAAAGATGTAGGACACCTCTAAGGTGTCCTACATCTAACTCCATATTAAATTTTAAAGATAATCATTGACGAAAAAATTATCGGCAAATAGAACAATGACACGAAGAAAAGTATGCGTGCCGCAGATTCGGAAGAATCGTCTTTAATTGAACGTGTAAATTTTAGACCAAATAACAAGAACAAGATACCAATAATTATTGCAAGAGGAATATATTCCATAGAAACCAATCCAACCATTGCCGGAGATACACTTACTCCAATCAGGATAATTTGATTCACTAAAATCTGTCTGGATACTTTTCCCCCTTTAGAATCCAAATTTGTAAGAAGACGAAAGCCCGCGTTTAAATAATCGGTTCGATACAGCCAACCTATTGAATAGAAATGAGGCAGTTGCCAGTAAAATAATATTGCAAAAATAGTTAACGATTGACTTGAAAGTGAATTTTGTATTGCAGCCCAGCCAATTAACGTCGGTAACGCTCCGGGAATAGCTCCGATAATTGTAGCCATAGTTGAAATTCTTTTTAAAGGTGTATAGAGAAACAGATATGTGATCAACGTGGAAAGTGCCAACAAAGCTGTAAGCCAATTGATGATCAATAAAAGTCCGGTACCAATTAACGAAACAGTAATTCCAAAAATTAATGCTTCGGCTGGCATAATACGTTTATCCGGAATAGGTCGTCTCTGTGTTCTCTTCATCAATAGATCGAAATCACGCTCAAAATATTGATTGAGCGCACCTGATCCCCCGCCAACAAGCAGTGTTCCAAGTGCAAGTAACGGAAAAATTATTAATTGCGATACATCCGGAGTTTTAATTGCCAAATATGCTGAACCAAGGGAAGTAAATACGGATAAGAGCGTTAATTCAGGTTTCATTAAAAGCCAAAGATCTTTTAAGAACTCTGCCAGTGTTCTATTGATTATCTTTTCTTCGGACATCAGTATAGTTTCGTTATTCATTTACGAGAGAGGTTTTTTATTTAACCAGCGCAATCGGATTATTTGTATGGATGCGATTACGCACGTCATTAAAATTAATGCGCCAATTACAACGTGAACTGTTGTTACAATAAATTCTTTTCTCGAAAGGATGGTCAGAACTCCAAGAGTGAATTGAATTAGTACGAAAATTATTAAATACAATCCTGTTCGTTGTAATCGCTTGGGCAATGCAGCAGATTTCCAAAGTCTGTATCCGAAGAATAGAACAATTGATGCGACAACATACGCCCAATACCGATGAACCAAATGAATGACAATTTGATATGCTACAATTGGTTTATCCCCCGACCATTTAATTCCATCGGTAATCAATTCCTGATTATATTTGGAAACTGCTTCAACGGATAGCGTTGGCAAGAGTTGACCGTAAGCCAACGGAAAATCGGGAACAGACAAGCCAGAATATGTGTGACGCAGTAATGCTCCAAACGCGAGTTGTAAAAAAACAACTGCTACGGCTACGATGGAAATTGTTTGCAGTGATTTTCCACTGATGAAATCAAATCGTTCTCCTCCGTCTAACCACCATTGGGAAGTGAAAATTGCAATTGCCGAGACAAGACAAAAAAATATTTGCGCTAACATTCCATGCGCCATTGAAACTGCGGTTGGTAACAGAAATAACACCGTTATTCCGCCAAGAATACCTTGTACGATAACTGTACCGAGAGCGAAGTATCCTAAATTTTTTACCAAAATTCGATCTTCTTTTAATGCGAGCCACACAGCAAGAATTACTGTAAGAAATCCGACAAAAGAAGCTACAAGCCTATGCCCGTGTTCATATTTTATTCCACCAATCCATTTATCAATTGGAAAGGTGAACATATTCTCGCCGTATGTTGTAGGCCAATCCGGTACGGCTAAACCGGATCCTGTACTTGTAACAAGTCCGCCAATAAAAATTAAGACAAAGGTATTTACGGCAGTGAAAATTGCAAAGCGATGTAAGGGTTTGTTATACATAATCATGGCTAAAGGTTAAACGACAATTGAATATACATTTTTTTAATTTTGAATAACAAACAAACCTTGATTCGTCAGCTACTTATCGGTAAATTCATTTAAATTCATTTTAAGGAGAGTTACATGAAATATTTTTTTGTTTTGCTTTTTGTTACTGCAACGCTTTCTGCACAAACCGAGCGGTATTTTTTAAATATCAAACAGCTCACATTTGGCGGCTCAAATGCAGAGGCATACTTTTCTGCCGATGGAAAACAATTAATCTATCAAGCGACAAAAGACAAATTCAAATGCGATCAGATATTCACTATGAATATTGACGGTAGCAACAGTAAACTTGTAAGCACAGGAGACGGACGCACAACGTGCGGCTATTTCTTCCCCGATGGCAAAAAGATCGTTTATGCTTCAACACATGATGATGCTGACGATTGTCCACCTCGAGCCGATCGGTCAAAAGGTTATACGTGGGAAGTATATAATGCGTACGATATTTACATTGCCAATGCCGATGCCGATGGTTCTAAACCAAAAAAACTTGCCGCGTCTAAAGGATATGATGCCGAAGCAACAATTTCCCCTGATGGAAAGAATATCGTATTTACCTCATCCCGAGATGGTGATTTAGAATTATATATTATGGATGCTGATGGTAAGAATGTCCGACGATTAACGAATGACAAAGGGTACGACGGCGGCGCATTTTTTTCAGCAGATGGAAAAATGATTGTGTATCGTGCTCATCATCCTATTGATCCGGCGAAGATTAAAGAAGGTGAAGATTTTCTTAAACAAGAACTTGTTAAACCTTCACAAATGGAATTATTTACTATTAATGTTGACGGATCGAACAAACGACAGATTACGAACAATGGCGCGGCAAATTTTGCTCCTTTCTTTACACCGGATGGAAAAAAAATTATTTTTGCAAGCAATGTTAATGACCCAAATGGTTACAACTTCGATCTCTTCTTGGTCGATCTTCATGGAAAAAATATTGAACAAGTAACATTCGGTCCCGGATTTGATGGATTTCCAATGTTTAGTCCGGATGGAAAGAAATTAGTATTTGTATCAAGCCGTAATGCTCAATCGAAACATGAGTTCAATATTTTCCTTGCGGATTGGGTTCCAGATTCAACGGTGCAGTTTATAAAAAAACACGTTGACTATCTCGCTTCCGATGAACTTGAAGGACGTGGAACCGGCGATAAAGGAAACGAACAAGCGGCAAAATATATTGCTGAAAAATTTGCAGAGATTGGTTTACTGCCAATGGGTGATAATGGAACCTATTTTCAAGAATTTGAAGTGGTTAAATCACTTGAAGTAGGTCGGAAAAATTTACTAACAGCAAAACTTGGGAAAAATTCTGCTTCATACTCAGTGCAAAAGGATTTTATTCCAATTTCCTTTTCAACAAACGCAACTGCCGAAGGCAAAGTTGTTTTTGCGGGATACGGGATGACGGTCGATTCAACCTATGACGATTATGCAAAACTTAATGCGAAAGATAAGATCGTGATTGCACTTCGATATTCACCCGATGGAGATACTCCACATTCAAAATACACAAAGCAATCTGCGTTACGATATAAAGCAATGCAGGCGCGGGAAAAAGGAGCGAAAGCGTTGCTGCTTGTTACATCAACATCAGATGATTCATCGGATAATTTAGTAAAATTAAAATTTGATAATTCAACAAGTGATGCAGGAATTCCTGTGTTTTCTGTTTCCCGATCAACTGTTAATGAATGGTTAAAAGGAAGCAACATCACGATCGATTCCTTGCAAAAACGGATCGTCCGTACAAATAATCAACAATCATTCGAATTAAAAAATATAACACTCTCACTTTCTTCGGAAGTTGTTCAAATAAAAAAGAAGACTTCTAATGTGATCGGTTTATTAAAAGTTTCTGATGGTGAAGAACATCTTATTATTGGCGGGCATTATGATCATTTAGGATATGGCGGAGTCGGCTCCGGCTCACTTGCTCCAGATCGAAACGAAATTCACAATGGTGCAGATGATAATGCTTCTGGAACATCGGCAATGATAGAAACTGCGCGCAAGTTGAGCTATTACAAGAATATCTTGAAACGAAATGTTCTCTTTATGGGATTTTCCGGCGAAGAAATGGGAGTACTCGGATCAGCATATTATACAAAGCATCCGAAATTACCTCTTGCTCAATCAGTTACAATGATCAATTATGATATGGTGGGAAGATTAAAAGACCAGACGCTGACTATTCATGGAACCGGAACGTCATCACGGTGGGAATCGTTAGTTGCAAAACACAATACGGATTCCACATTCAAACTGAAATTTGTTAAAGATGGTTATGGACCCAGCGACCATGCATCTTTCTACGCACAAAACATTCCAGTATTGTTTTTCTTTACGGGGTTACACGATGATTATCACAAACCTTCGGATGATGTTGATAAAATTAATGCAGAAGGAATCGCACAGATTGTTTCGTACGCATCAAGACTTGCTATAGAAATTGATACAACGTCAACACGTCCGGATTACATTAAAACACAAGCACCTCAACAAGGAGCGCGACAAGGATTTCGAGTATTCGTCGGTACGATTCCGGATTATTCGGAAGGTGCTGATGGAATGTTGTTAGCAGGCGTTCGAGATAACAGTCCGGCATCGAAAGCAGGCCTGCTGAAAGGTGATGTATTGATAAAATTTGGGAAGTTTGACATCAAGAATGTGTATGATTACACTTATGCGCTTCAAGAATTTAAACCAGGAGATGAGATTGAGGTTAAAGTTGTTCGCAATAAGAGTGAAACACTAACGATGAAAATGACTTTGGAAAAAAGAAATTAGAATAGTTTCCAGTCTCTGAAAATAAAAAAGCCATTCGACACTTCGAATGGCTTTTTTATTTTCTGGAATTTCTAATTATCCTACAACAATTTTTTTGCTATCTCTCTGATCTCTTCTTTCGTGCAGAATCGTTGTATCATCGGAAAAAGAATCTGATTTTCTTTATGAATATGATTCACCATTAAATGCACAATCGCTTCGGCAGATTCACAAAGTTCCTGCCGAGAAATCTTGTCATCGTGATTTTCCTTCAATGCTTTAATGCTGTAGTTCAGTTTTTTATAAATTTTAGACATTTTTGCATGCTCCTCACGAAGCACGGACGTAGGACCGTCAACATATCGTTCCACTACCGGGAATAATGCGTCTTCTTCATGCTTATTATGAACACGAACTTCCTCATCAACATACTCCGCAGCCTTAAGAAGGGATTTAAATATCTTTTCTGAATATCCTCTTTTTTTTAATTCCTGCGTATCTTTCTTCAGGCGGTGAAGCTTCGTTAATGCCCCTTCGTGTTCCTTCATCAGCAATGCTATTGGATCTCGGTTCGCCATGAAACTTACTTTGTTTCCATAAATGTCGTGTATTTCGTTTTGCTTTCAACAAAATCCTGCAATTGAGCCGTCAGGGTATCAGCCATTTGATCGTCACTTTCCTCGAATTTTTTATACGCAACTTCTGAGTGTGCCATAAAAATTTCCGCAAAAGAGTGTTGCTTTCCGCGTTGTTCGTACACGGAATATGAGACAAATTGATTTGTTGCATAATGCGATTTCAATTTTTCAACTGCGGACAAATAGTCGCTCCGTTTTGATTCTTTCACGTCGTATTGAACGGTGAGAATTACTTTCCCCATCGTATTGGTATCCTTTTAATTAAATGGTAAATGATGAATATAGTAAATAACTTAAAAATGAAGTTGCTCCTACAACAAGCAACACAATAATAAAACTAACGATGGATCTAAATTGATATGCAATCGAAATACCATGGGAAGCTAACATCAAGCTCCAGAGAATTAACAAACCATCCAAACCAAGAAGCACAACTGTCACTACCGGTTTCACCTCATACGCACTTGGGTTTGTTGAAAATAATATTAGACCAAGCGTGCTTAATTCAAATGGTAAAACAAAAACTACAGACAACATAATTGGGACAAGCGACCACCCTATAATTCCATACGTTACTTTGAATTCAGCTTCAGGTTTCAGTAATTTTATTGCGGCATGAAACGCAAATGCCAACCAATAAAACAGCGGTATACTGATAATTATTCCAATCGCCGTTCCGAATAACAATACTGGAAAAAGGTTGTCGAAAGAATTTCCTGAGCGGTTAATCCGCATCAACATAAAGGCAGCACAAATTCCAAGGAACAACGAAAAAAAAAGAACAAAATTCTTGTGTTCAGCAATGATAATTTTTTTAAACGCAACTGAAGGCGACTCAATTATCAGCCAAACCATTGCAAACAGATCAAGATTTGGAATGCGGTCCTGAATAAAACTTCCACACGATACGCATTTGATCAAAAAATCATCGTTGGAATGTTTACACACCGGACAAAGTATCATACAAAAGAAAAAATACGAATAAATGCGCGGGCTTGCAATGAAAAATAGAAGAAATCTTTAGGTGAATAGAAATATTGTTTAGACCAACCTTAGTCGTTCAATAAAAAAACAGAAAATCGTCTCTACAAGTTGTTTGCCGAAGCTCGTTCGTAACAATACTTTTTGAAGACGTACTTCTTACGGTAATGGTTTGAAATGGGCGGTAAAGTGTCTCAATTGTGGAGCTTCGTACACAATTGAATAACCCTTCAGCAAGTTTTTATTTTTAAATAATTCTTCACAACATTCAATAACATAATCCATATGACTTTGAGTGTACACTCTTCGAGGAATTGCAAGACGTACCAATTCCATTGCCGGAGAAACCAATTTTCCTTCAACATCATATTTCCCAAACATCACACTGCCAATTTCTACAGATCGTATTCCGCCGATTTTGTATAATTCACATACTACTGCTTGACCCGGATATTGACTTGGCGGTATGTGAGGCACGAATCCTTTTACATCAATATAAATTGCGTGTCCTCCGGGTGGTTGAAGTATTGGAATTCCAATCTCGGTCAATTTGTTTCCAAGATATTCTACCGATCGTAAACGATACGTTAAATAATGTTCATCCAGAACCTCTACTAATCCTTGAGCAATCGCTTCAAGATCACGACCAGCAAGCCCGCCGTATGTCGGAAATCCTTCGGTAACGATAAGTAAATTGCGTGCCTGCATTGCAAGCGTCTCATCATTTAAGGCAAGAAAACCACCCATGTTTACGATTGCATCTTTTTTGGCACTCATTGTAACGCCATCGGCATACGAGAACATTTCTTGTGCAATTTCTTTGGGAGTTTTATGTTCGTAGCCGTGTTCTCGTTTTTTTATAAAAAATGCGTTCTCTGCAAAACGACACGCATCGATGAATAATGGAATTCCATATCGTGTTAATACCGATTTTGTTTTTCGGATATTTTCCATAGAAACAGGTTGACCGCCTCCGGAATTGTTTGTAACCGTAATAAAACAAACAGGAATATTTTCGGCTCCGGTTTCAACAATAAATTTTTCTAACGCCGGAATATTCATATTCCCTTTGAACGGTGCAACAACGTTCGGCTGCTTCCCTTCTTCCGTTTGAAAATCTACCGCAACAGCACCGCTAAATTCAACATTGGCGCGTGTCGTATCAAAATGAGTATTATTTGGAATAAATTTTCCTTTGCCGCCAATAATTGTAAACAGTATTTTTTCTGCAGCTCGACCTTGGTGAGTTGGAATAATAAACTTCATATCCGTGATATCGCGAACAGCTTTTTCAAATCGGAAAAAACTTTTTGCGCCTGCGTAAGATTCATCTCCTTCCATCATTCCCGCCCATTGTTTAGCACTCATTGCAGAAGTGCCGCTGTCCGTAAGTAAATCAATCAGAACATCGTCAGCACGTATAAGAAAGGGATTGTAATGAGCTTCATTTAATATGTCTGTTCGTTCATCGCGTGTTGTAAAACGAATAGGTTCTACTGATTTAATTTTGAAAGGTTCTATGATTGTTTTCATAATGGAATGTTTTAGAGATTTTATTATTCTGAATCGTAACTTATTAATGAAAATATATCGTAGTTAGCAAATTTTTTTCGTGGATTAAGGAATGATAATTCAATAAGGAATGATAAGCCGACAATGACTCCGCCAAGTTGATTCACCAATTTACACGCTGCTTCCATTGTTCCTCCGGTTGCAAGAACGTCATCATGAAGCAATACTTTTTCACCATGCACAATAGCATCTTTGTGGATTTCGATTGCATCCGTTCCATACTCCAATTGATATTCTTGCCGGATTGTTTCCGCAGGAAGTTTTCCAGGTTTCCGTATCGGAACAAATCCAACACCAAGTCGATAAGCGAGCGCAGTTCCAATGATAAATCCCCGGGATTCGATACCAATTACTTTTGTGATCCCCTTGTTTTTATATTTTTCGTATAACGTATCGACACAATATGCAAGGGCTTCAGCATCCTTTAAGATCGTTGTAATATCTTTAAACATAATTCCTTTTTTGGGAAAATCCGGAATTGTGCGAATCTTGGTGTTGAGATTCATATGTCCTCTGTGAATGTGTTCAAAAAAATATCGAAATCAATATGAAGAAGCAATTTAAAATAATATTCCCCGAGTGACTTACGATCACTCGGGGAATTGAACTTACAATATGAACTTGATTACAATCCAATAATCATATCGGCGTATTTTGGAACCGGCCAGAGATCGTTTGCAACCAGTATTTCTAATTCGTCAATTCCGATACGAAGTTTTTCAGTTTGGCTTTTCACACTTACAAACGCAAACGCCTTTTTCTTCATCTCTTTTTGATTGTGGGCTGAAGCCAACAGTTTTTCAAGAACGGCAACTTCAGTTTGAATACCAGACATTAATTTTGAAATGGTTTTCACTAAATCTTTCAATGTCTTTATTGATTTATCACTGCTGCCAATGACCGATTTTAAACCTATTGCAGTCTGGCACAATTCATTTACGTATGTCACTACTGTCGGGAAATACATCGTCAACGCCATTTTCTTTGCAACACGTGCTTCAATCTCAACTTGTTTAATATAATTCTCCAAATCGATATGATAGATGGCGTCAAGTTCACGATCGTTCAACACTTTGTGTTTTAAAAATAACTCCTGAGCTTCTTTAGTGTTATATGATTCAATCGCTTCCGGTGTTGTTTTGATATTTGGCAAACCGCGTTTTGCGGCTTCTTTTTGCCAAGCATCAGAATATCCATCGCCGCTAAAAATAATTTTTTTCGATTCAGCAATAACTTTGCGAAGAACTTCAACAACTGCAGTGTTAAGAACTTTTCCGTCAGCCATTGATTTTTCAATAGCAACTCGAATGTCATCTAATGATTCAGCCATTGCCGTATTCAAAACGGTAATTGGTGTTGATGGAGATTGACTTGAACCAACAGCGCGGAATTCAAATTTATTTCCGGTAAATGCGAACGGAGACGTTCTATTTCTATCGGTATTATCTTTTGGTATACCTGGAATTTTATCAATTCCAATTGAAATCCACGCTTGATCTGTCTTATCAGTCGGCTGCCCTTTTTCAAGATCGACAAGAACCCGAGTAAGCAGTTCACCGAGAAAAACGGAAATAATTGCTGGCGGAGCTTCGTTCGCTCCGAGACGATGATCATTATGTGCCGATGCAATTGAAGCCCGCAGTAGTTTTGAGTATTTATAAACCGCTTTAATTGTTGAAACCAAAAATACTAAAAATTGCAAATTTGATTGAGGCGTTTTTCCTGGGTTCAAAAGGTTCTCACCTTTATCGGTTGCGAGCGCCCAGTTACAATGTTTTCCGCTGCCATTAACATTGGCAAACGGTTTTTCATGTAACAACACAGCAAGATTATGACGTTGCGCAACACGATCCATAAGATCCATTAATATCTGATTATGATCGATCGCTACGTTCACATCTTCATAAATAGGAGCAACTTCAAATTGATTTGGAGCAACTTCGTTATGACGTGTTTTTAATGGGATTCCGAGCTTATACGCTTCCCGTTCTATTTCCGTCATGAATGCGAATGCTCGCTCCGGAATATTTCCGAAATATTGATCTTCCAACTGTTGATGCTTCGCCGGTGTTCGTCCAAACAATGTTCTTCCGGTCTGTTTTAAATCAGGACGTGCGTTGAAATATTCACGGTCGATAAGAAAATATTCTTGCTCCACACCAAGCGTAGAAAACACTTTTGTAGCAGGATTATTGAACTGCTTTAACATTTTTAAGGATGAATTATTCAACGCATCAATCGAACGAAGAAGCGGTGCCTTTTTATCCAGCGTTTCTCCTGTATAAGAGATAAAAACGGTAGGGATACAAAGCGTGTTCCCATCTG
The DNA here is from genome assembly GCA_031420755.1 of Bacteroidota bacterium. Classification (GTDB taxonomy): domain Bacteria; phylum Bacteroidota; class Ignavibacteria; order UBA10030; family UBA8401; genus UBA8401. The sequence goes on along the minus strand of JANONI010000042.1, from coordinate 5,611 downwards.
GATATTCCATGATAAAGACAGGACTGGTAGGATCCCAAATAGTATAACCACGTGCTTCAAATGTTGCACGGATACCTCCGGAGGGAAAGGATGACGCATCGGGTTCGCCTTGAATTAATTGTTTTCCGGTAAACACTTCAATAATTTTACCGGCATCATTATAATCAATGAACGAATCATGTTTTTCAGCGGTAAACCCTGTTAGCGGTTGAAACCAATGAGTGTAATGTGTGCATCCTTTTGCTATTGCCCAATCTTTCATAGCAATCGCAACGATATTCGCAGTATCCGGATCTAATTTTTCGCTTTTACTGATAACATTGAGAATCTTTTCATAGGCATTCTTTGGAAGCATTTGCTGCATTTTGGTAAGATCAAAAACATTTTCACCAAAATACGACGACACAGGTTTCGCAGTTTTGTTCATAGCAATCCTTTTTATTTTGATTTAGTAAGTTTAATTTTATTTGTCTCTTTCATTGTTGAAAGAACAATGCTAGTTGTTGTAGCAACAACTCCAGACCACGCTTGAATCTTTGCTAACAATCGTTCTAATGAGGACGTATTCTCTGTTCTAATTTTAATAAGATGAGTGCCTGTACCTGTAACAGAATGAATTTCCAATATTTCATCGTTGGCTTTGGCATGGTCAAGAAATGAAGAATAGTGTTTAGATGTATCAACGGTAACTGTGACAAAAGCTGTTATATCTTTTCCCACCTTTTTCGGATCGACAAAAGTGCTGTATCCAATAATAACACCGCTCTCCTCCATTTTGCGAAGCCGTTCACTCACCGAGGGAATACTCAAACCAACAGTTTGTGCAAGGTCATTCCTGCGAGTCCGTCCGTTTTTCTGCAGGATTTCAAGAAGTGTTACATCGATTTCATCTAAATGCTGTAAGGAATTCACATTCATACCTTATTTTTTTAGGTTAAATTGATTAATTGTTTATAATATAAGGTTGTAATGAGCAAATGTCAAACAATATTTAAAATAAAAACAGCAGACCTTTGGCCTGCTGTTTAGTAACTCAGTGTTCTTGGAGACTGATTCTACGAAAGAATATTCCCTTTGCGGTATTTTATTTGTCCTTCATAGATCGTTGCATGCACAGTAAATTGATTGTCCATAACAACAAGATCAGCGTCTTTTCCCACAGCCAAAATTCCTTTTTGATGTTCCAACCCTAATACTTTTGCTCCGTTTAAAGAAGCCATCCGAACAGCATCGGTTAATGGCACACCAACAAGTTGCACCATGTTTCGAACGGCATCTTCCATTGTTAATGTGCTTCCGGCAAGCGTACCATTTTCAAGCAAGGCACGTTTATTTTTTACGATGATCTTTTGATCCATAAAATGATAATCGCCATCTGGCATGCCGCAGGCTCGGATTGCATCGGTAACAAGTATAATTCCTCCGCTTCCTTTAACGTTGTGAAGTAATTTCATAACGATCGGATCGACATGAATTCCATCTGCAATCAATTCAACTTTTAATTCATTCCGAAGTAAAGCAGCAACCATAATTCCCGGTTCGCGATGGTGAAAAGGGCGCATTGCATTAAACATGTGGGTAACATGTGCGGCGCCATTGTCGATTGCTTTTTCAATATCATCATACAATGCTAATGAGTGTCCGATGGATGGAACAACACCTTGACTTGCCGCTGCGCGAATAACATCGATATTTCCTTTAAGCTCAGGAGCAATGGTCATTAATTTAATGTACCCTCGCGCCGACGCATTTAATTCATTCCACATCTCTACACTGGGTTCCCATAACGATTCAATCTTATGCGCCCCTTTTAATAATGGATTGATGAATGGTCCTTCCATATGAATTCCCCATATATTGGAATCCTTATGTCGATCGGCATACGTTGCTATTCTATTGATATCATTTTTAAGCAGATCAATTTTTTTGCTGAAAAGTGATGCTAGCATTCCCGTTGTTCCGTGTGAAAAAAAGAAATCGGATATTGTTTTGATTGATTCGTCGCTATCATCAGCAAATCCTTTTCCTCCGCCACCGTGGACAAGAAGATCAATAAAGCCCGGCGTAACAGTCATCCCGCTTAAATCATATACAGGAATATCGGAAGAAATATTAACATCGGTAACTTTTCCCATATTAGAAATTTGTTTGCCGGTAATTACTATTGCTCCATTTTCTACAATTCTAAATGGCGTTACTATTTTTATATTTTTAAGTGCGTAATTCATAAATTATCGTATACGAGAGTTTAATTGTGAATAATTTTGTTCTATGTTTCCGTTGCCAAATATTGCATTGCCTGCCACAAGGTAATGAGCACCAGCATCTTTCACCATTTTCGCTGTACTCAAATCAATTCCACCGTCCACTTCAATAACTGTTGTAAGATTTTGCGCAATAATCATTTTGGAAAGATCGTTGATTTTCTGAATACTTGATTGGATAAATTTTTGTCCACCAAATCCCGGATTGACTGACATTACTAAAAGAAGATCAACAGCCGGTAAGATATTTTCTATCGTATTCAACGATGTTGCAGGGTTGATACTTACTCCGACATTCATTCCAAGTTTTTTGATCTGCGTTATAGTGCGATGCAAGTGAGAACATGCTTCAACATGAACGGTTACGATATCTGCTCCAGCATCTCTGAACTGCTCAAGATATCGATCCGGATTTTCAATCATCAAGTGAGTGTCAAGAATCATTTCAGTTGTGTTGTTAATAGCTTTAATAATACTAGGACCAAAGCTAATATTGGGCACAAAATGTCCGTCCATTACATCCAAATGGAGAATGGTTGCTCCGGCTGATTCAATCTTTTTAATATCCCGTTCAAGGTTAGAAAAATTTGCAGCAAGTATTGATGGTACAATTAAAATATCTCTTGTGAGCATGTTATTTTTCTTTTTGGTCCTTTTTTACAGTTTTATCCGGCGATTGTGAAACAAACAGATCGACTTCTTTTTGAGTTGTTACAATATCGTTCTCACGCGGCAATTGATCTATTACAGTATTAGGAACAAGTTCTTCATTCATCTGATAGGTAATATTTCCTGTTCGCAGACCTTTGTCTTTCAATAATTTTACAGCTTCACCAAACGTTTTCCCGATAAGTGATGGAACATAAATACTATCAATTGATTCGCCGGCACTGACCACAAAACTAATAAATGAATTGTGTTTTATTTTGTTCCCTGCAGGAATATCCTGTGTGGTGATTGTACCTTCAGGTAATTCAGATGACACCTGGTATTGTATTGCACCTTGTCGTAATCCGGCTCTGTCTAATGCAAATTTAGCATCACGTATCGAACGACCGCGTAGTGAAGGCACAATTGCATCTTGTTCACCACCAGAAATTGTCAAATAGACTCTTCGTCCATTTTTTACAATTTGATCAACTGCGGGGTTTTGTAGAATTACATGCCCTACCGGGTACGTATTATCCTGTCGTATCTCGCCGCGTCGTGGTTCAAAATGTAATGAGTCAAGGATTCTTTTTGCCGTTTCCTCTTTCATTCCAACTACATTTGGAACAACAAGTGTTCCTCCTTTGTTTACATAGTAAGGCATTACAAACGTATCAATTATAAATATAAAGACAATGCAGATACCAATAAACAAATACAGCGGACGCAGAGTCTTGGATAAAATAGTTCGCAGAATAACTTGAGATATTTTTTTCATTATGGATACTTTACAATACTCTCGATGTATTTGCCAATAATATCAAATTCTAAATTAACGATGCTGCCTTGCTTATAGTGTTTGAAGATCGTGTGTTCATAGGTATACGGTATTATAGCCACCGTAAATTGTTGACGTTGCAGTTGCGCCACTGTTAGACTTGTTCCATCTACAGAAATAGAACCAACAGAAATTAAATTTTTACGATATTTTTTGGGAAATGATATTGTATACATCCAGCTTGATTCTAATGTCTCAACTCCTACAACGGTTCCAGTTGCATCAATATGACCTTGTACAAGATGACCGCCAAGTCTATCGCTTAAACGCACTGAACGCTCTAAATTTACCGTGCTGCCGGTTTTCAACAATCCAAGGTTTGTTTTACTCAACGTTTCTTTAACGGCTTGAACAGTAAACTCAAATTTATTTCTTTTAACAACTGTTAAACAAACACCGTTAATACAAATACTGTTATCTACATTTAATGCTTTTAAGACTTTCTTAGCACGAATTGTAAACTCTATTCCATCACCAAATTTTTTGGGGAGATGAATCGAACCTATCTCTTCAATAATACCAGTAAACATAAATTATTCCATTATCAATTATTGACCATCGTTGAAATTGAAGTGCGACAATATATATTTATTGCGAAGTTATTTCCGTTTTACGAATATAGAATTCTTCAAGAATGTCGTTTCCAAATTTCTTTTCGCTGAATTTGAGCAACGTGATTGGCTTAGAAATATTGGCAAATGTTTTTAAACCAACACCATATTTTTTTTTTGCAGTAAAAAAATATAATTTATCTACTACGCCGGCATTAAGAAATGCGGAGAATAATTTTTGTCCGCCTTCAACTATTACAGACGCGATGTGACGCTTACCAAGATCTTTTACTATATCCTTAATCTTTATGATTCCTTTTTGATCATCCAGTTGAACCACAACGATACCATGTTCTTCTAATCTATTTATTTTTTTACGACCATTTACCGAGTGCTTTTTTGCCGTGTAAACAATTGTCGGTGCATGAGTGTTGAATACTTTTTTATTTATTTCACAAGATAATTTACCATCAATGACAATGCGTATTGGATTTCGACCTTTTACGCTTCGCACCGTTAACTCTGGATCGTCCTTAACAATGGTATTTGCCCCAACAATTACTGCATCATACTCGCTACGAAGTTGGTGGACATACTTTCGCGATTGATTATTCGTTATCCATTTTGATGTACCGTCCGTTCTTGCAATAAATCCATCGATAGTTTGTGCTACTTTCAAAGCAACAAACGGCATTCTATTGTTAATAAATGTAAAAAAAATTTCATTCAACCGTTCCGCATCGTGGCGTAGAATACCGATTGAACATTCAACGCCATTTCTTTTCAATTTCTTTAAACCTTTTCCAGCAACTAAGGGATTAGGATCTTGTGTAGCAATTACTACACGCGAGATTCCATGTTCCAGAATAGCATCAACGCACGGTGGGGTTTTCCCAAAATGAAAACACGGTTCAAGATTTACGTATAGTGTAGCACCAACAATGTTTTTTTTTCTAAGCACTGCATAATTAATCGCACTAATCTCAGCATGCGGACCACCATACTGCTGATGATATCCTTCTGATATTTTCTTCCCATTCTTTACGATAACCGCCCCAACCAACGGGTTCGGACTAACAGAGCCTGCGCCGAGTTTTGCTAAATGTAAACATCTTGCCATCCAAAATTCATCTATTCTACTCATAACTACATTCAACGAAAAACATATTGTAACTACTCAGCGTAGCTTTTTTATGCCACAGATTACTCAGATTTTCACAGAAAATATTCCATAAATTTCATCTGTGAATCTGTGGCAACGTTTTTTCTCAATGTTTTAGCAGAATAATTTTGAAAATTAAATACACTGA